>JAJSZB010000035.1:15790-34689 GCA_050613715.1 Streptomyces sp. IBSBF 3018
TGGGCGTCGGCGACGCCTCGGCCGGGTGCTCCCCGCGCGAGCGGGGCTGTTCCCACCCGGGTCCCGGGGATCATCCCCCAGAACCCGTGCTCCCCGCGCGAGCGGGGCTGTTCCCGTCCGCGCGGACCTCGAACTCATCCCGGGCCAGTGCTCCCCGCGCGAGCGGGGCTGTTCCCTTCGTCATGGGCGTCGGCGACGCCTCGGCCGGGTGCTCCCCGCGCGAGCGGGGCTGTTCCCATTCCCCCCAAACCGAGCGAAGCGAGGCGGGCGTGCTCCCCGCGCGAGCGGGGCTGTTCCCAACCTCGCCGCGGTCGTGAGCGGCGCGGTCAAGTGCTCCCCGCGCGAGCGGGGCTGTTCCCGCGACCCTGCGCGTGTGGGGGTCCCCGAGTAGGTGCTCCCCGCGCGAGCGGGGCTGTTCCCTACACCGCGGTCACCGGCAGCGGCGCGACCGGGTGCTCCCCGCGCGAGCGGGGCTGTTCCCGCCAGCGGAACGCTGCTGGCCGCGCTGAGGTAGTGCTCCCCGCGCGAGCGGGGCTGTTCCCGGAAAAGTGGGCTCAGCCATGAGATCTCCAGGGTGCTCCCCGCGCGAGCGGGGCTGTTCCCTCCGACCACCCCTACGGCACGACCAAGACCCCGTGCTCCCCGCGCGAGCGGGGCTGTTCCCATGGGCGTCTTCAACCCGGACGAGCTGTTCCAGTGCTCCCCGCGCGAGCGGGGCTGTTCCCAACGCCCGGCAGGACTACATCGGCGACCCCCTGTGCTCCCCGCGCGAGCGGGGCTGTTCCCGGGAGCCGGTGGAGTCCGTCAGGAGGAACATCGTGCTCCCCGCGCGAGCGGGGCTGTTCCCGACGACGAGTGCCTGTTGATCTCCGAGAAGATGTGCTCCCCGCGCGAGCGGGGCTGTTCCCAGGGGGCGAGTCATGGCTGAGCACAGCAAGGAGTGCTCCCCGCGCGAGCGGGGCTGTTCCTCTGACGATCACCGTGGACAACCCCGCCGTCACGTGCTCCCCGCGCGAGCGGGGCTGTTCCCCATCTGGCCGCCCCCGAGGTAGACGCCGCAGTGTGCTCCCCGCGCGAGCGGGGCTGTTCCCCATACGACCCGACCGCGCACACCGTGCCGGACGTGCTCCCCGCGCGAGCGGGGCTGTTCCCGCGGCGGACTACGCCGCTGGCCGGATGTCGCCGTGCTCCCCGCGCGAGCGGGGCTGTTCCCCGAGACCTACGCATTACGAGTTGTCCGATCTGTGCTCCCCGCGCGAGCGGGGCTGTTCCCAATATTGGACTCCACATCAGGGCCGCCCAGCTGTGCTCCCCGCGCGAGCGGGGCTGTTCCCGGCCCCGCCCAACCCGGGCGGGGCCGTTCGCGGTGCTCCCCGCGCGAGCGGGGCTGTTCCCGTCTCGGGGTTCTTGAGGTGGTTGACCATGTGGTGCTCCCCGCGCGAGCGGGGCTGTTCCCTTGCACCTGAGTTCGTGATCTCCCGTGCTCCCCGCGCGAGCGGGGCTGTTCCCTCCGGGTGCGTGCCGCCCTGGAGGGAGCCGGCGTGCTCCCCGCGCGAGCGGGGCTGTTCCCCCGTGCTGCTTCGCGCTGCCGCGCGGCGAGTAGTGCTCCCCGCGCGAGCGGGGCTGTTCCCTGGTACGTCTCGCGAGGGAAATCCTGGCGGAGGTGCTCCCCGCGCGAGCGGGGCTGTTCCCGGCGGCTGAGACATGAGCGAGGCCGAGCTGCTGTGCTCCCCGTACCCGCGGGGCTGTTCCCATCAGGTTGTCGCGGAGCCGGATCGGCCTGATGTGCTCCCCGCGCCGCGGGGCCGTTCTCTGGTTCGAGATCAGTGGGGGCCGGCGACAAGCTGCGCTCCTCACGCCCGCCGTGTTGTCCTACGGCGTGACCGGGACCTCGTAGACGATGTCGCAGGTCGGCGCGGGGACCACGATGTCCGCTGTCTCGACCGGGCGGCCGTCCTCCGCGTAGTAGGTGCGCACGATGTGCGTCGCCAGCGTGGACTTCTGGACGCCCAGGAGGGTGGCTTCCTCGGCGGTCACCGCGCGGGGTGAGGGCTGCTCGACCGCGCGGGTGACGGTGAAGCCGATCTCGGCCATGCGGCGGACGACGCCGAGGCCGGCGTGGGGGCCGCCCTCGGGGAGGACGACGAGGGTGCCGGCCGTGAGGGCGTAGGGCTCCCAACTGGTCGAGAGCTGGACGGGTTTGCCGTCCGCGAGGAACTCGTAGGCCGTGCGGACGGTCAAGTCGCCCTCGGCGATGCCGAGTCGGGCCGCGATGTCGGCCGGGGCCGGGACCTTCGCGTCGGTCCGGCTCTCCCATGTGCCCCGCTTGCCGAGCGCCGCCATGTCCGCGGAGAGACCCTCCGCCTGGCGCCCGGCGGCTACGGTCCGGGGGAGGAGACGCCTGTCTTCGCCGGCCACATCGAGTGCCGCCCCGACCCCGACGAGGGCCGCCCCGCGCTCCCCGTCGCCCACGTCCACCTGATCCACGACGTGTGGGCGCCGGCCCTCGACCCCGCCGCCCTGTCCGACTTCGCCGCGACCCTCCGCGCCCAGGCCGACCGCCTCGAACAGGACGTCCTGCCCCGCCTGGTCGCGTACCGCGAGGACTGGACGGAGCACCACGCGCTGAACTGAGGTCCCCTCGCAGCAGTCGGCCCCGCCCGCACGCCAGACTCCGGCGCGCGGGCGGGGCTTCGCGCGGTTCGCACCTGATGGAGCCGGAGGTTCAGGGCAAGGTCTCCGCGTCCACCCGCGAGAAGATCAGATCGCTCTCGCCGGTCACCGAACCGCGCCAGCGTACGGGCACAGCGGACGCCCCGCGCAGGGCAGTCGGGTACAACGCGGCGGCGTACTCGTTGGCCAGGCGGTAGACGTGGAAGCCGGCGCCGCGCATGGTGTCGAGCAACTCCTCGACGCTGTCGCCGAGTTGCTCCATGCGCTCGGGGGTGACCTCGACGGTGATCTCGGCGTCCGGGCGGAGCCGGCCGAGCATCGAGGCCATGCCCCGGACGACGCTGCCCTCGGCGCCCTCGACGTCGACCTTGATGACGCGGGCCGTTGCGATCTCGTCGGCGTCGAGGATCTCGGGCAGCGGGTACGCCTCGATGTCGAACGTCGACTCGGCCGGCCCGTCGTAGGGGACGATGCTGTTCGCGCCCATGTTGGCGGAGCTGGCCAGTATGAACGTCAGCGTCTGCTGCTTGTCGGAGACCGCGGTGTGCACAGTGCGGATGTTGCGGCAGCGGTTGAGGCGCGCGTTCTGCGCGAGCCGCGCGGTGAACGCCTCGGACGCCTCGATCGCGGCCACCCGCCCGCGCGGACCGACGAGTTGGGACGCCAGCACGCTGAAGTACCCGATGTTCGCGCCGACATCGACGAAGGTGTCGCCGGGCGCGAGCCGGTTCCGTAGCCACTGCGTCATCCGCGGCTCCCACACCCCGAACAGGTACAGGTACCGCTGGATGAGGTCCTGCGTATCGACGGCGAACCGCGCGCCGACCGCGGTCTCGGTCACCCGGCGCCGCGGCTGGTCGCGCAGGTGTGGATTCAGCCAGCGGTCGGCGAGCCGCGCCTTGCCGTACGTGCCCGGCGCGCTGCGTACGTACCGCCGCCCGAGGGTGACCAGGGCTTCTGTCGTCGGGCCGCTCATTCGTACGCCTCTCCGCCGGGGGCCACCGGCACCGTAACACTGCCCCGCGCGCCGCCGGGCCCCTAAGATCCTCAAGACGTCTTGATGACCTCGTGGGGGTGGGGGCGCCGCGTGGACACGTCCGAACAACTCCTGACGATCGTCGCTGTGCTGCTGGGCGCGCTGACGACGTACGTGACGAACTACTGGACCGAACGGCAGCGCATCCGCCGCGAGTTGCTCACGCGCTGGGACGACAAGAAGCTCGACGCCTACGAGAACTACGTCGACCGCGTGCGCGCCGCCGTCTTCCTCGCGGTCGAGCTGTACGAGCACCGCGAGGGCATCCGCGCGAGCGACGATCCCGAGCCGCAGCTCCGCGGCCAGCTCGCGGACGCGATCCGCTTACAGGGGCGGGCGTTCGAGCGGATCATGCTGCTGGCCGGCGACGAGGTGATCGAGGCGGCGCACGATCTCAACGCGGCCTCGCGCGCGGTCGATTGGCAGGCGACGGGAAAGCAACCGGGCACGCTGACCGACTGGCGCGAGCGCAACCGCGCGGTCTTCCGCGCGATCAACGCCTTCCACGAGGCCGCCCGGGTCGACCTCGGCGTCAGCGGCTCCGTGAGCGGAGAGGCTCACCCGGAGCGGGACCTGCTCCTGCCGGAGGCGAGGCGGGAGGGCGAGTAGACGGTGCGCTGGTGATCAGCGGAGGCGGGGGTGGGCTCGCGCACGCGGAGCGCGGACGAAGGGATTGACATGAGTCGAGCGTTTAGCAGCTTTTGCGACGCTGTGCCCGATTCTCTGAAGGTAAGTAAAATCCTGAGTCCGCCCGGATAAAGTGCCAGGTCAATGAGTGTGCTCCCCGCGCGAGCGGGGCTGTTCCCGAGCGGCGGCGCCAGTGCCTCGGCGACACGGTGTGCTCCCCGCGCGAGCGGGGCTGTTCCCTGCGCGTTGAGCCCTTCCAGCTCGGTCAGGTCGTGCTCCCCGCGCGAGCGGGGCTGTTCCCGGGCCGCTGGTCGCCTCCACGATGATCGTGAGGTGCTCCCCGCGCGAGCGGGGCTGTTCCCGCGAGAGACCCTCAGAAACGATGTGGACGTGCGTGCTCCCCGCGCGAGCGGGGCTGTTCCCAGCACGACGCCCAGCAGCTCCAGCAGGTCGTTGTGCTCCCCGCGCGAGCGGGGCTGTTCCCTGCTGCTCCACGTGGGGCACGATGAGCCCCGAGTGCTCCCCGCGCGAGCGGGGCTGTTCCCCGGGAAGTCCCACCAGTCGAATGAGTAGGGCTGTGCTCCCCGCGCGAGCGGGGCTGTTCCCTCGCGCCGGAGATCGGTGACGTGCTCGGCGCGGTGCTCCCCGCGCGAGCGGGGCTGTTCCCTTGGCCAGGGTGGCGGCGGCGCCGGCGCGGCAGTGCTCCCCGCGCGAGCGGGGCTGTTCCCCAAGATGACTGTGATGGACGCTGCCCTGCCGCGTGCTCCCCGCGCGAGCGGGGCTGTTCCCAGGTAGGCGACTGCGAGTTGGGAGCCGATCCAGTGCTCCCCGCGCGAGCGGGGCTGTTCCCTACGCGACGCAGAAGTGGCCGAAGGGCAAGGTGTGCTCCCCGCGCGAGCGGGGCTGTTCCCCCCGCTGTTCGGTATCCCGGAGTCACAACGATGTGCTCCCCGCGCGAGCGGGGCTGTTCCCTTTGCCCCACAGATACCACAGACAATCGGGCCGTGCTCCCCGCGCGAGCGGGGCTGTTCCCCCGTCGTCGGCGGTGGCGAGTTGCGCGACCGAGTGCTCCCCGCGCGAGCGGGGCTGTTCCCAGGCTACGGGCCCGGTGTGACAGACGGTTAGTGTGCTCCCCGCGCGAGCGGGGCTGTTCCCACATCGCGGACACGGGCCGCCGCTAGGGCAGAGTGCTCCCCGCGCGAGCGGGGCTGTTCCCCTGCCTGCGGGACGCGGCGACAAGGTCGAGCTGTGCTCCCCGCGCGAGCGGGGCTGTTCCCGAGGCTCGTCACGCCCAGTGCGGCGGCGCCCTGTGCTCCCCGCGCGAGCGGGGCTGTTCCCCGCCCACCGGCCCTCCTTGGGCTGATCGACCAGTGCTCCCCGCGCGAGCGGGGCTGTTCCCTCCTCGACCGCGCCGCCCAGCCGAGTGGGACGTGCTCCCCGCGCGAGCGGGGCTGTTCCCGAGGCGCGATCCGGCCGGAGAACGGCTTGTGAGTGCTCCCCGCGCGAGCGGGGCTGTTCCCAGCATGTTGCGTTCCACAGTGCATCGGGTCGAGTGCTCCCCGCGCAGGCGGGGCTGTTTCAGTGGCGGGCGGGCTGTCGGTGTCAGGGCCGTGGTGATCCCCGCCCCTGGAGGCTCTTCCCCGCGTCGGACCGATAGGAGCCCGGCGTCAGCGTTTGCCGCGCCAGCGGCATCCGTCGCGCGTCACGGCATCGCAAACCCACCACAGCCGGCGGCGCATGGCGCCGTGACCTCGTGGGACCGTCGCACTGACTGTTCGAAATGGTCAACTTCGATCATTTGGCGTCATCTGTGGACTTCGCTCATGCCTGCCGCACACGCTGTGGTCAAGTGCTGCCATGAACGGCACGTCACCCGCAGGGGCGCGGGTGTTCGAGGGGGTTTCGGGGGCCGCGCGCAGTGCGTGGGGGAAGCATGACCGGGACACGGAGGGGTGGCTGCCGCTGTGGCAGCACATGGCCGACAGCGCCGCCGTGGCCGGGCGGTTGTGGGACGCGTGGTTGCCGGGGAACGTGAAGGAGCTGGTGGGGGACGCGCTGCCCGGCGGCACCGCTGACGGGCGGCGGTTGGCCGTGTGGCTGGCCGGGGTGCACGACATCGGCAAGGCCACCCCCGCCTTCGCCTGCCAGGTCGACACGCTGGCCAACACCATGCGGCGCCACGGCCTCGCCATGGCCTCCTTCGAACGGCTCCGCGAGGACCGCAAGTTGGCGCCCCACGGGCTGGCCGGCCAGCTCCTCCTCGCCGAGTGGCTGAGCGAACGGCACGGCTGGCCGAGCCGGACCGCCGGGCAGCTCGCGGTCGTCGTCGGCGGTCACCACGGCGTGCCGCCCGGCCACCAGCGCATCCACGACCTCACGCTGCGCCCCGAGCTGATACGTACGCCGGGCGAGAGCGAATCCCTCTGGAAGAGCGTGCAGTTCGAGCTGATGGACGCCTGCGCGCGAATGGCCGGCGTCACCGACGACCTCGGAGCGTCGAAGCCTTGGAAGGACGTGAGCTGGAAGCACGTGAAGCTGCCCCAGCCGGTGCAGGTCACGCTGACCGCGATCGTCATCCTGGCCGACTGGATCGCCAGCTCCGCCGAGCTGTTCCCGTACGTCACCGCGGAAGGCACCGTACGCCCGCAGGAGGAGCGGCTGGAGGCGGCCTGGCGCGGGCTGGACCTGCCCGCCCCCTGGGCGCCGGGCGAACCGCCCGGCACCGCCGCCGAGTTGTTCGCCGCACGCTTCGACCTGCCGAAGGACGCTGCGATCAGGCCCGTTCAGGAGAACGCGGTAGCGATCGCGCGCGAAATGGACCCGCACGGCCTGCTGGTCATCGAAGCGCCCATGGGCGAAGGCAAGACGGAGGCCGCGCTCGCCGCGGCGGAGATCCTCGCGGCCCGCACCCAGGCCGGCGGCTGCATGATCGCCCTGCCCACCCGCGCCACCGGCGACGCGATGTTCACGCGCCTGATCGACTGGCTGGACCACCTCCCCGCGGACGGGCCGCGCTCGGTGTTCCTCGCGCACGCCAAGTCCGCGCTCAACGACGCCTGGGCGGGCCTCGCCCGTAAGAGCAGCCGGACGATCGCCGCGGTCGATCTCGACGGTGGCGACGACATCGAGGGCCCGCAGGCGAAGACCCGCCGCCGTCCTTCCGGTCTCCAGGCCCACCAGTGGCTGCGCGGCCGCAAGAAGGGGCTGCTCGCGTCCTTCGCGGTGGGGACGATCGACCAGGTGCTGTTCGGCTCGCTGAAGAGCCGACATCTCGCGCTGCGCCATCTCGCGCTCGCGGGCAAGGTCGTCGTGATCGACGAAGTCCACGCGTACGACGCCTATATGAGCACGTACCTGGAGCGCGTGCTGGAGTGGCTCGCCGCCTACCGCGTGCCCGTCGTGCTGCTGTCGGCGACGCTGCCCGCGGGACGCCGGCGCGCGCTCGCCGAGGCGTACGCCGGGCATCCGGTGCCCGAGGCGGACGCGCCGGCCGACGCGTACCCGCTGCTCACCGCGGTCTCCCCGCAGGGGCGTACCGTCGTCGCGCAGCCGCAGGCCGCGTCGGGCCGGCGAACCGAGGTCCGGGTCGAGCCCCTGGACGACGACTTGGCGTGCCTGGTCGACCGCCTGGAGTCCGAACTCGCCGAGGGCGGCTGCGCCTTGGTCGTACGGAACACCGTCGACCGCGTGCAGGAGGCGGCCGAGCGGCTGCGCGAGCGCTTCGGCGAGGACCGGGTGACCGTGGCCCACTCCCGTTTCGTGGCCGCCGACCGCGCACGCAAGGACGCCGAACTCCTCGCCCGTTTCGGCCCGAACGGCGACCGGCCGAGCGGCCCGCACATCGTCGTCGCCAGCCAGGTCGTCGAGCAGTCGCTGGACCTCGACTTCGACCTGCTGGTCACCGATCTCGCCCCGGTCGACCTGGTGTTGCAGCGCATGGGCCGCGTGCACCGCCACCGCCGGACCCGGCCGCCTCGGCTGCGTACGGCCCGCTGCCTGGTCACCGGCGTGACCGACCGGGCCGCGAGCCCGCCGACACCCGCGCCCGGCTCGGTCAAGGTCTACGAGGGCCGCCACCTGCTGCTGCGCTCCCTGGCGGTCCTGCGCCCGCACCTGGACGGCCGGCCGCTGCGCCTGCCCGACGACATCAGCCCGCTCGTGCAGGCGGCGTACGGCGACGAGCCGCTCGGGCCCGGCACCTGGGCCGCGGACATGGACGAGGCCCGGCAGGCGTACCGGACGCTGCTCGCGGACAAGCGTCAGCGCGCCGAGGTCTTCCGGCTCGGTCCGGTACGCCGCGAGGGCCGGCCGATCGTCGGCTGGATCGACGCGGGCGTGGGCGACGCCGACGACACCGCGGCGGGGCGCGCCCAGGTGCGGGACACCGACGACACCCTCGAAGTCCTGGTGATCCAGCGGCGGAGCGACGGCACACTCCGGACGCTCCCCTGGCTGGACAAGGGCCGAGGGGGCCTCGACCTGCCCGAGCACGCCGTTCCGACATCCGCCGCGGCCCGCGCCGCCGCCGCGAGTGCGCTCAACCTGCCCTGGCACTTCTCCAAGCCCTGGACGGTCGACCGGACGATCCGGGAACTGGAGTCGTTCTGCCCCGAGGCCTGGCAGGTCAGGGAAAGTCCCTGGCTGGCGGGGGAGTTGTTCCTGGTCCTCGACGAGGACGGCCGCGCCCGGCTGGGCGGCCACGACATCCGTTACAGCCCGACCGACGGGCTCCTCGTGGCACCCGAGGGCGCCGACGACGTGAGAATGGTGGACGGTGTGCCCTCCTTCGACCTGGTCTCCCGGCCGTGGATTCCCGTACAGCGGCTGAACGGGACGACCGTCGAACTCTCGCTGCGGGACGTCTTCGCACAGGCCCACGGACTGCGGCGGCTCGTGGGCGACGTGCCCACGCAGGAGTTCGCCCTGCTGCGGCTGCTGCTCGCGGTGCTCCACGACGCCGTCGACGGCCCGGCCGACATCGAGGACTGGGGCGAACTGTGGGAGTCCGGCGACCCCTTCGCCACCGTGCCGGACTACCTCGACCGGCACCGGGACCGGTTCGACCTGCTCCACCCGAGCGAGCCGTTCCTGCAAGTCGCGGACCTGCACACCGAGAAGAACGACATCGGCCCGCTGAGCAGGATCGTCGCCGACGTCCCCAACGGCGATCCGTTCTTCAGCATGCGCCAACCCGGGCCCGAGCGGCTGGGGTTCGCCGAGGCTGCCCGCTGGCTGGTGCACGCCCACGCCTTCGATGTCTCCGGGATCAAGTCCGGTGCGGTCGGCGACCCGCGGGTCAAGGGCGGCAAGGGCTACCCGCTGGGCACGGGTTGGGCGGGCAACCTCGGTGGCGTCTTCGCCGAGGGGGACACGCTCAGGGAGACCCTGCTGCTCAACCTGGTCCCCGCGGACGACGAACTCCTCCAGGTCGAGAAGGACGACAGGCCGGCGTGGCGCCGACCGGTCCCCGACGCACGCCCGTGGGAACCCGATCCCGACGACCCGCGTCCGTCCGGCCCGCGCGACCTCTACACCTGGCAGAGCCGGCGCATCCGCCTGCACCACAGCGACGGCGAAGTGACCGGAGTCGTCCTGTGCTACGGCGACCCGCTCGCCCCGCACGACCGGCACACCCGCGAGCCGATGACGGGCTGGCGCGACAGCCCCGCACAGGCGAAGAAACTGGGGCGCCCACAGGTCTTCATGCCGCGCCAGCACGATCCGAACCGCGCCGCGTGGCGCGGCCTGGCGGCCCTCCTCGTCGACAAGGGCCAGGCACGCGACGGGGCCGAGCAGCGGCAGGGCGCGGCGACGACCCTCCCCCCGGGGATCGTCCGGTGGCTCGCGCGGCTGGCGTACGAGGACTATCTGCCGCAGCGCCGACTGCTGCGCACCCGCATCGTCGGGGCCGCCTACGGCACACAGCAGTCGGTCGTCGACGAGATCACGGACGACCAGATCCTGCTCCCTGTGGTCGTGCTGCACGAGGAACGACCGGCGTACGGCCGTGCCGCGGTCGACGCCGTCGCCGACGCGGACGAGGCGGTTCGGGCGCTCGGCCGGCTCGCGGGCAATCTCGCGCGAGCCGTCGGCTCCGACCCCGAGCCGGCCTCCGACACCGCCCGCGACCTGGGCTACGCGACGCTCGACGGCCCGTACCGGCAGTGGCTGGCCGGGCTGGGCGCCACGTCCGACCCGCAGGCGCACCGCGCCCGGTGGCAGGAGACGGTCGGCACCCAGGTCCGGGCACTGGGCCGCAGACTCCTGGACGGCGCGGGCCCGGCAGCGGCCGAAGGCCGGTACGTGGACCTGCCGGACGGGGACGGCCGGCGCTGGCTGAACGACGCCCAAGCCGAACTGTGGTTCCTGGCACGGCTGAAGAAGGTGCTCCCGCTGGCGCCGCGACCGGCCGCCGAACCGCTCGACGCCCCCGCCACCCCACACGACTCGACCGCTCACGACACCACCGCACACGACGCAGCGACGGAGCTAGCGCGATGACCACGAACACCGGGACGAGCACCCGTGGTTACGACCTCGTCGGCACCGCCGCCGACCGCTGCATCCGTAGACTCCAGTACGGCTACCGCGCCGACCGCCCGTCCGCGGTGGCGACCGTCGCCCGGCTGCGGCGTGGCGTCGGACGGCCCGCCTACGACCTCCAGGACCTGTGGGGTCTGACCGGCACGGAGGAACTCGCCCTCGTCGTTGCCGAGTCCGCGTCCGACCCTTCGCAACGGCCAGATGAGGTGCGGGCGGACGAGGCCCTCCACCTGGCGATCACGCTCTGGGCACTGCACCAGCAGTCCCACCGCGACACCGACACCCACGTCCGCGGCTACGGACTCGGGCGCTCCGTGCGGCTGTTGACGGCGTCCAGGGCGGTGGCGCCGGAGGCCGGCGCGACGCCACAGGCCAGGGCCGCCGCCGAGCCGGAGATCGACGAGGCGGTGCGCCGGAGGTTCGTACGCGTCGGCACCGCGAGCACGCTCGACGTCCTCGCCCAGCGGCTGCGCGAGATCGTCCTGCTGCTCCGCAAAGACGCGATCCCGCTCGACTACGCACTCCTGGCCGACCAGCTCTACCGCTGGCAGCGGCCGTCCACGCAGGCCACCGTCCGGCGCACCTGGGGCCGGGACTTCCACATGGCCGGCGCGGTGCCCGCCACGCGCGCGCCGCAGGACTGAGCGCACCTGCCCGCAACGCCGTCCCGCCACCGCCCTCGCCGGCCTCCCGCGCACGCCGACTCGCCCTACTCTCACCACCTTCACGCGACAGGACCCACCACCGTGACCCGAACCATCCTCGACGTCCACATCCTTCAGACCGTCCCGCCGAGCAACATCAACCGGGACGACACCGGCTCGCCCAAGACCGCGGTCTACGGAGGTGTGCGCCGCGCCCGGGTCTCCAGCCAGGCGTGGAAGCGGGCCACCCGCAAGGCGTTCGACGACCTCGTGGACCCCGCGGACCTGGGCGTGCGCACCAAGAAGGTCGCCGAAGCGCTCGCCGAGCGGATCACCGCCCGCGAGCCGGCCCTCGACACCGAGGCCGCTCTGGGGCTGGCGGCGGAGACGCTGCGCACCGCGACCGGCTCGAAGATCGACCCGCCCAAGCGCAAGGCCAAGGAGGGGGAGCCCGAACCGGCCCCGGAATCCTCGTACTTGATGTTCCTCGGCGCGCGCCAGCTCGACGCGCTCGCCGAGTTGGCGGTCAAGGGCAGCGAGGGCAAGGGCGACGTCGCGGTCCTCAAGGACTTCTTCAAGGACAAGGAGAACAAGGCGCTGGCGAAGCGGCTGGTCGACACCCGGCACTCCGTCGACATCGCCCTCTTCGGCCGCATGGTCGCCGACGCCGCGGACCTCAACGTCGAGGCGGCCACCCAGGTCGCGCACGCGCTCAGCGTGCACGCCGTCGACAACGAGTCCGACTACTACACGGCCGTGGACGACCGGAACTCCGACGCCGAGCCGGGCGCGGGCATGATCGGCGTGGTCGACTTCAACTCCGCGACGCTGTACCGCTATGCCGCGCTCGACGTGGACCGCCTGCACGCCAACCTCGGCGCGGGCCTGCGCGAGGACGAGCACGCGGCGGCACCGACGCGGCGGGCTGTCGAGGCGTTCTTGGAGGGGTTCATCACCTCTCTGCCCACCGGAAAGGTCAACACCTTCGGCAACCACACCCTGCCGAGCGTCGTCCTGGTCAAGCTCCGCTCGAAGCGGCCCATCAGCTTCGTGGCGGCCTTCGAGCGCGCCGTCGCGCCGCAGCGCCGCGAGGACGGCTTCGTCACGGAGGCGTGCCGCCGACTGGCCCGCCACGTACCGGAGCTGGAGGCGGCGTACGGCGTCGCGGACGAGGACGGCACCGGCACCTGGCTGGTACGCGTCGGGGAGGAGACCGAGCCGCTCGCCGCCCTGGGCGAGAGCCTCAGCATCCCCGAACTCGTCACCGCTGTGGGCGAGTCGGTGGCAGGCCGCCTCATCAGCGCCGCCGAGGCCGGTGCCGATGCGCGGGAGCCGATCGCGTGAGCGTGCTCCTGCTGCGGCTGGCCGGCCCGCTGCAGGCGTGGGGCTCGGCCGCGCGGTTCGCCCGCCGCACCACCGAGAACGCCCCCACCAAGAGCGGCGTGCTCGGCCTGCTGGCCGCCGCGCAGGGCCGCGAGCGCGACGCCGACCTCTCCGACCTCGCCGCGCTGCGCTACGGCGTGCGGATCGACCAACCCGGCACGCGGCTGCGGGACTTCCAGACCGCCCACCACTTCGACACGGACAAGGCGATGCCGCTGTCGGAGCGGTTCTACCTGGCCGACGCGGTCTTCGTGGCGGCCGTCGAAGGGGAGCAGGAGACCGTCGAGCGGCTCGACGCGGCCGTACGCGCTCCCGTCTGGCTGCCGTACCTGGGCCGCCGTTCCTGCCCGCCGTCCGCGCCGCTCGACCTCGGCGTGCGCGAGGACGCCGACCTCGCCACGGCCCTCGCCGAGGTCCCGTGGCAGGCGTCCGAGTGGTACCGCGCCCGCTACGGGACGCCGCGCGAACTCCCGCTGCTGCTCGACAGCGCGCCGGGCGAGGCTCCCGACCAGAGCTTCCGCGACGCCCCGATCACGTTCGACCCGCGGCACCGGCGCTATGCGCTGCGCGGTGTGGTGGCGTCGCGCGTCCCCAACCCGTCCGCGGACCGCGCGCCGGGCGACGTACCGGCGTCCGGCGTACCCGCCGGCATTCCGGATCAGCGGCTGGGCCCCTCCGCCGACCACGACCCGACCTCGGCCCTGGGAGCCGTGTGATGTATCTGACCCGTTTCCGCCTCAACACCGCACGCCGTGAGGGACGCGCGCTCCTCGGATCGCCGCACCGCATGCACGCGGCCGTCGCGATGTCTTTCCCCGAACTTCCCACGCGGGACGGCGCCGGACCGCGCGTGCTGTGGCGCGTCGACCGCAACTCCGCCGCAGAGGTGGTGCTGTTCGTTGTCAGCCCGACACGCCCGGACCTCACCCACCTGGTGGAGCAGGCCGGTTGGCCCGCGGCGACGGACACGCCGGGCTGGCAGACCTTCGACTACGGCTCGTTCCTCGACGGGCTGACAGTCGGCAGCACGTGGACGTTCCGCCTCACCGCCAACCCGGTGCACACCATCCGCCGCACCGACGACGAGCCGAGGAAGCGCACCGCGCACCTCACCGCCCGCTACCAGAAGGGGTGGTTGCTGGACCGGCAGGCGGCCTCGGGGTTCGCCGTCGCCGAGAAACCGCCGGCCGCACGGCTGTTGGAGCACGGCGACGAACTCCAGCTCGTCGTACGGAACAAGCGCGAGCTGCGCTTCGCCAAGGCCGCTGAGCGCCGCACCGTCTCGCTCACCTCGGTCACGTACGACGGCCGCCTCACCGTCACCGACCCGGCCGCGCTGCGCCGCACGCTCACGCAGGGGCTGGGCAAGGCGAAGGCGTACGGGTGCGGGCTGATGACGCTGGCGCCCGTACGGTGAGCGCGCGGTGAGCACGGTCGGCAAGCGCGGCGCGGCGACGCCACGCGAACTCACGCGGGTCGGCGACCGGTTGTCGTTCGTCTACCTGGAGCGGTGCGTCGTCCACCGCGACCAGAACGCCATCACCGCGACGGACTCCGACGGCGTACGGCACATCCCGTCCGCGACGATCGGCGTGCTGCTGCTCGGCCCCGGCACCCGCATCACCCACCAGGCGATGAGCGTCCTCGGGGACTGCGGCGCCGGCGTGGTGTGGGTCGGCGAGCACGGCGTGCGGTTCTACGCGGGCGGGCGCGCGCTGACCCGATCGTCGGGACTGGTCGAGGCGCAGGCGACGGCCTGGGCGAACCCGCGGCGCCGGCTCGACGTCGCCCGCGCGATGTACCGGCTGCGGTTCCCCGACTCCGACCCGGCGGGCAAGACGCGGCAGCAACTCCTCGGCATGGAGGGGCGCCGTCTCCAGGACTGCTACCGCGCGGAGTCCGCGCGCACCGGAGTGCCCTGGCGGCGAAGGGAGTTCAACCGCGACGACTTCCTGGCGGGCGACCCGCCCAACCAGGGCATCACCGCGGCGGCCCAGTGCATGTACGGGATCGCGCACGCGGTCGTCGTCGCGCTCGGCTGCTCGCCGGGGCTCGGCTTCGTGCACTCGGGCCACGAGCGGTCGTTCGTCCTCGACATCGCCGACCTCTACAAGACGTCGGTGGCCATCCCGGCGGCCTTCGACGCGGCGGCGGACGGCCCGGACGACATCGCGTCGCGGACACGGCGGGCCGTGCGCGACCGCGTCAACAAGACGCGGCTGCTGGACCGTTGCGTGCGGGACATCAAGGACCTGCTCGGCTACGACGCGGCGCGCGATGCGGCGGACGCGGCCGGCGGGGACCGGGTGACGCTCCAGTCCGACCGCGGGGTCCAGGTCGAGAGCGGGCGCAACCACGGGGGCGGCGGGGCCGGGTTCGGCGGGGTCGGACCGGTCGGTCCGGGCGGCCCGGGTGATGACGCGGACGGTGACGCGGCCGATCCCGACGCGGAGATCATCTGGTGAGGGGCGTGGGCGTGTGACCGTTCTGATCCTCACCAACTGCCCCGCCGGGCTGCGCGGGTTCCTCACCCGCTGGCTCCAGGAGATCTCGCCGGGCGTCTTCATCGGCACGCCGTCCGCGCGGCTCCGCGAGGTGATCTGGGCCGAGGTCCGCCAGTACGCCCACCAGGGCCGCGCGCTGCTCACGTACCAGACCGACACGGAGCAGGGGTACACCTTCCGCACCCACGACCACGCGTGGCACCCCGTCGACCACGAGGGCCTCACCCTCATCCACCGCCCCGCGCCGGGCGGTCCGGGCGGCCCCTCGCGTTCCCCGGCGGCGGGGTCGCGGCCGGCGACGGGCTGGAGCAAGGCGGCGAAGCGCCGCAGGTTCGGCGGCGGCAGCCGCTGAGCCGGACCGCCCGGCGGGGCGCGAACCCGGCGGGCGGTTCGTGTTCCCGGGGCGCGGCCGACGCAGTGGAGGAGGCGAGATGTCCGAATCTCTCAAGCTGAGCAAAGCCCGCCGCGGGTCGCGCTAACGCCGCAGGTCAATGAGTGTGCTCCCCGCGCAGACGGGGCTGGACCCGTCGGGAGTTGCGCCCCGGCCCGCCGTCCCGCGTGCTCCCCGCGCAGACGGGGCTGGACCCGGGGGGGGGGGGGGGGGGGGGGGGGGGGGGGGGGGGGGGGGGGGGGGGGGGGGGGGGGGGGNCGCTGGGGGGGGTGGACCGGGGCCCGGTGCTGGAACACCGGGCCCGCCTCTGTGCTCCCCGCGCAGGCGGGGCTGGACCCGACCGCTGGGTGCTCGTCGAGCGCGGCTTCGTGTGCTCCCCGCGCAGGCGGGGCTGGACCCTGACCGTGACCACGCCCACCGACGACCGCGAGGTGCTCCCCGCGCAGGAGGGGCTGGACCCGCCCGCCGGGGTGGTGCCGCCGCCGTGGCTGTGTGCTCCCCGCGCAGGAGGGGCTGGACCCGCAAGAGGTGCTCCTTCTCAGGCGAGGGGGAAGTGCTCCCCGCGCAGGCGGGGCTGGACCCACGAACGCCTCGGGTGCCGCGCCGGTGATCTGGTGCTCCCCGCGCAGGCGGGGCTGGACCCCCCTCGTCGGCGACCTCCTCCACCTCGACACCGTGCTCCCCGCGCAGGCGGGGCTGGACCCCGCCCGTCGAGACGGCCACCGGGGCACCCGGCGTGCTCCCCGCGCAGGCGGGGCTGGACCCTACAAGCAGCTCGACAAGTTCCTCACCACGTGGTGCTCCCCGCGCAGGCGGGGCTGGACCCGTCAGCGAGGCGTAGATCCCTGCGTACATCTCGTGCTCCCCGCGCAGGCGGGGCTGGACCCGACCCGAGCCCGACCTCCGTGCGGATCAGCCCGTGCTCCCCGCGCAGGCGGGGCTGGACCCGGTCCGACCGTCCGGCTCACCCGCTACACGGTGTGCTCCCCGCGCAGGCGGGGCTGGACCCGGGTTCGTCGGCCCCTGTCGACGGCCCGGCGCGTGCTCCCCGCGCAGGCGGGGCTGGACCCGTCGGCACGCGCCTCGTGGAGGCCGAGGCGCGGTGCTCCCCGCGCAGGCGGGGCTGGACCCGGCGCCACCCACGCGTGGGTGGCCGCGTTGAAGTGCTCCCCGCGCAGGCGGGGCTGGACCCGAAGCGCGGCAGAACGGCAAGGGTGGGTGGCTGTGCTCCCCGCGCAGGCGGGGCTGGACCCCACCTCGCGAACCTCACGCTGGCGGAGCTGTAGTGCTCCCCGCGCCCGCGGGGCTGGACCCCCACCCACGCCCAACGAGGAGATGCCCCGTGTGTGCTCCCCGCGCCCGCGGGGCTGGACCCAGGCGCGCGCCCGGGACGCTGAGGCGCGCGAGGTGCTCCTCGCGCGGGCGGGGCTGGACCCGCGACCTGCGCGGTCAGGGCGTGCACGGCATCGTGCTCCCCGCGCGGGCGGGGCTGGACCCGCAGGTAGCCGGAACCCGGACACACCAAACTCAACGCCGTTTTTCGCGGCTACTTTCCCCGCGGACACTGTCTCCTCCACCGCAAATGGCCCAGCAGGGCCACCGCCCAGCCCACCCTGGCCCCGCTGGCTGCGGTCGAGCGTCAGTCCGGGCTCATCCTGGCGTCACCAGCGGCACCGGCCGAACTTCCCAACCTAAGGCGCAGATCCTCTTCCACGTGAGAGGTTGAGCGGACGTTGAGCAGATGCCGGCGGTAAGAAGGCGTATGGATTGGCAGCGCGAAGGAAGTCGCACCGTTATGAACCTTTCAGAGGTTATGTCGGAATCTCTCAACCTGAGTAAAATCCGCCTGGTGCCGCTCTAACGCCGCAGGTCAATGAGTGTCCTCCCCGCGCCCGCGGGGCTGTTCCCGTGGTGCCGACCGCGGCGTGCACGGCGTTCTCGTCCTCCCCGCGCCCGCGGGGCTGTTCCCGCGGGGCTCCTGCGTTGTAGCCATTGTCCGTAGTCCTCCCCGCGCCCGCGGGGCTGTTCCCACCATGGGCTGACGCTGGCGGACGAAGTGCCCGTCCTCCCCGCGCCCGCGGGGCTGTTCCCGCTGCCGGGCACGTCACGTGCCGGTTCCAAATGTCCTCCCCGCGCCCGCGGGGCTGTTCCCTCGCCAAGGACACCGTCTACGCCGTCAAGGAGGTCCTCCCCGCGCCCGCGGGGCTGTTCCCACCCGAGTGAGCGTGATCGCGAACCTCGAAGCGTCCTCCCCGCGCCCGCGGGGCTGTTCCCCACCAGTGCGATTCGCGCGGGGGTGCGTCGCGGTCCTCCCCGCGCCCGCGGGGCTGTTCCCCGATCACGCTGAGCGTGAGCGCCGCTTCGTCCGTCCTCCCCGCGCCCGCGGGGCTGTTCCCGACGACCTCGACTACTGGATCGGGAGCTTGGAGTCCTCCCCGCGCCCGCGGGGCTGTTCCCACCGAGAAGGCGCTTGCCCGGGTCACCCAGCGGTCCTCCCCGCGCCCGCGGGGCTGTTCCCTGCTCGTGCCAGGTCGGCGCGAGCTTCCCGCGGTGCTCCCCGCGTCCGCGGGGCTGTTCCCCCGGGCCGGCGCCGGTGGTGCCGGCACCTCTCCGTGCTCCCCGCGCCCGCGGGGCTGTTCCCATCGCCACTGCCGTCACCGACCTGATTGCCGAGTGCTCCCCGCGCCCGCGGGGCTGTTCCCAGGATCGTCGGTCGTCCTTCCAGGCCGGACACGTGCTCCCCGCGCCCGCGGGGCTGTTCCCGATCAAGGCTCGATGAGCTGCTGGATCTCTACGTGTTCCCCGCGCCCGCGGAGCTGTTCCCGCGGCTCGCTCTCGCTGAAGACTCGCGGAGCCGTGCTCCCCGCGTCCGCGGGGCTGTTGGGCGTGGTGGTCAACCTGTGGTCAAGGTGCTGCGGCGCGCCGCAGGCCGTGGAGGGTCGGCGCTGGTTGGGGTCCGGGTGACTCCGGCGCGGCGAGCAGACTTGAAAACCGTCGTGGCAGCGATGTCACCGTGGGTTCAAATCCCACAGCCTCCGCGGTCTTAGCGGTACGAGCAGGTCAGAGCGGGTGCCCCATCTTCCGGGGGCACCCGCTCT
>JAJSZB010000360.1:0-7281 GCA_050613715.1 Streptomyces sp. IBSBF 3018
GAAATGCGTTGTGGGGGGTGGGCGGGATCGGGTAGGCAGGGCGGGTGATTCGACAAGGTTCCATCGTGTTGCGCGCCCGCGAGGCGGAAGACGTCGAGGTTCTGCACCGGGAGCTCTATGAGGACGTGCAGGGGCGGGCCCGGTCCGACCGGCGGCCCTGGCGGCCGCTGCCGCTGGGCACCGCCTCGCCGTTCACCTTCGCCTTCGACCCGGAGAAGGACGACCGGCCGGTGTTCTCCGTGGTGGAGGCGGCCTCCGGCGAGCTGGCCGGGATCGCCGCGCTGTGGGGCCTGGACCCGCACAACCGCGCGGCGCACCTGGGCATGTCGCTGCGGCCGGGCTTCCGCGGCCGCGGCCTGGGCACCGACGTGGTCCGCGCGCTGTGCGTGTACGGCTTCACCGTGCGCAACCTGTTCCGGCTCCAGGTCGACACCCTCGGTGACAACGCGGCGATGATCGCCGCCGCCCGGCGCAACGGCTTCACCCTGGAGGGCACGATGCGCAAGGCCGCCTGGGTGTACGGCCGTTACCTCGACGAGGTCGTCCTCGGCCTGCTCCTGGACGAGTGGACCCCGCCGGAGCCGGACCCCGCGCCGCACCCGTGACCCGACGGGCTCCGGCACGTGGCCCCGGCCCTGGCACGTGACCGCCGTCCCCGGCACGTGACCGCCGGCCCTGGGACGTAACCCCCGGTGCCGGCACGGGAATCCGGCCCGCGGGGGCTCGTACGCCTCGCCTGGCGCGCATGCCTCACATCGACAGGCGGCGCAGCTTCAGCACGTTGTCGCGCCGCACCGCGGGCTGTCCCTCCCGGTCGGTGTACTCCTGCTCGTGCTCCTCGGCGGTCAGCAACTCCCATGCCTCGGTGCGCACTTCGAGCTGGTCGTAGACCTGCTGCGGGGTCGGCAGCTCGGCGTCGGCGTGCGGGTGGCCCTGCGGGAACGCCGCGTGGCCGACCACCAGCAGCACGCCGCCGGGCGTGACCGCCGACGCCGCCTGCCGCAGGATGCGTTCGCGCGGCATCTCGAACGGCGAGTGGAAGAAGTGCGCCGAGACGAGGTCGAAGGACCCGGAGGGGAACGTCTCGGTCAGGTCGTGCCGCTGCCAGTGGATCGCCCCACCGAGCCCCGCGTCCCGCGCGTGCTCCTCCGCGCGCTCCAGCGCGACCTGCGAGATGTCCGCGGCCACCACCGACCAGCCGCGCGCCGCCAGCCACACCGCGTCCGCGCCCTCTCCGCAGCCGAGGTCCAGCGCGCGGCCCGGCTTCAGGTCGGCGGCCTCGCGGACCAGCACCGCGTTCGGCCGCCCGCTCCACATCCGCTCGCTGCCCGCGTAGCGCCCGTCCCAGTACTCCGCGGCCGACTCCGGCAGCGCGTCCCCGTCGTCCGGTGCGCCGCCGTCGTCCGGTGCGCCGCCGTCGTCCGGTGACGTGTCCGGGCCCGGCGAAGCCTTCCCGTCCGCCGGCGCGCTCGCGTCCGGGCCCTTCCCGTCGACGGGCCCGACGTCGCCCGCGGCCGCGCCGCCGCGCCCCACCCGGTCCTCGTGCTCCCCGCTCACCGTCCACCAGTCCCTTCCGCCGCCGTCACGCTTCCGTGGGCCGCCGGGTCCGCCCCGGCCACCGGCTCAGCTCCGGCCACCGCGGCCGGCCCCGCCGTACCATCCTGCCGCCGGGCCGCGACCGCCGCGCGGACCTCGGCCTCGATCAGGTCCATGTTGATCGCCGCGCCGGCCCGTACGCCGGCCGCCGCGGAGCCGATGACCTGCTCGGTGAGGTTCGTGACGTTGCCCGCCACCCACACGCCCGGCACGTCGGTCGCGCCGGTCACCGGGTCCGCGGGGATACGCGTACCCACCGCGTACGAGCCCATGAGCAGTTCCTCGGCCCGGAGGCCGAGCCCCTCAAGGACGCCGGAACGGGCGGTCAGCCGCGTGCCGACGGCCAGGCCGCGGACCGGCACCGTACGGCCCGACGCCAGGACTACGCCTTCGAGCCTGCCGTCCGCCACCGCCAGCCGGGTGACCTCGCCGTCGACCACCGCGACGCCGCGCGCGGCCAGCTTCTCCCACGCCTCCTCGTCCGGCTCCACGCCGCTGGTGTGCAGGAAGAGCGTGACGTCGGCGCTCCACTGCCGCCACAGCAGCGCCTGGTGCACGGCGAGCGCGGCGTCGCCGACCGCGAGCACGCCGAGCGGCCGGTCGCGGACCTCCCAGCCGTGGCAGTACGGGCAGTGCAGCACGTCGCGGCCCCAGCACTCGGCGAGACCGGGCACGTCGGGCAGCTCGTCGGTCAGGCCGGTGGTGACCAGCAGCCGGGCGGCGTGCAGCGCGGAACCGTCGTCGAGGTCGACGCGGAAGCGCGTCCCCTCGCGCACGGCCGACACCGCGCGGCCCTCGCGCACCTCGCCGCCGTAGTCGGCCAGCTCGGCGCGGCCCGCGGCCAGCAGTTCGCGCGGCGGCGTGCCCTCGCGGCCCAGGTACATGTGCACGCCGTCCGCGGGCGCGTTGCGCGGCTCACCCGCGTCGACCACGAGGACGCGGCGCCGCGCCCTGGCCAGCGTGAGCGCGCCGCTCAGCCCGGCGGTCCCGCCGCCGATCACGATCACGTCCCACGGTTCCCCGTCCGCTCCACCGCGCCCGTGCAGGGTTTCGTTCGTCACGCTGCGACCTCCGCTCGTCCGCTCACTTCCCGCGGCTCTCCTCCTGCCTCGCAGCCTCGCCCCGGCGTCGCCGGATTGACAAATATTGTTGCCGTGGCGGCAAATGGAGGGGTGACGGCGAAACGAACGAAGAGGGCGCCGCGGGATGCGGCGGAAGCGGCGGGCGACGCGGGAGAAGCGGACCGGGCGGACGGCACGGGCAGTGCGGGCGACGCGGACCGTGCGGGCAGTGCCGGGGCTGCGACCGGCGCGACGCCCCGCGCGGGCGGTTCGGCTCCGGCGGACCGGGCGGACGGCGCAGGCGCGGCGGCGGCCTCCGGAGCAACCGCCGCCGGCAGCGGCGCGGACCGCACGGCGAACGCGTCCGGCGCGCGGGCCCGAGCGGCGGGCGGCGCGGGCGGTTCGAGCCCGACGCCGCGCGCGGGTGGTTCGGGTCCGGCGGGCCGCGCGGGCGCGGCGGCGGCCGGGGGAAGCGAGTGGGGCGATACGGCCGGGGGCGGGAGCGACGGTCTCGGTATCGCCGGCGTCCTCACCGCCGTGGGCCCGCGGCTGCGCGCCCTGCGCGGCGAGAGCCGGATGACCCTCGCCCAGCTCAGCGAGGCCACCGGCATCTCGGTGAGCACGCTCTCCCGGCTGGAGTCCGGCGGCCGCCGCCCCACGCTGGAGCTGCTGCTGCCGCTCGCGCGGGCGTACCACGTGCCGCTGGACGAGCTGGTCGGCGCGCCGCCCACCGGCGACCCGCGGGTGTACGCGCGGCCGTTCGTCCGGGGCGGCCAGACCATCGTGCCGCTGACCCGCCACCTCGGCGGCCTCAACGCGTACAAGCAGATCATGCCCGCGCGCCAGGACCCGGGCCCGCCCAAGCGCCCCGAGCAGCGCACGCACGAGGGCTACGACTGGCTGTACGTGCTCTCCGGCAAGCTCTGGCTGGCGCTCGGCGAACACGACCTGATCCTGACGGCGGGCGAGGCCGCGGAGTTCGACACCCGCACGCCGCACGGCTTCGCCAACGCGGGCGACACTCCTGTGGAGATCCTCAGCCTGTTCGGCTCGCAGGGAGAGCGCGTCCACGTACGGGCGCGCCCGACCCGCCGCTGAGTTGAGCGCTGCCGGCCGCCGCGTGCCGCCCTGGCTCGTACGACAAGCGGCCCGGGCGACAAGGGACCCGGCGGCCCGGGCGGGGGGGAGTCGCCGGGCCGCCGGCGCGTTGGGCCCGTACGCAGGCTTTACGGGTGTGCTGCGTACGGGGGTCGTGTCACGGACCTGGCGGCGCAGGGGCCCGTGGCGGCGGGCCGGGCCCGCGGGTCGGTGAGCGCTCGGCGCCCGGGGCTCAGGATCTTGAGCCGGGGTCCGGGACTCGGGCCCACGGCCTGCGGACTCGGCGCCCAGCCGCAGGTGCGGCCGCTTCAGACCGCGACGTCGTGCGAGCGCAGCCACGGCAGCGGGTCGACGGGGGCGCCGCCGCCCGGGCGTACCTCCAGGTGCAGGTGCGGCGCGGGGACGTTGCCCGTCGCGCCGATCCTGCCGACGGTGTCGCCGGTGGTCACACGGCCCTCGGTCGCGACCATCGTGGACAGGTGGCAGTACCAGAGCTGCGTGCCGTCGTCGAGGGTGAGCACGACGCGGTAGCCGTAGGCGCCCGCCCAGCCCGCGGAGGTGACCGTGCCGCCGTGGACGGCGTGCACGGGGGTGCCGGTGGGGGCGCTGAAGTCCTGACCGGTGTGCACGTTCGACCAGGGGTCGGCCTGGCCGAAGCCGTCGGTGAGCGTCGCGGAGGCGACGGGCTTGATGTACGAGGCGGCGAGCTGCGCGAGGCGCTCGGCCTCGGCGCGCGCGGCGGCCTCCGCCTCGGCCCGCGCCTTCTCCTCTGCGGCCGCCTTCGCCGCGGCGGCCTGCTCGCGCACCTTGGCCGCGGCGGACTCCCGCGCGGCCTGGTCGGCGGCGATCTTGGCGGCGGCGTCGCGCTCGGCCTGCGCCACGGCCTCGCGCTGGGCGACGGCCTGGCCGATGATCCGGGTGCGCAGCGCCTCGCCGGGGTCGGTGGGCGCGGGCGCGGCGGCCGGCTCGGGCTCCGCGGCGGCGTCGTGGGCGGAGTCGGCTGAATCGGCGGTGCCGGCGGCCTCTTGGGCGACGTCGGCGGCGGGGGCGGCGGCCGCGGTGACGGGGGCGGCCGCGGGCAGCGGTTCGGCGGTACGCGCCTGGTCGGGCGCGGTGGTGAGGTCCGCCGGGGCCGGGGCCGGGGCGTCTAGCGTGGCGTGCGCGGCGGCCGGGCCCTCGGGGGCCTGCGGCTCCGGGGCCTGCTCGGGCGCGAGGTCGGGCGCGAAGTCGGATGCGGGGTCGCCTGCGAGGTCCGATGCGAGGTCCGGCGTGACATCGGGTACGGACACCGGCGCGGGTCCGGCGGCCGGCGCGGACCCGGCGGGGGCCGCCGCGGCGACGCCCGCGGCCCCGACGGCGGCCATCGCGGCTATGCCGAGGACGGCGCCGCCGCGGGAGAGGTTGCGCCGCTGCGGACGCGGCTGTGCCTCGGCGGCGGGAGCGGCCTCCGGCTCGGGTTCGGGCTCGGGCGCCAGGGCGGGCAGCGGGGTCGGCGCGAGCGCGGGGAGCGGCTCGGGCAGGTGCCCGGGGGCCGCGGCCGGGAGCGGCGCGGGCTCCGCGTAGGGGGCGGGCACGGCGTAGGGCGCGGGGGTCGCGGCGTAGCCGGCCGGGACGCCGTATGGGTCCGCGTAGGGATCGGCGTAGGGCGCGCGATCGGCGTACGGATCGGCGGCGGCGTAGGCGTCGGCCGGCTCGCCCGCGAACTCGCCGTTGTACTCACCGGTGTCGGTGTACTCGCCGTACTCGCCGTCCCGGGTCCGGGCGTGCGGCGCGGACTCGGCGTACGGGACGGGCTCGCGGTACGTCGCGGGATCGGCGTAGGCGACGGGCTCGGCGTACGGCGCGGGTTCGGCGACGTGCGCGGGTTCGGCGTACGCGACCGCGTCGACGGGCGCGCCGGGCCGCGAGGGGACCAGCGGCACGAGGGAGCGGGAGGAGGCGGCGGCCTGCGGCTGCCGGAGCGCCCGGTCCTGCTGCGGGACCTGAGGCGTCGTCCGGGCCTGGGCGCCGGCCTGCTGCGGGAGCTGCGGCTGCGGTGCGAACTGCTGCTGCGGGAGCGGGGGTTGGGCCGTCTGCCGGGGCAGCGGCTCGGGCTCCGTGCGCGCCGGCGGAGCCGAGGCGTCCGGCGCCTGCGCGTCGGTCGTCCCCGCCTCGGGGCGGGCGGGCGAGGGTGCGTAGGCAGACTGGTTCGACGCCACAGCGGGCGCACTCCTTCCTTCCCTCTCGCCTACCGGGTTAGCTGACGGGTTCGGAGCAGGAAGGTCTCCTACGGACGGCCTTGCGGCCGGCCGATTCACCCCACGTTCTCGGGTCCCCGGTTCCCGCGGACGGGATTCGGCAAGCGCACGGTGCCGCCTCTGACGGCGGTGGTGACGACCGCGCTGCGTTATCGAACGTTAATAGAGCCGGGGGCGTTTTCCAAGCCGAACCCGGGAGTTGACAACGGGAACCAAACGGTCATCCCGTCCGTAGAAGGGGTGAAGCGGGCACTTCACGTGGCCTGCCAGTGATGTGAGCGTGTGTCATACGTTATGCGGAGGGGGTAGGGATGACTACCGTCGGTGAGCAGGCGGAAACGGTTTCCGCCGGTCGGCGCACAGGCGTGCGCGGCGGCGCGCGGGACGGCTTCCAGGGGTATGGACCTCTGCCAATTCGCGAACCGCTTGGCAGGTCGCGGGCGTCGGCCCCACGATGGGCGAGCCCCACGTTTTTGTCATGCACTCGCCCGCACTCTGCCCCCAGAGGGAGCCCGCCATGGCACGCCGGAACCGACCCCAACTCCCGCCACGGCCCGCCGGATTCGGCCAGTCAGGACCGGACCCGGCGCCCCCGGCGGACCCGGCCGACGGAGCCGCCCCCGGCACGTCCTCCCGCCGGGCGCTGCTGCGCGGCGGGCTCGCGCTGGGCGCCGCGGCGACCGCGGGACTGGCCGGCGAGCTGTGGTCCGGGCACGGCACCGCGGCCGCGGCGACCGTCGACTACCCGTCCGCCACCTGGGCCCCGGCCAGCACCAGCAACTACACCGCGTCCAACCGCCCGTCCACGTACCCGATCAACCTCGTCGTCATCCACGTCACCCAGGAGACCTTCGCCGACACGATCAGCCTCTTCCAGAACCCCAGTCACGCCGCGACCGCGCACTACGTGGTGCGCTCGTCCGACGGCGCGATCGACCAGTGCGTCCGCGAGCACGACATCGCCTGGCACGCGGGCAACTGGGACTACAACACGCGCAGCATCGGCATCGAGCACGAGGGCTGGGTCGACGACGCCTCGTGGTTCACCACGGCGATGTACCACGCGTCGGCCGCGCTGACCGCCGAGATCTGCACCAAGTACGGCATCCCGAAGGACCGCAACCACATCATCGGGCACGTCGAGGTCCCGGGCACCGACCACACCGACCCCGGCCCGAACTGGGACTGGGTCCGCTACATGCGCCTGGTCAACGGCACCTGAGCCGCCGGGGTCAAGGACGACCCCCGCCCCGGGGCCGCCTCGGACAGCGCGGCGACGGCGGCGGCGC
>JAJSZB010000361.1:0-7271 GCA_050613715.1 Streptomyces sp. IBSBF 3018
GGGTGGTGGTGGGCGGCGGGGTCGGCGTCGCGGTCTGCGTGGGGCGCCCGGTGGGCGTGGGCGTGGGGCCGTCGTCCACCGAGCACTTGGCGTTGTCGATCATGCAGTGCAGGGGGTCGGCGGCCTTCGCGGCCGACTTGGTGACGAAGCCGACCTCGACGGCGGCGCCCGGCGCGATCTTCGCGTTCCAGCCGGCCGGCTTCACCGTGACGGTCTGGCCCGAGACGGTGTAGTCGCCGTTCCACAGCGAGCTGATCGAGGTGCCGGCCGGCAGGTCGAAGGTGAGCGTCCAGCCGTCCAGCGTGCTGCCGGTGGAGTTGGTGATCACGTACTGGCCGGTGTAGCCGGTGGACCAGTCGCTGGTCTTGGAGTAGGCCGCCCCGACGGTCGCGGCGCTCGCGGAGCCGGCCAGGGCGACGGCCCCGCCGGCGATCGCCGCCGCGGCGACGATCGCTGCGCTCAGCTTGACCGTGCGGCCGGTACGGCGACGGTGAGTGGATGCCATGTGCTGCCTGCCTCAGACGCGGGTGTGCGGCGGAACCCGGTGGGGTCCCCGTGGGGTGCACACGCACGCTAGCGGCCGGGATACGGGCAAAAGCCCTGTCGGGGGCGGCGGGACCGGTTCTTATGGCGGGCTTAAGGACGGGGAAGGAAGCGCTTAAAGCTGCGGCCCGGACGGGGGTCAGCCCTGCCGGCTCCCGCCGGCCCTGCCCGGACGACCGGGGTCAGCCCTGCCGGGACGACCGGGGGTCAGCCCTGCCGGGACGAGTCGAGGTGGGCGAAGACCACGACGTTGTCCTTGTAGTCCTGCTTGGCGTGGTCGAAGGTCCCGCCGCAGGTGATGATGCGCAGCTCGGCGTCCGGGGTGTCGCCGTAGACCTGCTGGTCGGGGAAGGCGTTCTTGCTGAACGTCTGCACCGAGTCGACCTTGAACGTGGCGACCACGCCGTCCGCGCGCGTGATGTCGGCGGTCGCGCCGGGCTTGAGCAGCGAGAGCAGCAGGAACACCGCGGGCCCCGTCCTCGTGTCGACGTGCCCGGCCACGATCGCGCTGCCGCGCTGGCCGGGCATGGGGCCGTCGGCGTAGTAACCGGCGAGGTTGCTGTCGTCCTCGGGCGGCGGTTGCAGGCGGCCGTCCGAGCCGAGGGTCAGCGGGACGAAGGGCGCGTTGACGCCGATCGTGGGGATCGACAGCCGGACCGGGAGGGAGGGCGGCAGCACCGGGCCCTGTTCCGCGCGTGCCGTCGCGGCGGCCTGCGCGGAGGCGGCGGCCGACGCCTGCGCCTGGGGCTTGGCCGGGGCGGGGGCCGCGGGGGCGCCGAGCGCGGACTCCGAGGAGCTGGGATTCAACGAGTTGTAGACGAGCAGTGCGCCCAGGAGCGCGGCCCCGGCCGCCCATCTCAGGCCGCGCGCCCTGGGGCTCCGCACCCGCTGCTCGGGCTCCGCGGTGTCCTCCGTCATGGCGCGCTCCCTTTCTTCCCGGACTTCTTCCCCGGCTCGTTGCTCCGCTGGTTGCTCGGCTTGTTCGCCGCCTTGTTGCTCGGCTCGTCGCCCGGCTTGTTGCTCGGCTTGTTGCTCGGCTCGTTCGTCGGCGGCCGCACCGCTCGGGGGCGCCGGGCCCCGCAAGGGGCGCGGGGAACCGACCGCGTTCCCCGCGCCCCTGACGTCGACGCCCGCGCCGGGCCGCACCCGGGGGCCGGGCCCCGGGGCTGATCGGCCCGGCGCCCGGCGTCAGGCGAGCGTCGGGGCCGAGGCGGTGCGGCGGCGCAGGAAGTAGGCGCCGGCGCCGAGGCCGCCGAGGAGCAGCACGCCGCCCGCGGCGAGGCCGCCGCCGGTGGCCAGGGACATGCCGCCGCCACCGGTGTGCATGCCACCGTGCGGGCGCTGCCCGTCCCAGCCCGGGTCGCCGCCCTCGTCGCCCTTCTGCCACCCGCCGTTGTCACCGCCGTGCTCGGCGGCCCAGCCCGAGCTGTCGGTGGCGGACGTGGACTTCGACCCGCTCGGGTCGTACGCGTCGACCGCGCCGGTGGCGTGGGCGGCCGGAGCGGCGATGACGAGGCAGCCGGTGAGGGCAGCACCGGCCAGCAGGGAGCGCGCAGTACGCATGGGGACGTCCTTCCGTCGCGACGTGCGCCGGCCGGCTTCGTACCGGCCAGGAAAAGCGCAGTGGCAACACGATCACCGTCAGTCACAACCGCGCGGTCTGCCAGCGGAATGATCCACGAGGGTGGCGGCTTCGCCCCTTCGGGTGGCGCGGACCGCCCGACACCCTCTCGACTCCCTGGCCGGCGCGATGTCGCGAGCCACTCCGGCCAGGGCCCGCCCGCCGAATCCCCCGGCCGTCTCCCGGGCCGCCTCCGGGCCACCCACGGCCGCCCGCGGGCCGCCTCCGGTCACCCGCTCGGCCCGGCCCGGCGGCGTGTGCGGCCTGTCGGTACGCACAAGCGCGGCAAAGCGCGCGAAGCTGGGCGAAACCACCGTCCGTAAGCACCGCAGCATCCGTACGCTCCGTCGAAAGGACGCCATGGCCACGGACCCCGCACGTCCCGCGCACACCGACCGCACCTCCCGGGGCCGCCGCTCGCTGCTGCGGGCGCTGACCGGCGGGGGCGCGGCGGCGGCGCTGTCGCTCTCCGCGAGCCCGCGCGCGGTCGCGGACTCCGCTCCGGGGTCGGCCCCGGAGGCCGCGGGCTTGGACCCGTTCGCGGCCCAGGACTTCCGGCCCAGCGGCCGGGTCCGCGAATACTGGCTGCAGGCCGACTCGTTCGCGCTCGACCTGGTGCCGAACCGGCGCGACGCGATGACCGGCATGACGTTCACCGCCGACCAGACGACGTACCAGGCGATCGGCTACCGCGCGTACACCCCGGGCTGGGGCCGGCCGCTGCCCGGCGACGAGGGGCCGGAGGGCATCGGCCCCAACACCGGCGTGCCGGGCCCGGTGCTGCGCGGCGAGGTCGGCGACGTGATCCGCGTGCACTTCCGGAACAACGACACGCACTACAAGTGGCCGCACACCATCCACCCGCACGGGGTGCGGTATACGCCGGAGCACGACGGGGCGTGGATGGCCGACGATCCCAAGGCGCCGGGGACGGCGGTCGCGCCCGGGCAGAGCCACACGTACGAGTGGACGTGCGTGCCGCAGTCGGTGGGCAGTTGGCCCTACCACGACCACGCGGCGCCGCAGGCGGTCCCGCACGCGGGGTCCGCGCCGCCGCCGGCCGGCGGGTCGCACTCCGAGGCGCTCGTGCCGGGCGGGCCGGTGATGGAGATCGGCGCGGAGCTGGGGCTGTTCGGCATGATCGCGGTGACGGACGCGGCGACGCCGCGGGTCGACCGGGAGTTCGTGCTCTTCTTCCACGACCTGTCCGCGGCGGACGCGCCGCAGCTGAAGCAGGACCTGTCGCTGTGCAACGGGGGCGCTTTCGTGGACAACGCGCCGACGTTCACGGCGCGGGCGGGTGAGCGGGTGCGGTGGCGGGTGAGTGCGCTCGGCAACTCGTTCCACGTCTTCCACGTGCACGGGCACCGCTGGCGCTCGGCGCAGGGGTGGGTCGACTCGCAGGTGGTCGGGCCCGCGACGACGCTCACGGTGGAGTACCGCGAGGACAATCCCGGGGACTGGATCTACCACTGCCATCTGCCGGGGCACATGATGCGCGGGATGACGGGCCGCTATCGCGTCAGCCCGTAGCGGGCCCCCCGCGCGCCGGCCTCGCGCCGGGCGTTGCCCGGTCCGCCCCGCCCGGCCTCGGCTCCGCGCCGGGCGCGCCCGTCCTGGGCTGCGCCCGCGCGCCGAGCGTGTTGTCCAGGGGCGCGGGGAGCTGCTCCCCGCGCCCCTGGTGTGCCGACGTCCGGCGTCAGGGGAGGCGGAAGGCCGCGCGGAGGGCGGATTCGAGGGCGGCCCGGGGGTCGTCCGCGGCGCCGGGCGCCGACCACGCGACGAAGCCGTCGGGCCGGACCAGGACGCAGCCCTCGTCCGTGACGCCGTGGAGCGCGGCCCAGTCGGCCGGCGCACCCGGACCCGCGGCGCGCGAGCCCCCCTCCGGCGGCGCACCCCCACCCGCCGGGCGGGCGTCCCCCGCGGCCGGAGCGGCAGCGCCGGCGGCCCCCGCGGCCGGAGCGGCCGGAGCGGTGGGGTGGAGGTCGCGGGTGATGAGGTACGGGGTCAGGGGGACGCCGGTCGTCGCGGCGGCGCGCACGGCCGCGTCGTGCCACGCGGCGCCCCGCGGCCCGCACAGAAGGACCGGCACGGTCTCGTACAGGTCGAGCGTGGAGAGGATCTCCCCGGAGCCGTCCCCGCGGCGCAGCCACATGTGCGGCGCGCGCCCCCCGACCCGGGCGACCGGGCGGAACCGGTCGGGCACGACCGCGGCCGCCGGGTCCGCGCCGTGCACCGCGCCGCCCTCGCCGTACCCGTAGCCGAGGACGGCCGCGAGCATCCCTCCCCCGGGGCCCGGCCCGGGAGGTGCCCCCACCGGGCCGCCGGCGCCGCCGCCGATGCCCACGTCGTAGCCCGGGTGGCGGTGCTCCGCGGAACGCGCCGACGCCCGCGCCCCGGTGGCCAGCGCGACGGGCCGCCGCTCGGCGTCGTACGTGTCGAGCAGCCCCGGCCCGGCCCACCCGGCGAGGACCGCCGCGAGCTTCCACGCGAGGTTGTGCGCGTCCTGGATGCCGGTGTTGGAGCCGAACGCGCCGGTCGGCGACATCTCGTGCGCGCTGTCGCCGGCCAGCAGCACGCGCCCGTCGCGGTACGCCGCCGCGGTGCGCTCGGCCGCGTGCCAGGGGGCCTTCCCGGTGATCTCGACGTCGAGCCCGGGCACCCCGGTCGCGGTGCGGATCAGCTCGGCGCAGCGCTCGTCGGTGAAGTCTTCGAGCGTCTCGCCGTCGTCCGGCCGCCAGGGCGCGTGGAAGACCCAGTCCTGCGCGTTGTCGACGGGCAGCAGCGCGCCCGGACTCGCCGGGTTGGTCAGGTAGCAGACGATGAACCTGCGGTCGCCGACCGCGTCGGCCAGCGCCTTGGCCCGGAACGTGATGCTGACGTTGTGGAACAGCTCGCCGGGCCCGGTCATCGCGATGCCGAGCCGTTCGCGCACCGGGCTGCGCGGGCCGTCCGCGGCGATCAGGTAGTCGGCCCGCACGGTGCGCTCGGCCCCGGTGGCCCGGTCGCGCAGCAGCGCGGTGACGCCCTCGCCGTCCTGCGCGCAGTCCACGAGTTCGACGCCGAAGCGGAGGTCGCCGCCGAGGTCGCGCGCGGCGTCCAGCAGCACCGGCTCCAGGTCGTTCTGGCTGCACAGGCACCACCCGGACGGGCTGACCGCGGCCAGCCGGTTCCCGGGGTCGATCTGCCGGAAGAGCCACTCCTGCTCCGCGCCGGTGAGCGTGTCGGCCTGGAGGATGCCGTGGTTGCCGGCCAGCACCGACGCGGCCTCCCGGATCGCCGGCTCCACGCCCGCGGTGCGGAACAGCTCCATCGTCCTGACGTTGTTGCCCCGGCCGCGCGGGTGGTGCGAGGTGCGCGCGTGGCGCTCCACCAGCATGTGCGGCACGCCGAGCCGTCCGAGGAACACCGACGCGGACAGGCCGACGAGCGAGCCGCCGACGATCAGCACCGGCACCCGCTCGCCGCCCTCCGGGTGCGGGCCCGCGGCCGGCGTGCTCCCGGGCGGGCTGCTCCCGGGCCGGGCGCTCCCGGGCGGGCTGCTTCCCGGCGAGGCGCTCCCGCCCGGGGTGTCGGGCGCGGGTCCGGTTCCGCGGTCGGGCGCAGGGGAGCCGTGGTCGGGGTGGCGCGTCATGGGGGTCCTCCAAGGACGGGGACGAGCGCGTGCGCGATGTGTGTTCCCGCTCGGGCGGCCCGGCGGAGCCGGTTCGCCGGGGCTTCACCCGGCCGCCTCACGCGCCGTGCGCGTCGTCGTGCTTTACGTGAGCATTACGTCATACCGGGCTCGCCGAACGCATATGCGGACGGCAACCCGTCCCGCACCTGCGAGAGGACCTCCCGTGACCACCCTCGACGACCGGAGCACCCCGCCGTCCCCCGCGGGCGCGGCGCCCGCCGCGTCCCGCGTCCCGACCACGAACGCCCGCCTGCGCGTGGTGCTGCTGCTGGACGTCCTCGACGGCAAGCAGCAGGACTTCCTGGCCGCGTACGAGCAGATCCGCCACCAGGTGGCGGCCGTGCCGGGCCACATCAGCGACCAGCTGTGCCAGTCGCTCGGCAACTCCTCGCAGTGGCTGATCACCAGCGAGTGGGAGAGCAGCGAGCCGTTCCTGGAGTGGGTGGAGAGCGCGGCGCACCGCGCGATGGTCGAGCCGCTGCACGACTGCGTGCGCGACACCACGAGCCTGCGCTACCTGATCGCCCGCGAGACCCCCGAGCCTGACGGCCCCGCCCCGGACGCCTCCGCCCGGACCGCCCAGGAGCCGCGCGCCGGGCGGACCGCCGAGGCCGCGCAGGCCCCGCGGACCGCGCGAGCTGCCACGACCGGGAAGGCCGCCCGGACCGACCGGGACCCGCAGGCCGGGGGGACCGACCCCGTGCCGGCCCCGCCGCTGTGCGTCGGCGGCGTCGTCCGGCACGCCATCACCTTCACCGTCCGGCCCGGCAGCGAGGAGGCCGTCGCGAAGCTGCTGTCGGACTACGAGTCCCCGCAGGCCCGCGTCGACGACACCACCCGGCTGCTGCGTACCTCGCTCTACATGGACGGCAACCGCGTGGTGCGCGCCGTGGAGGTCGAGGGCGACCTCGGCAACGCGCTGCGGCACGTGGCCCGGCAGCCGCAGGTGCGCGCGGTGGAGGAGGCGATCAACCCGTACCTGGAGGAGGACCGCGACCTGACCGACGCGGGCTCCGCGCGTGCGTTCTTCGCCCGGGCGGCGCTGCCCGCGGTGGCGCACGTGGCCGCCGACCCGCAGGCCGGGCGGACGCCCGGGCTGGGCCGGCTGGCCTTCCTGCACCCGGTCCGCGCCGAGCAGGGCCCGGACGAGGCGCGCCGGCTGTCCGCGCTGGACGCGGCGGACTGCGCGGACCCGGGCCGGCCGGTCGTCGCGGCCACCGTCTACCAGCGCGGCGAGGTGCTGGTGCGGCTGCTCGACGTGCAGGGGCCCGCGGACGCCGGGCAGTTGGCGCGCGGCGGCCGGCCGATGGGCCTGCTCACCGACCGCTCGTCGGGCGAGGACCGGCGGCCGGCCCCGTAACCGCGGGCCGCACCGGCCGCCCCCGCCGCACCGCCCCGGCCGCACCGCTCCGGCCGGACCGGACCCGGACC
>JAJSZB010000362.1:0-7267 GCA_050613715.1 Streptomyces sp. IBSBF 3018
GCCATCCGGGCGCGGCGGCGCGCGCGGCCCGCGCCCCGCCCCGACTGTGCGATTCCCGTTCGCCCCCCGTACGACTTCTCCGTGTCTGATGGTGGACGTCCGTGAACGCGCCGGGAGATACTCCCGCGTGTCCACTGCCGTCTGACCCCTGTGCGGGCCAGTCCGACTGACAACGTTGTCGGGCGGATCGGTCCCCGCATGCGCACCGCGACGCCGGAGAGGTTCCGTGCCCATCAGACCCCAAGCCCCCGTGGCTTCCCCGCCCCCCGCGACCGTTCACAGACCCGCCCGCCGGTCCCGGCGGCTGCGCGCCGCGCTCGCCGCGCTGCTCGCCGGGGCGCTCGGCGCCGCCGCGCTGGCCGGCGCCGGCGTGGCCGCCGCCGACGCGTCCGCGGGCTCCCCGTCCCCGTCCGGCACGGACTACACCAGGCTCGTCGACCCGTTCGTGTCGACGGCCGGCGACGACGGCAACGACCTGCCCGGCGCCGAGGCCCCGCACAGCCTCGCCAAGGTCAACCCGATGACCACGCCGAACCGCAACCACTCCGGCTACGACTACAACGAGACCCGCATCGCCGGGTTCACCGCCACCGACCTCGACGGCGTCGGCGGCTCGGGCGGCGGCGGCGACCTGCTGGTGGTCCCCACCTCGGTGACGTACGACAAGCGGCCCGCGCCCAGCACCTACGCCCACCCGTACAGCCACGACGACGAGACCGCGACGCCCGGCTACTACCGGGCCGGCCTCGGCGCGCTGTCCGGCACCGCGTCGGCGGTCACCCAGGGCCCGGGGACGATCGACGCCGAGATGGCCGCGACCACCCGCACCGCGCTGGAGCGCTACAGCTTCCCCGCGGGCGCCGAGCCCGAGCTGGTCCTCGACCTCGCGAACAACTACACCAGCCGCACCCGGGCGACCGTGAAGGCGACGACCCTCGCCGACGGGACCACCTCGCTCACCGGCCTGATCGCGGGCTCCTTCAACGGCGCCTCGTACCAGATGTACTACGCCGCCACCACCAACGCCCCCGTGACCTCCCTCAAGACGTGGGGCGGCGACGGCAAGCTGACCGACGCGACCGCGCAGGACGGCGCGGACAGCGGCGCGGTCCTCGGCTTCGACCCGGCGGCCGGCAAGGACGTCGAGCTGCGCATCACGCTCTCGCCGATCAGCGCCGAGCAGGCGGTGACCGACCAGCGCAACGAGGTCGGCGGCCTCACCTTCGACCAGGCGCGCGCCAGGACGAAGGCGGAGTGGAACAGCACCCTCGGCGCCGTCGACGTGCACGCCTCCGCGAAGTCCGACCCGACGCAGACGCTCACCAAGGAGTTCTACACGCACCTGTACCGCATGTACGGGCTGCCGGTGAACGCCACCAGCACCAGCGGCACGTACCGCGGCGCCGACGGCGCGGTGCACCGGACGAACGGCTTCACGTACTACGACGGCTGGTCCACCTGGGACGACTTCCGCAAGTACTCGGTGGAGGCGTACATCGACCCGGCCACCTACCGGGACATGGTGCAGTCGCTGATCGAGCTGTTCGCCGACGCGCACACCGCGGGCAAGACCCTCGGCAGCCTCACCCACTCGGTGCCCACCGTGCGCTGGGAGCGCTCGGCCGTGGTGATCGCCGACGCGCTGTCCAAGGGCTACAAGAACTTCGACCGCCTCGACGAGGCCTACCCGGCGCTGCTGTCCTACACCGGCTACTACACCGGCGCGCAGCTGCGGCAGGGGTACGTCTCCGGCGACCCCGGCACCACCGTGCAGCGCGGCTACGACCAGTGGGCGCTGTCGGTGATCGCCGCCGCGCTGGGCAAGCAGGCCGACGCGGCGAAGCTGCGCGCCCAGTCCACGATGGCGATCGACCACCTGGTGAAGTCCGGCGCGTGGACCGCGGCCGACGGCACCAAGGTCGGCCTGCTCACCCCGCGCGCGAGCGGCGGCGACTGGCAGGCCGCGGACTACGAGAAGTTCGAGGCGGCCGGCCTCTACCAGGGCACGCTCTGGCAGTACCACTGGTACGACGCCTACGACATGGGCGGCCTGATCACGGCGATGGGCGGCGCGAAGGCCGGAAAGGCCGCCGTGGAGCACATGTTCGGCGAGGACTCGGCCAAGAACGACGGCTCGACCATGCTGCACTCCAACGCCAACGAGATCGACCTCCAGGCGCCGTACCTCTTCAACTACGTGGGCGAGCCCAGCCTGACGCAGAAGTGGGTGCGCGCCATCTACACCGGCAGCACCTGGAACCGCTACATCGCGACCGGCTCCAGCAACGAAGCCCCCAGCTCCGGCGGCGAGTTCACCCCGCCGGTGAACACCCAGGTGTACAAGCTCGCGCCCAACGGCTTCCTGCCGACCATGGACAACGACGCCGGCACCATGTCGACCATGTTCGTCGCCGCGGCGCTCGGCCTGTTCCCGGTGACCGCGGGCTCCAGCCAGTTCCAGATCGGCAGCCCGTTCTTCGACTCCACGACGATCAACTACGCGGGCGGCAACCGGTTCACGGTGAAGGCCGACGGCGTCTCGGCGAGCAACTACTACGTGCAGAGCGCGACCCTCGACGGCTCGCGGTTCGGCAACACCTGGCTGGACTACTCGCAGATCATCGCCGGCGGGACGCTGGACTTCACGATGGGCTCCAAGCCGTCTTCGTGGGGCGCGGCGACGAAGCCCGCGTACTCGCTGGACACCGACACCGGTGACGGCAGCGGGACCGGCGCCACCGGGACCGTGGTGACCGCCCGGCCCGACACCGTCGCCACCGCGGCGGACGGCCGTCTCGACGGCAGCATGAAGCTCACCCTGTCCGGGCCGGCGTCGTTCGCCGCCCGCAAGGGCACCAGCCTGACCGGGACCGGCGCGGCGAACGTCACCGGCCTGCCCGACGGCGTCACCGCCGACCTGACGGTGACCGGCTCGCGCACCGCGACGCTGTCGCTGACCGGCACCGCGAAGACCGACGCGCGCCTGGGCATCAGCTTCCGCGACGCGGCGTTCGCCCACGGCGTGCGGGCCTCGACGCTCACCGGCGCCGGGGTCACCGCGACCGACCCGCTCATGGTCTCCGCCGCCGCGGTGTACCGCGCGTCCCTCGGCGCGCTGGCCGACCAGGCGTCCGTGGTCCGCAGCGGCAACTACTCCGACGGCTCCTGGACGCTGTTCCAGTCGGCGCTCCAGCACGCCAGGACCGCCCTCGCGGACACCGCCTCCGGCACCGGCACGCTGATGGCCGCGCAGGACGCGCTCGACGCGGCGATCGGCGCGCTCGGCATCGACGAGGGCGGCTACGCGGTCCTCCAGGCCGAGTCCCCCGACCAGAAGGACGGCCCGAGCCTGGTCAGCGAGGCGTACTACTCCGACGGCGACCTCGGCGGCGTCACCGAGGGCGCCTGGGAGCGCTACGGCAAGCTGGACTTCGGCGGCGTCGCCCCGAGGAGCATCTCGGTCCGCTACGCCAACTCACAAGCCCCGAACGCCAAGCCGAGCAGCGTCGACGTCCACGCCGGCGGCGCGGACGGACCGGTGGTCGCCACCGTGTCGCTGCCCGGGACCGGCGGCTGGCAGTTCTACACGACCGTGCAGGCCGCCGTCACCGACCCGGCCGCGCTGCTGGCCGCGTCCGGCGCGACGTTCGTCTTCCACGCGCCGGCCGGCCAGCAGTGGGTGTCGAACTTCGACTGGTACCAGTTCTCGCCCAACGCGCCCTCCACGCAGGGCTCGACCACGCTCGCCACGCTGACCGCGGCGAACGCCGACGCGACCGGCGACGGCTCGCTCCCGCTCAAGCTGTCCGGCGGCATCTTCGAGAACGTCACGAACGGCGCGTGGGCGCAGTGGAAGGCCACCGACCTGGGGGACGGCGCCGACACCCTCACCGTCTCCTACGACAAGCCGCAGACGCGGGCCGCCTCCGACTCCCACATCGAACTGCACCTGGGGTCGAAGGACGGCGCCAGAAGCGTCGACGTGCCCCTGGACTACACCGGTTCGGGCTGGGGGACCGTCGCCACCGCGACCGTGCCGCTGGACCCGAAGGTCTTCACCGGCGTCCAGGACGTGTACGCCGACTTCGTCTCCAGCACCCAGTCCAGCTCCCAGCCGTACGTGGCCAACGTCTACGCGCTGACCCTGACGCAGGCGCCGGACGCCCCGGTGGGCTTCGACGCCACCGCGTGGAAGGCCGACAGCGGCGGCGGGCTCAAGAGCGAGCCGGCCGGCTGGAGCGACGCTGGCTCGGCCACCGACCTCGGCGGCACGTACAACGGGGCCTGGCTGGACTACGGGGACATCGACTTCGGCTCCTCGCCGAAGAACACCCTCACGCTCACCTACGTCAACAACTCCGCGCGCTGCGGCGCCGATTCGGCCGTCCAGCTCTATCTGGACTCCTACGACGCGGGCAACCCGGGCACGCCGTACGCCACCCTCCCGCTGCCGGTCACCGGAAGCGCGTGGTCGTCGGGCGGCACGACGAGCCTGACGCTGCCGAAGGGGATCACCGGCACCCACGACGTGCACCTGCGCCTGGTCACCACCCCGGACTCCTCGCACCCGTACGTCGCGAACCTGGGGCGGATCACCTTCAGCCACGCCGACACGCCCGCGGCCACCGACACCTCCGCGCTGCGGCAGGCCGTCGACCGCTACCAGGACCTGTCCGGCGACGCCGCGCGCTACGACACGATCGACTTCGGCGTCTTCCAGCGCGAACTGGCCGCCGCCCGCGCCCTGCTGACCGCGGACGGAGCGACGCAACTGGAGGTCGACACGCAGACGCGCAGCCTCACCCTCGCCGCCAACCAGCTGATCCCGCTGCCGCGGCTGACGCTGGAGAATTTGGTGGCGACCGCGTCGGCGCTGCAGAACGCGCGCTACACCGACGCGTCGTGGCAGGCGTTCACCACCGCGCTCGCCCAGGCGAGGACCGCGCTCGCGGACGCCTCCGCCGCGGACGCCACGCTCACCGCCCGCCACCAGGCGCTCGACCAGGCCGTCTCGGCGCTCAGGACCAGGCCGAAGACGGTGCCGGCCGCGCCCGACGCGGTCTCGGCCACGTCCTCCGGCTCCAGCGTGACCGTCGCCTGGTCCCCGCCCGCCGACACCGGCGGCTCGCCGGTCACCGGCTACCGGGTCACCCTCGGCGACGGGCACCAGGTCGCGATCGCCGATCCGGGCAGCCGCGGCACCACCTTCACCGAGCTGCCGGCCGGCCGGTCGTACACCGCGCGCGTCCAGGCGGTGAACGCGGTCGGCGCCTCGCAGCAGAGCGCGCCCACCGCGCCCGTGGTGACCGCCGGCGGCACGCCGCAGAAGCCGGCCGTGACCGGTGTGACCACCCACGGCAAGCAGGTCAGGGTGGACTGGCGGTCGGCCGGCGACGGCGGTTTCCCGGTCATCGGCTACACCGTCGCCCTCGACGACGGGACCACCGCGCACCTGCCCGCCACGGCGGACACCGCGCTGCTCACCGCCACCGGCGGCGGCAGGGCCGAGGGGCACACCGCGACGGTGACGGCGGTGACGCTGGCGGGGACGTCGGACGGCGCCGCGGCCGCGGCGGACACGACGGCTGCTTCCTCGGCCGCCTCGGCCGGCGCGACCGCCTCGACCGGGACGGCCTCCGCCTCCGACGCGGGCTACACCCCGTCCCCGTTCCCGGCCGGCACGCTCAACGCGAGCTACCCCTCGGACTCGTGGCCGTCGACCGGTGACGGCAGCGACTACTTCGACAACCTGCTCAGCGGGATCGACGACCTGCACACCGACATCCTCGGCGCCAACACCAAGGTCCCCGCGGGCACCGAGCCCACCGCGCAGAACGACCTGATCGCGCTGGGCATCAACAACGCGGCGACGCAGAAGGAGGTGGACCGCGCCGAGGTCGACGCGACCAACAGCGCCACCGTCACGATGGCCGACGGCCTCGGCTCCCGGCTCGGCCAGATCTACAGCGACGCGCTGAAGAACGGCCAACTGCCCAAGACCAACGCGCTGTTCGGCCGCGTCACGCAGAACCTCGACACCCACGACGCGGCCAAGGACCACTACGGCTACCTGCGCCCGTACGTCCGGCTCGGGTTCGTCGGCGACGGCGGCGACGTCTACGAGTCGCAGGACGGCTCGTACAGCAGCCTGGCGACCAGCGGCTCGTACCCCAGCGGCCACACCTACGGCGGCTACGAGGCGGGCACGATCCTCGCCACGCTGCTGCCGGAGCTGGCGCCGTCGATCCTCGCGCGCACCTCGGAGTACGGCAACAACCGCATCGTCCTCGGGTTCCACTACCCGCTGGACGTGATGGGCGGTCGCATCACCGGCATGGCCACCGTGGCCCACCGGTGGGCCGACCCCGACTTCGCGGACCTGCTGCTGCAGGCCCACACGGAGATCGAGAACGTGCTGCTCCAGACGTGCGAGAAGGACGGCTACGGCGACACGCTCGCGGCCTGCTCGGGCGACGCCTACGCGGGGCTGAGCACCGCGCAGGACATCGACCTCTACACCCGGCGCCTGACCTACGGGTTCTCCCAGGTGGGCAAGGCCGGACAGGCCCTGAAGACGCCCGCCGACGCGGCGGCGCTGCTGACCACGGCGTTCCCGAACCTGACCACCGCGCAGCGGATCCAGGTCCTGGAGCAGACCGCGACGGACTCCGGCTACCCGCTGGACCTCACCGCGGACGGCGGCGCGGGCTGGGCCCGGATCAACCTCGCCGCGGCGATGTCCGCGCACGTGGTGGTCGGCGCCGACGGCAAGGTGACGGTGACGAACTTCGGGGACGCCACCAAGGCCAGCACCGCCGACGTCGACACGATCACGGTGGGCGGCACGGCGATCGACGGGTTCGACCCGGACGTCTCCACGTACGTCGTCGACCTGCCGAACAACGCGAAGCTCCCGGCCGTCACCGCGGTCCCGGCCGTGCCGGGCGCGCGGGTCCGGGTCACCGACGGCAGCGCCGTCCTGACCTCGGCCGGCCACCGCTTCACCGCCCGCACCGTCGAGGTGACCTCACCCAACGGCCAGGTCACCCGCACCTACACGGTCGGCTTCGTCCGAACCGACCACAACCAGTGGCCCTTCGGCGGCGACGGAAAGGGAAACCCCCACCACTGACAGGCCGTCGAGCCCCCGGGCACACGTCCCGTGAGGCCGCGCGCCCGTCGAGGCGGGCCGAGCCCGCCACCCGCCGGCGCCCCCCGCGGGGGGGCCCCCCCCGGGGGCGGGCGCGGGGGGGGGGGGGGGGGGGGG
>JAJSZB010000363.1:0-7210 GCA_050613715.1 Streptomyces sp. IBSBF 3018
CGGCCGGGGCGGGCGGCGCGACGTAGCCGCAGGCGGCCGGGCGAGGGGTCGCGCGGAACGGGCCGCTCCGGGCGGGCGGCGCGGCGGAGCGTGCGCGCGGGGTACCGTTCGCGAAAAGGCCGGGTGCCGGGCGGATCGGCGGCGACGACGGGAGCGGATGTGACGGACATGGCGTCGCGGCGGCGGGCCGGCCGCCCGGCCGGGGAGAGCCGGACCCGCGAGGAGATCCTCGCGGCGGCGCGCGTGCGCTTCGCGGAGACCGGCTACGACCGCACCTCGCTGCGCGGCATCGCCGCCGCGGCCGGCGTCGACGTCGCGCTCGTGTCGCACTACTTCGGCAGCAAGCAGCGGCTCTTCGCCGAGGCCGCGGAGCTGCCGGTGGACCCGGCGGAGGCGGTGCCGCAGCTGCTGTCCGGCCCCCGGGAGGGCATCGGGCGGCGGCTGGCCGAGCGGGTGCTCGACGTGCTCGGCACCCCCGAGGGGCAGCGCCGGGTCGTCGCGCTGATCCGCGCGGCCGCCTCGGAGGAGGACGCGGCGGCGATCGTCCGCGAACGCATGACCCGCGAGCTGCTCATGCCGCTCGCCACCGGCCTCGGCCTGCCGGACGCGCCGCTGCGCGCGGCCCTGATGACCACGCAGGTCGTGGGGCTGGTGATGAGCCGGCACATCGTCCAGGTCGACCCGCTGCCCGGCACCGACCGCGCCGTCCTGGTCGACGCGCTCGCCCCCACCCTCCAGCGCTACCTGGCCGGCGACCTGACCTCGGGCTGACCTCAGGGCCGGCGTCGGGCCGGCCGCGGGCTGACCTCGACCGGGCCTCGACCGGGCCTCGACCGGGCCTCGGCCGACGCGACCGCCGATCGCGCGGGTGTCCGCACACCCGCTCAGGGGCAGTGCTCGCCGATCTTCACCGCGGTGAACGTCACCGCCTGCCCGTGGTACGCGGCCCCCGGCGCCGGCGACTGGGAGCAGACCGTCCAGTCCGAGCCGAGCAGAACCACGCGGCCCCGGCTGCTCGCGTCCTTCTCGGTCACCTTGGTGCCGCGCGGCAGGCTGTCCCGCGCGGCCAGCAGGCCCTTGCCGGTGAAGTCGGGCATCGTGGCGCCGACCTTGGCGGGCGGCTTGCGGTCCGTCACCGGGCAGTTCTCGGAGCGCTTCACGGCGGCCAGGTCGACCGTCGCGCCGGTGGACGCGGTGGCGCCCGCGGCGGGCGTCTGGAAGCACACCTTCCAGTCCCGGTCGAGGATCTGGTGCCGCAGCCCGCCCGTGGCGTCGTGCGACGTGAGGTGGCGGAAGCCGGCCGCCTGAGCGGCGTCCTGGGCGCTCTGCAGGCCCTTCCCCACGAGGTCGGGCACGGTCTTCTCCACTCCGGACGCCGTGGGCCCGGCGCCGGCGCCCGACCCCCCGGAGCCGGTGCTGTGCGGATCGCAGGCGCCGGCGGCCAGGAGCGCCGTCACGGCGAGGCCGAGCACGGCGTGGGTCCGGCGGCTCTGATGGATCGTCATACGGGGAGCCTGCTCGCCCTCGCGCGATCAACTCCCCCTTTCCGCGGACGATTCGGGCGCACGCGCGCCCCGGCGCCACCGATGCCGCCCGGCCGCGCTCGCCGCCCGGCCCGGTCCGCCGGCCCCCCACGGCGTCCCCGCGGACACCCCGCAGCGCCCACGGTGTCCGTCGCCGCGGACGGGGAAGGCAGGCCCCCATGGGTGACGTCAGGGTGGGCACGTGCTCGTGGACCGACCGCGCGCTGGTCTCCAGCGGCTGGTACCCGCGCGGACTGCGCGACGCGGCGGGACGGCTGAAGCACTACGCCGGGCAGTTCGCCGTGGTGGAGGCGGACGCGACGTACTACGGCCTGCCCAGCGCCCGCACCAGCGCCCTGTGGGCGGAGCGGACGCCCGCCGGCTTCAGGTTCGACGTCAAGGCGTTCTCCCTGCTGACCGGCCACCCCACCCGCCCGCAGGCGCTGCCCGCCGACCTGCGCGACGCGGTCGCCGCGCGCGGACGCGCGGCGGCGGACGACGACGGCCTGCTGGACGAGGTGTGGCGGCGCTTCGCCGCGGCCCTCGCGCCGCTGCGCGCGGCCGGCCGGCTGGGCGCGGTGCTCTTCCAGTTCCCGCCCTGGCTCGCCCCCGGCCCCGCGGCGTCCGAGCGGCTGCGGCGCTGCCGGGAGCGGACGGCCGGGTGGCCGGTGGCGATGGAGTTCCGGCACCCGGGGTGGTGGCAGGGCGAGCAGGCGGCGCGGACCGCCGCGGAGCTGTCCGCGTGGGACGTCCCGGCGGTCGCCGTCGACATGGCGCAGGGCCTGCCCGCGTCGGTGCCGCCGGTCGCCGTGGCCACCTCCGCGCGGCTCGCGGTCGTCCGCTTCCACGGCCGCAGCACCGCCTGGGGCACGGGGACGAAGGAGGACCGTTTCCGCCACCGCTACACCCCGGCGGAACTCGCGGAGTGGACCCCGCGCGTCCGCGCCCTGGCCGAACGCGCCGACGAGGTGCACGTGCTGTTCAACAACTGCTGCGCGGACGCGGCCGTCACCGCCGCCCGCACGATGGCCGACCTCCTCGACACGGCCCCCGGGTGACGCGTACGCCGCGCCGCCCCGGCTACGACCTCTCGTCGACCAGGGCCGCGGTGAGCGGGGAGAAGTCCTGCTGGGCCCAGCGCGGGCCGATGCCGGTGATCGTCACGTCGCGTACGTCGTCGCCGCTGCCGTCCCCGCCAGAGGCGTCGCCGTCGCCGTCGCCGGGGAAGTCGTCCTCGGACGTACCGGCCGCGGGTGAGCCGTTCGGCGCGTCCGGGGGCGTACCGCCGACCGTGCGGCCGATGACCACCTGGAGACGGGCCTCGGAGAGCTCCTCCACCTTGCCCTCGCCCCACTCCACGACCACCACCGACTCCGGCAGCGACACGTCGAGGTCGAGATCCTCCATCTCGTCCAGCCCGCCGCCCAGCCGGTAGGCGTCGACGTGCACCAGGGCCGGGCCGCCGACCAGCGAGGGGTGCACGCGGGCTATGACGAAGGTCGGCGAGGTGACCGCGCCGCGGACCTGGAGGCCCTCGCCGAGGCCGCGGGTCAGCGTGGTCTTGCCGGCGCCCAGCTCGCCGCTGAGCAGGACGAGGTCGCCGGGGGCCAGCAGCCCGGCCAGCCGCAGCCCGAGCCGGTGCATGTGCCCGGCGGTGCGGACGGTGAGGCGGACGGCGGGAGCGTCCTGCGCGGTACCCGTGGAGTACCGGTCGTGCGGTGTACCCATATCGGCGAATGCTACGCGTCGAGCGCGGGTGCCGTGAGCGCCCGCAGCGGAGCGGACACCGGCGCCCGTACCGCGTCGGCGGCGTCCGCGATCAGCCGGGCCAGCGCGGCGTTCACCAGCTCGGCCCGTTCCATGATCACCAGGTGGCCGGCGCCCGGCACCACCAGCAGGGACGCGTCCGGCAGCCGCTCGGCGATCTCCGCGCTGTGCGCGCTGGGCGTCAACAGGTCCTTGTCGCCTGCCAGTACGAGCGCGGGCAGGCCGTCGAGCACCGCCAGCGCGTCGCCCTTCTCGTGCTCGGTGAACGCCGGGTAGAACTCCGCGACCACGTCGATCGGGGTGGCCTCGATCAGCCGCTCGGCGAACCGCTCGACCGCGGGGTCGACGTCCTGCGCGCCGAAGGAGTAGCGCTTGATGACGCCCGCGAAGAGGTCGGCGGTGGCCCGGCGTGTCCGCTCCACCAGGTCGACCTGGCTGCCGAGCATCCGCAGCAGGCCGGGCGCGACCGCGCGGAACGCCCGTGCGCCGGCGGCCGGCAGCCCCAGCGTGACCGCGGCGAGCTTGCCCGCGGAGGTGGACAGGAACGCGACGCCCGCGACGCGCTCGCGCACATAGCCCGGATACTGCTCGGCGAACGCCATCACCGTCATGCCGCCCATCGAGTGCCCGGCCAGCACCACCGGGCCCTCGGGCACCGCCGCGTCCAGCACGGCCTTCAGATCGCGGCCGAGCTGGTCGATGGTGGCCGGCCGGCCCGCGGCCTGGTCCCGGCCGCGCTCGCTGCGGCCGTGGCTGCGCTGGTCCCAGTAGACCGCGCGCACGCCGCCGCGCAGCGCCGCGCGCTGGAAGTGCCAGGAGTCCTGGCTGAGGCAGTAGCCGTGGCAGAACACGACGGTCAGCGGCTGCGGCGGCGGCGCCGACCGGGAGCGGCCGCGGCGCAGCAGCCGGCCGCGCCTGGCCGGCGCGGGCGGCCCGGTCTCGGCCGGCTCGGCCTCCTCGACCTCGTAGTACAGCTCGGTGCCGTCCTCGGCGACCGCGGTGCCGGGCGTGCCGCGCAGGGTGCCGTACGGGCCCGCGGCGTCGAGCGCGAGCCGCGCGCGGCGGCGCATCCCGCGGCCGACGGTGACGCGCTCGATGGCCACGCCCGCGGCGGCCCCGGCCGCGAGGACGCCCACGGCCGCGCCGACCAGCCCGGCCCGCTCCCAGGGAGAGTTCTCCGCCACGCCGGTCAGCCGTTCCCGCCGGCCGGGCGGGGGCGGGTGCTCGCGCCCGAGGAGATGCCGGGGTCCGTGGCCGTACGGGTCCGGGGGGCGTCCGCGCGCGGGCGGGGGCCGGGGTCGTCCGCGGCCGAGGGGACGGCGGGGTCCGTGGCCGTACGGGTCCGGGGGTCGTCCGTGCCCGGGCGGGCGTCGGCGTCGTCCGTGGCCGTACGGGGCCCGGTGCTCGCGCCGGAGTAGACGCGGGGGACGCGGGCGCCGACGCGGGTCACGATCTCGTACGCGATCGTGCCGGCCGCACGGGCCCAGTCCTCGGCGGTGGGCTCGCCGTCGTCGCCCGGGCCGAACAGCACCGCCTCGTCGCCGGGGGACGCGGCGTCGCCGCCGAGGTCCACCACGAACTGGTCCATCGCCACCCGTCCCGCCACCGTCCGCCATTTGCCGGCCACCAGCACGGGGCCCGCACTGGAGGCGTGCCGGGGCACACCGTCTGCGTACCCCAGCGGGACCAGCGCAAGCGTCGTCTCACCCGGCGTGACGTAGTGGTGGCCGTAGCTGACGCCGTGGCCGCCGGGCACCCGCTTGACCGAGGCCAGCCGGGCGGCCAGCGTCATCACCGGGCGCAGGCCGAAGTCCGCGGGGCCGCCGAGCTGCGGCACCGGCGAGATCCCGTACATCGCCACGCCCGGCCTGACCAGGTCGAAGTGCGACTCGGGCAGGGTGAGGGTGCCCGGCGAGTTGGCGATGTGCCGGACCTCGGGGGTCAGCCCGGCGTCCTCGGCCTGGCGCAGCGCGCGGCGGAAGACGGCGAGTTCGCGGTCGATGGAGGGGTGGCCGGGCTCGTCGGCGCAGGAGAAGTGGGCCCAGACGCCGGTGACGCGGACCAGGCCGTCGCGTTCGGCGGCGCGGGCGGCGCGGACCAGGTCGGGCCAGTCGGCGGGCTGCGCGCCGTTGCGGCCGAGGCCGGCGTCGATCTTCAGCTGGACGCGGGCGGGGCGGCCGGCGGCGCGGGCCGCGAGGGTGGCCTCGGTCAGCGCCCAGCGGGCGCTCACGGTGACGTCGATGTCGGCGTCGACGCAGGCGCGCCAGGGGCCGCCGGGGGTCCACAGCCAGCACAGCACCCGGCCGCCGAGGCCCGCGGCGCGCAGCGCGAGCGCCTCCTCGGGCGTGGCCGTGCCGAGCCAGGCCGCGCCGGCCTCCAGCGCGGCGCGGGCGCACGGCACCATGCCGTGGCCGTACGCGTCGGCCTTCAGCACGGCCATGAACGCGGCGCCCGGCGCCTTCGCGCGCAACGTCCGCACGTTCGCGCGCAGGGCGTCCAGATCGATCCCCGCGTGGGCCCTCAACGTCCCGCTCTCCTCGTACGTCATCCCCCCCATCCTCTCAGCCCAGCACCAGACGCCCGGCGCTGGGCGCTGAGCCATCGGGGGCACGGAGGCCGACGCGCCGCGGGCCGCTGGGCGCTGGGCCATGAGGGGCGCGGGGAACGGCGCGAGCAACCGCCCGCCGGGGGAGGGTCCGGACGCGGACCGGCACCACCCCTCCGGGGCGGGTCGGGGTTAGCGTGCGTCGCGTCGCGTGGCCGCTGGGCGCTGGGTCATCAGGGGCGCGGGGAACGGCGCGAGCAACCGACCGCCGGGGGAGGGTCCGGGCGCGGACCGGAACCACCCCTTCGGGGCGGGCCCCCAGGACACGACAGGCGTGGGCCGCCGCCGACACGATGTCGGGAAGATGTTGCGCCGCACGGGCGGGACGTGGTGTGCTGGGGTGGACACACCGGTTAGGTGAACCTAACTTCGTCCGCATGGGGAGGCGCACGCATGTCGTCCCACGACCCGCAGGACCCCAGGAACGCCCAGGCCCGGCAGCCGTCCCCGCACCCTGCGGCACCAGGGGCGGCGCCCGCGCACGGGACCGAGGCCGGGACCGCGTACGCACCCGGGCGCGCGCCGAAGAACGCGCCCGGCTGCGCGGCCACGTCCGTACGCGACCTGCTCGCCGCCTGCGCCGCGGCCCGCGCCGTCTCGACACCCCCGGCCGAGCCGACGGAACACGCCGCGCCGGAGTCCGCCGCGTCCCGCGCGACGCCCGTGCGGGACGCGCCGCCGAGCCGTAACGCGGCCTGAACCCCACCCGAACGGGTGATTCCGCGCGGCCGCCCCCGAGGCACCCCGCAGGGGACCGCGGCTACGTGACGACGTCCACCGTGCGGCCCAGCGTCGCGAAGACCCAGAGCGCGCGCCCGTCCGCGCGCTGCTCGCGGATCGCGGTGCCGAGCTTGGCCGGATCGGGATCGCGGGTCGCCGCGGTGTCGCGCACCGGCGCGCTGAAGCCGACGTTCGAGCCGTCCACGTCCGTGAAGAACACCGCGTGCTCGACCTGCACGCCGTCCGCGCCGACGCCCTGCGCGCGCCGCGCGAACACCTGGTAGACGCCCAGGGGAGCGGGGGTGCCGCCCGGCGTGACGTCGAAGCGTCGCCGTACCCTCCCGTCCGGGCCGACGAGCCAGACCCGCTGCTGCGCGAGGCTGTAGACGACCCGCGCGCCGGTCGCCGCGCCGCGCGGCAGCCCCTCCTGGCCGGCCGGCGTGCGCCCGTGCGCCGCCGCGCCGCGGGTGGCAGCCGCGGCTTCCCCGGCCGCGGCGTCCGAGGCGTCGGCGGCCAGCGAGCCGAGCGTGATGAACGCGGCGGCGAGCAGCGCCGCGACGAGCACCCCCGCGGGCGCCCGCGGCACCTCCACCTC
>JAJSZB010000364.1:0-7172 GCA_050613715.1 Streptomyces sp. IBSBF 3018
CCCCCGGCCCGCCGAGCCGGCCCGCCCGCACGCCCGCCGGCTGCCGGCCTACCGCGAGCTGGCCGACGGGGTACGGCTCCTGGTCCTCGAAGGCCGCGTCCAGGTCGCCGCGCGGCTGCCCGCGGAACGCGAGCTGGCGCTCGCCCTCGGCGTCAGCAGGACCACCGTGGCCGCCGCCTACGAGGCGCTGCGCGCCGAGGGCTTCGCCAAGTCCCGGCGCGGCGCCGGCAGCTGGACGGCCATCCCCGAGGGCCATGTGCTGCCCTCGCGCAGCCTGGAACCGCTGCCGCCGGACGCGGCCGGCCGGGTCATCGACCTCGGCACCGCCTCGCTGCCGGCCACCGAGCCGTGGCTGAGCCGCGCGATGGAGGGCGCCCTGGCCGAGCTGCCCGCCTACGCCGCCACCCACGGCGACTTCCCGGCCGGGCTGCCGGTGCTGCGCGAGGCCATCGCCGACCGCTACACCCTGCGCGGCGTGCCCACCATGCCCGAGCAGATCATGGTCACCACCGGCGCGATGGGTGCCATCGGCGCGGCCGCCCGGCGCGCGGTCGGCTACGGCGAACGCGTCGCGGTGGAGTCGCCCAGCTACGCCAACGTCCTGGAACTGTTCCGCGAGACCGGCGCACGGCTGGTGCCGGTCGCGCTGCGCGAGCGGCTGCTGGGCTGGGACATGGACGCGTGGCGGCGGGTGCTGCGCGACGCGGCCCCCCGGATGGCGTACGTCATGCCGGACTTCCACAACCCGACCGGCACGCTGATCGGCGACGACCGGCGGCGCGACCTGGTGGAGGCCGCGCGGGCGGCCGGCACGGTGGTCGTGGCCGACGAGACCATGGCCGAACTCGTCCTGGACGGCGAGGAGTCCGGGGTCCGGCCGATGGCCGCCTTCGACCGCGGCGGCACCGTGATGACGGTCGGCTCGGCCAGCAAGGCGGTGTGGGCCGGGCTGCGGATCGGCTGGGTCCGCACCACCCCGGACGCGGTGCGCCGGCTGGTGTCCGCGCGCGCCTACCTCGACCTGGCCTCGCCGGTGGTCGACCAGCTCGCCGTCGCCTGGCTGCTGCGGGAGGGCGGCTGGGACGAGGCGCTGGCCGCCCGCCGCGCCCGGGCCCGCGAGTGCCGCGACGACCTGGCGGCGGCGCTGCGCCGGCACGTCCCCGAGTGGGAGTTCGCGGTGCCGCGCGGCGGCATGACGATGTGGGTCCGCACCGGCGAGCTCTCCGGCTCCCGGCTGGCGGTGACGGGGGAGCGGCTGGGCGTGCGCGTGCCGTCGGGGCCGCGGTTCGGCGTGGACGGCGCGTTCGAGTCCTATGTCCGCATCCCCTTCACGGTCAGCAACCCCGCCGCCGACGAGGCCGGCGTCCGGCTCGCCGAGGCGGCCCGCCTGGTCCGCTCCGGCGCGGGCGCGGACGGCGAGCCCACCGGCCTCTTCGTGGCGTAGGGCGCCGCCGCGGCGTACGACGCGGCCGCGCCCGCGCACGGGCGCGGCCGGGCGCGGGTGCGGCTCAACCGCCGTGGCCCGCCCGGGCCTTCGCGCCCTGACGGGACATGCGGCGGCGCAGCGCGCGGCGTTCGTCCTCGGACGTGCCGCCCCACACGCCGTACTCCTGGCGCTCCTCCAGCGCCCACTGCAGGCAGCGCTCCCGCACGGGGCAGCGGCCGCAGACGGCCTTGGCCTCCTGGATCTGCAGCAGAGCCGGACCCGCGGTCCCCACGGCGAAGAAGAGCTCGGGGTCCGCGTCCTTGCACCTGGCCTGGTTCCGCCAGTCCATGGTGATTCCTCCGATGGGTCGGGTGGGTCGGTGGTCTCCCCCCGACCGACCGCCTACCCGCCCACGCGGCGGCATGCGTCCCGTCCGGGCATTCGTCGCGATCGCCTGGCCGCGAGCGCCGTGCCCGGCGGGCGGGCTGACGGGATGTCAGGCGAATGCGACGACTGAACAGGGGCAAACGCAGCAATAGCGGACCGGTACGGCCCGAGAGCGGACCGGCACGGCCCGACCGAACCACAGGAGGCAGATCATGCACTGGTACTTACGCGCCTGGGAGAAGTACGCCGTGTTCAGCGGCCGGGCGTCGCGCACCGAATACTGGTTCTTCGTCCTGGTCAACATCGTGGTGGCGACACTCCTCGTCTGCGTCGACACCGCGGTCGGGACCCGGCTGCCGGACCTGCTCTACGGCCTGGCGGTGATCGTGCCCGGCCTCGCCGCCGGATGCCGCAGGCTGCACGACACCGGCCGTTCCGGCTGGTGGCAGCTCCTGCTGCTGCTCCCGCCGGCCGGGTGGATCGCCGTGGCCGTGCTCCAAGCCCTCGACGGCACGCACGGCCCCAACGCCCACGGCGCCGCCCCGCGCCGCAGCTCGGTACACGGCGCCGCCCACCCCGTCTGAGCCCCCGGCCGGTCCCGCCCTCCGTCCCGCCTTCCGTCCCGCCCCGGGCCCGGTCCGGTCCCGCCGGATCAGCGCCGGGGCTTGTGCGCGAACACCCAGCGGTTGCCCTCCAGCGCGTCGTTCGGCTCGGGAAGCGGGCCGCGACCGTACCGGTCGGAGAAGTCGAAGGGCGTGCGCATCACGGCGGACCAGCCCCTGGCCCGCAGGTCGCCCGCCGAGTCGGGGCGCGGCCCCTTGTCGAAGAGGCGGAGCAGGTCGATGCCGATCTGCTCGCGCGTCGCGGTGTAGATCGCGCTGTCGCGGTACGCCAGCAGGTCCCGCTCCAGCTTGGCCTCGAAGGCCAGCGCGCTGCCCCCGGCGGCCAGCCGGTCCACCGTGTCGATCAGGTACCTCTCGGCGGCGCTCGGCAGATAGAACAGCAGTCCCTCGGCCAGCCAGACGCTGGGCGCGGCCGGGTCGAAGCCGGCGGCGGTCAGCGCGGTGACCCAGTCGTCGCGCAGGTCGACCGGGACCGTGACGCGGCGCGCCCGCGGGACGGCCGACAGGTCCGCGAGCACCCGGTGCTTGAACGCCAGCACGCCCGCCCTGTCGACCTCGAAGACCGTGCACCGCGACGGCCAGTCCAGCCGGAAGGCCCGGGTGTCCAACCCCGCGCCCAGCAGCACGACCTGGCGCGCGCCCGGCCCGTGCGGCCCGTCCGCCCCGAGCGACCGGAGGACGAAGTCGTCCAGGGCCCGGGTGCGCAGGCCGAAGTAGCGGGCGAACCGGCCCCACAGCGGGTCGCGGTCGCCGGCCGGCACCTGCTCGATGCGCACCGGCCACCGCGCGCAGGCCGGGGCGGCGCGCACGAAGTGCTCCGCGTAGGGGTCCTGGGCCAGGCTGTCGTGGCGGTGGGTCTCGATCGCCCGCGCGGCGGCGACCAGGAGCGCGGTCAGGCCGACGCCCGCGTGCACGCCGTCCCCGCCCGCGTCGACACCCCGGCCCGCGACGTCCCCGGCCATGACGTCCCCCGCCGCGGCATCCCGGGCTGCGACATCCCGCGCCGCGGTGTCCCGGCCGGCGGCCGCTCCGGTGCCGGGGCGTGCGCCCGGCCCCGGGACCCCGGGCGTGTCCGGGACTCCGGCGGTGTCCGGGGCCCCGGACACCGCCGGCTCCGCTCCCGGCTCCGCCTCGACGCGTTCCACGTAACTCATCGGCTCGTTCCCTCCGGTAGCAGCACGGGTTTGACCACGCGGCCCGCGGCGCAGTCGCGTTCGGCCTCGTTGACCTCGGTCAGCGGATAGGTGCGGATCAATTGGTCGAAGGGGAAGCGCCCGGCCCGCCACAGCCCGGTCAGCCGGGGTATCAGCAGGGCGGGGACGGCGTCCCCCTCGCAGATGTGGCGGACGGCCCGGCCCCGGTCCAGCGTGCCGGGCTCCAGCGGCAGCGCCGTGTGCAGCCGCGCCACCAGGCCGAGCGTGCCGGTCGGGCGCAGCGCCCGCAGCGCGTCGTTGACGAGCGCGGGCGAGGCCGTGGTGTCCAGGGCGTACTGCGCGCCGCCGCCGGTCAGCCGCCGGATGCGCTCGGGCAGCCCGGCCGTCCCCGCGGGCAGCGCGACCGCGCCGAAGCGTTCCGCCAGTTCGAGCCGCCCGGAGTGCCGGTCCACGGCCACCGTCCGCGCTCCGGCGGCGGTGGCCGCCATCACCGCGGCCAGGCCCACCGCGCCCGCGCCGAGCACCAGGAGGGTGTCGCCCGGTCCGGCCCGGAAGGAGTTCAGCACGGCCCCCGCTCCGGTGAGGAAGCCGCAGCCGAGCGGTCCGAGCAGCGCCAGCGGCAGCCCGGGGTCGACGCGCACCGCGTTGCGGGCCGGCACGAGCGCGTACCGGGCGAAGGAGGACTGGCCGAACCACCGCGGGGCCAGCGCCGCGCCGGACGCGTCGGTGAGCCGGGGCGGGTCCTCCGCGCGGCCGCCGAAGAGGTTGAGGGAGGCGAAGGAGTCGCAGTAGGCGGGGGCCGCGGCGCGGCAGCTGCGGCAGTGCCCGCAGGAGTCGAAGCTCAGCACGACGTGGTCGCCGACGCCGATGGCGGTGTCGGAGAGGGCGCCTGCGTCGTCCTCCGTGCCGTCGCCGCCACCCCCGGCGGCGCCCCGGACGGCGTCCGGGCCCTGGCCCCCGCCGGGGCCGCCGGTACGGACCACCACGCCGGCCCCCTCGTGACCGAGCACCGCGGGCAGCGGGCTGCGGCCGCCCGAGCGCCGGACCGCGAGATCGGTCCCGCACATGCCGCAGCCGGCGATCTCGACCAGGATCTCGCCGGCGGCGAGATCCGTCCGCAGGGCCACGTCCTCGACCGTGAACGGCTCCTCGTACGAACGCAGGACGGCCGCCTGGAAACGTGTCGTCACACCTCCTCCAGGGGTCGGTGGACGACGAACGGCCGCAGATTGCCGTAGAGCCCCCACGGGCCGCCCGCGACGCCGACGCCGCTGTCCTTGACGCCCGCGAAGGGCTGCGCGAGGGAGAGTTCGGCGTGGTGGTTGATCCAGGCCGTGCCGCACTCCAGGCGTTCGGCCACCGCCTCGGCCCGGTCGAGGTCGGCGCCCCACACCGAGCCGCCCAGCCCGAAGCCGGTGCCGTTGGCCGCGTCGACCGCCTCGTCCACGCTCCGGTACGGCAGCACCGGCAGCACCGGGCCGAACTGCTCCTCGGTCACCACCGCGCTGTCCGGGGACACGTCGGTGAGGACGGTGGGGGCGAAGAAGTGGCCCGGCCCGTCCAGCCGGTGGCCGCCGGCCGCCGCACGGGCGCCGCCAGCCAGCGCCTGCTCGGCGACCTGCCGGACCCGGGCCAGCTGGGCGGCGTTGTTGACCGGGCCCAGCCGGGTGCGCGGGTCGAGACCCGGTCCGACGACGACGGACCTCGCCCGCTCGGCGAGGGCCTCGACGACCTCGGCGTGCCGCCGGGCCGGCACGTAGACGCGCTTGACCGCCATGCAGACCTGACCGCAGTTGCGGAACGCCGCCCAGAACAGCCGGTCGGCGATCCGTTCCACCTCGACGTCGTCCAGCAGCACCGCGGCGTCGTTGCCGCCCAGCTCCAGGGTGACGCGGGCGAGCGAGCCCGCCGCCGCGGCCGCCACGGCCCGCCCGGTGGGCACCGAGCCGGTGAAGGTCACGTGGCGGATGCCCGGGTGCGCGACGAGCCGCGCGCCCAGCGGCTCGCGGCCGGTCACGACGGTCAGCACGTCCGCCGGCAGCACCGCGGCGAGCACCGAGCCGAGCAGCCGGGTGGCCAGGGGCGTGAACGGCGACGGCTTGAGGACCACGGGGTTGCCCGCCGCGAGCGCGGGCGCGAACTTGGCCGCCGCGAGCTGGAGCGGGAAGTTCCACGGCACGATCGCGGCGACGGGCCCGACCGGCCGCCAGCGGACCTCGCTGTCCACCGGCCGGCCGTCGTCGATCCGCCGGGTCCTGGGAGCCAGGCCGGCGAAGTACCGCAGGCGGGCCGCGGTACGGGCGACCTCCGCGTACGACTCGGCCAGCGGCTTGCCCTGCTCCCGGGTGAGCAGGTGGGCGAGGTCGTCGCCCGCCGCCTCCACCGCGTCGGCCGCGGCGCGCAACGCCGCGCTGCGGGCGGCCGGTTCGGCGCGCCAGCCGGGCCAGGCCCGGTGCGCCCGGTCGACCACCCCGTCCAGCTCCTCCGGCTGCTGGTCGGGGCACTCGTCGAAGGCCACCCCGGTGGCCGGGTCCACGACGGCGAAACGCGCGGCCCGGCGCCCGGGGACGCCGCGGCCCGGCTCGGAGACCGCCATGCCGGCGGTCAGCCGGCGGCGGGGACGGCGGGCGCGGCCGGGCCCGTGGGACCGGTCAGCCGGGTGGGAAGGGCCGGGATCGCGGAGCCCGCGGCCGCGTGTTCCCGGGCGCACCGGTCCATCTCCGCCCGGAACGCGGCCACCAGGTGCGGCTGAATCCTTCCTGCGGTGCGGTCGCCGCCCTCGCAGACCGCGCCGCGCACCCCGACGATGTCCGTGCCGATACGGGTCAGCTCGCCGAGGTCCGCCTGCCTGACGCTGCCGGCGAGGGCGGCGAACAGGCCGGCGGCGTGGGTGAGCCGGACGAACTCGCCGCAGACATCCGGCGGTACGTGGTCGAACAGCCGCGAGCCGTCCTTGACCGCGGTGTCGAGCATGGCCGCGTCGGCGCCGGAGCGGGCCGCGATGCCGGGCAGGGCCAGCGGGTTGACGCAGCCGATCCGGTGGGCGTCGGCGTAGCCGGAGGCGACCACCAGCGCGTCCGGGCGGTGGTCCTTCACCGCGCGGACGACCGCGCGCATCACCTCGACGCCCTGGTCGGGCGTCGTGCAGCCGTACAGGCCGACCTTGATGTACGTGGCGCCGGAGACGGCCGCGCCGAGGGCGGCCTGGGCCACCGTGCCGGGCTTGTACGGGACGTCGCCCACGGTGGCGGACACCGGCTTGTCGGCGGGGACGGCGTCGCGGATCGCCTTGATGACCCAGGGGAAGTTGGCGCCGAGCGAGCCCTCGTCGGGCTTCTTGACGTCGACGATGTCGAGGTGCTCCGCGGCCTTGGCGCAGTCGAGGGCTTCCTCGACGCTGTCCGGGGAGATGAGAAGCAACACCATGGGCTCCTTCCGACGAACCCCCGCCGGGGAGGCGGGGGTTCGGGTCACCTGGTTCATGCGGTGCGCTCATCATTTCGGCGACGTGGGGCCACCCGGTAGAGCGTGCGGAATCCCCCACGGGGCGCTCGCCCCCACCCCCAGTGCGCCGCGCACTCC
>JAJSZB010000365.1:0-7166 GCA_050613715.1 Streptomyces sp. IBSBF 3018
CTCCCCGCGCCCCCGGCCCTCTCCGCTCCTCCCGGCCCGAGCGGATCGTCCCCGTGGCCGCCCGCGTGCTCTCCAACCGTGGTTTGACCGTTGCGCCGACCCGGGTTACTTTCGATACGCAACCGTAGCGTAGCGAAAGTAGGGAGCGGCGTGGCAGACGTACCGAGCGGTCCGCGGTCATCGGCGGGCGGGGCGGCGCGGCCGCCGGCGACGGGTCGGCCGCCCGCGACGGACCGGGCGCCCGCCATGGGCCGGCCGCGGGACACCGGCCGTGACCTGGCCATCCTCGACGCGACGCTGTCGCTGCTGACCGAGGTCGGCTACGAGCAGTTGTCGATCGAGGCGGTCGCGGGCCGTTCCGGCGCGGCGAAGACGACGATCTACCGGCGCTACCGCGACAAGGCCGCGCTGGTCGCCGCCGCGGTCGAGCACCGCTCGCACGCCGTTCCCCCGGAGCCCGCCGCGGACGACCTGCGCGGTGACCTGCTGGTGCTCGTCGGCTGGCTGGCCCGGCAGATCGCCGAGCAGGAGATCGGGCTGCTCGGAGCGGTGTTCACCGGCATGCGCGGCGACCCGCGGCTGGCCGAGGAGATGCGCCGCATCCTGCGCCGGGACGAGGCGGCGATGACGGACGAGCCGCTGCGCAGGGCGGCACGGCGCGGCGAACGCCTGGCGCCCGGCGCGGCCGCGCTGTTCGCCGAGGTCGCCCCGGCCGTGATCGTGCACCGCGTCGTCATCGCGGGCGAGCCGTGCGACGCGCCCTTCGTCGCCCACCTCGTCGACGACGTCCTGCTGCCGCTCCTGCGCGGACGCTGAGCCCCGCCCGCGCGCGTACGCGACACGTCGAAGCAGCCGCGAACGCGGCCCGGAGCCGGCCCCACCCCGAGCCGGCACGTACCCAACCCGAGCCGGAGCCCAGCCGAACCCGAGCCGGAGCCGGCACGAACCCAATCCGAGCCGGAGTCCAGCCGAACCCGGGCCTGAGCCGGCACGAAACCGACCCGAGGCCGAGCCGGAGCCCCGCCGCGCCGCCCGGCCGACCGGCCGCCCGCCCCGGACGTGCCCGCCGACCCGCCGTACCCCCGAAAGGACATCCCGTGATCATCGTCACCGGTGCGACCGGCGCGCTCAACGGCGCGACCGTCGAACACCTCCTCACCCGCGTCCCGGCGGACCGCGTCGGCGTCAGCGTCCGCGACCCCGCCAAGGCGCGGCACCTCGCCGACCGCGGCGTCCGGGTCCGGCAGGGCTCGTACGAGGACCCGGCCGCGCTGCGGCACTCCTTCGAGGGCGCCGAGCAGGTCCTGCTGGTGTCCACCAACGATCCGCACGCCGACGCGGCGGCCCTGCACCGCGTGGGCGTCGAGGCCGCCGTCGCCGCGGGCGCCGGACGCATCCTGTACACCAGCCACCAGGCGGCCGCCCCGGACAGCCCGTTCGCCGCCGCGCCCGGCCACGCCGCGACCGAGCGGCTCCTGGCGGAGTCGGGCGTCGCCTGGACCGCGCTGCGCAACGGCTTCTACGCCCACAGCCTCGGTTGGCTGCTCGGCCCCTGGCAGCGGACGGGCACGATCGCGGTCCCCGCGGACGGGCCGGTCTCCTGGACCGACCGCGCCGACGTCGCGGAAGCCGCGGCGGCCGTCCTGGCCGGCGACCGCGTCTTCGACGGGCCCGTCACGCTGACCGCGCGCGAGGCCGTCACGTTCGCCGACGTCGCGGCCGTGGCGTCCCGCGTGACCGGCCGCCCGGTGCGGCGGGTCGTCGTGGCGGACGAGGAATGGGTCGCGGACAGGGTGCGGACCGGCACCCCGGAACCGATGGCCCGGATGCTGCTCGGCTTCTTCCACGCCGCCCGCGCGCACTGCTTCGCCACGACGGACCCCGCGCTGGCCGAGCTGCTCGGCCGCGAACCCCGGAGCGTCGCCGACCAGTTGGCGCCTTCCGCGGAGGCGTGAGGCGGCGCCCGGACGGCGCGACGACCTCGCGCCACCCCCGTGTGGACCCCGCGCGGCCGGCGCGTCCGCTACGGCGGGTCGCCGATGTCGAACGCGACGCCCTCCGGGCCCACGCTGATCCGGCGGACGCGGCTCAGGCCGTCGACCAGCCGCCGGAAGACCGAACGGTGCGCGCAGGAGGGGCAGGTGACGGCCGCGGTGAAGCGGAAGCGGCCCTCGTACGTCCACACGCAGTCGAGCGCGACCTGGTAGGCGACGGTCCGGCGGCACCGCGTGCACGGCAGCCCCTGGAGCTCCAACGGGACGCGGTAGGTGATGAGTTCGGACACCCTGCCGCACCGCCCGCAGTACGCGGTGCCGCCGCCGTCCGCGATCCAGCCGTCGCCGCGCGCGTTGACGCGGACCTCCTCGACGTAGAGCTCGCCGCCGTCCTGGCCGACCGGCTCGCCGCCGCGGCAGCTCACGCACAGCGTCGTGCACCGCAGCTCGACGTGGGCCCCGGCGCCCGCGCGCGCCTGCGCCTCCCCGCGCGCACTCGCGCCCGCGCCCGGCTCGACCTCCGCCATGGACCGCCCCCGTCCTCCGACGACCGTGTCCGGCGCCGGCGCCGCCTCTTCCCGCCAGTCTAGGAACGCCGCGCCCGTTCCGGAGGCCGCACGGGCTCGCGGGTGCCAGGGCCCTCCCCCGGCCCTCCCCGGACCGGCCGAGACAAAGGGTCGTGCGGCGCTCTCACTTCCGGCGGGGCGCGCTGGGCTGCGGCTTAGCGTCGCGACGAGGCGGTCGTGGGCCGCGTGGACGCGAGTCGAGGGGACGACGACGGTGAAGGCAGTGGTGATTCGGGAGTTCGGGCCGCCGGAGGGCCTGGAGGTGGTCGACCTGCCGGAGCCGGCGCCCGCCGAGGGACAGGTGCTGGTCGCGGTCGAGGCGATCGGCGTCGGCGGCGTGGACGCGGTGATCCGCAGCGGCGCGCTGGCGGCGTACGGCTTCACGCGGGGCCACGTCCCCGGCAGCGAGGTGGCCGGCACGGTGACCGCGGTCGGCGCGGGCGTGGACGCGTCGTGGATCGGCCGGCGCGTGTGGGCGTTCACCGGCACCGGCGGAGGCTACGTCGAGCAGGCGGTCGCGGCGGTCGAGGACGTGCAGCCGCTGCCCGAGGAGCTGTCGGCCGCCGACGCGGTGACGCTCGGCGGCTCCGGCATCGTCGCCCACTTCGCCCTCGCCCACGCGCACTTCGCCCCGGGCGAGTCGGTCCTCGTACGCGGCGCGTCCGGCGGCATCGGCGTCTGCGCCGTCCAACTCGCCGCCCAGGCAGGGGCGTCCGCGGTGGCCGTCACCACGTCCTCACCCGCGCGCGGCGAACGGCTGCGCGCACTCGGCGCGACCCACGTGCTGGACCGCGACGGCGGGACCGGCGTCCCGGGCGCGGGCGGCGGTTCGGGTACGGTCGGCGGTTCGGGTACGAGCGGCGCTTCGGGCGCGGGCGGCGGCCCCGGCGAGAGCGGCCCCGGCGCGCCCGCGGCCTACGACGTCGTCATCGACGTGGTAGGCGGCCCGCACCTGCCCGCGTTCTTCGACCGGCTCCGGCCGAACGGCCGGCTGGTGGCCGTCGGCGTCGTGGCCGGACCGCCGCCGGACGACTTCGGCATGAAGCTGATGGCCGACTTCCGCAGGTCCCTGTCCTTCGCCACCTTCAGCTCCGACACCGTGCCGCCGGCCGACCGCGCGGCCGTCCGCGCCGCCCAGTTCACCGCCGTCACGCGCGGCACGCTCGCGTCCGTCGTCCACGGCGTCCTCCCCCTCGCCGACGCCGCCCGCGCGCACCGCGCCATGGCGGACGGCGAGGTCTTCGGCCGCGTCGTCCTGACCCCGTAGCGCGGGCCGCGGTCCTGACGCCGTGGCGCGGGACGCGACCTCCGTGGCGCGGGCGCCGCGCGCGGACGGGGACTACGCCGCGCCGACTACGTCAGGATGCGTGTCCGCACCGATCGCTTCAGGGGTTGTTTCCCCCGCAGCCCGGTCGCGCCCCTACCATCTGCGCCAAGGGGGCACACATGGACACAGTGGGCACGGGCGCGGCCGCGGACGCGGTGGTCACGGCCTCGGGGAGCGCCGTCGCCGCGGACGCCGCCGCGGGGACCGCGACCGCGCTGACCGGCCGGGAGCGCACCGGCGCGGAACGGTCCGGCGGGGAGGGAACCACCGGCCTGCGATCCGGCGGCGAGCGATCCGCCGGCCCGCGGTCCGGCGGCGAGCGGCTGCCCTCGCTGACCGGGCTGCGCTTCGCCGCCGCGTTCCTGGTGTTCTGCGTGCACGTCTCGATCTCCGGCGCGCTGGGCCCCTCGCAGGCACAGCGCGCGTTCCACCGGGCGGTGGGCGCGGGCGCGGTGGGCGTGTCGTTCTTCTTCGTCCTGAGCGGCTTCGTGATGACGTGGTCGGCGCGTCCGACCGACACCGCGGCGCGCTTCTGGCGCCGGCGGGCGGTGAAGATCTACCCCAACTACCTGGTCGCGCTCGTGTTCACGCTGGTGAGCCTCGCCGTCACGGCGCACGCGGCCGGGGTGTCCGTGGTGGTGCCCAACGTCCTTCTGGTGCAGTCCTGGTGGTGGGACCCGGGGGTGCATTTCGGTGCCAACTCGGTGAGTTGGTCGCTGGCCTGCGAGGCGTTCTTCTACCTGCTGTTCCCCTGGCTGCTGCCGCGGCTCGTCCGCATCAGGCCCGAACGGCTGTGGGCCGCCGCGGCGTCGTGCGCGGTGGCGGTGTTCTGCGTGCCGGCGGTGGCGGCCGCGCTGCCGGCCGACCGCCGGTACTGGTTCGTCTACGTCTTCCCGCCGGTCCGGCTGCTGGAGTTCGTCCTCGGCATCGTCATGGCGCTGATCGTCAGGGCCGGGCGGCTGCCGCGGCTGCCGGTGTGGCCGGTGGCCGGGCTGCTGGTTCTGGCGTACGCGGTCACGCCGTACTTCCCGGCCGACGCGGAGACCTCGGCGGTCACGCTGGTGCCGTTCGCGCTGCTCATCGCCGTGGTCGCCGCGGCCGACACGGCCGGACGCGGCCGCTTCTGGCGCTCGCGGACCGCGGTCTGGCTGGGCGAGATCTCGTTCGCCTTCTACCTCGTCCACCAGACCGTCGTCCTGGACCTGATGAAGGCGCTGGACGCGCAGAACTCCTCCCCGGCCCCCGCGGCGGCCTTCACCCTCGCCGCGCTCGCCCTGTCCGTCGCGCTGGCCGCCGCGATGCACCGCTGGCTGGAGACGCCCCTGATGCGCCGCTTCAGCCGCCCCCGCCCGCGCTGACGTACGCGGGCGGGCGCGACCGACGTCTCCCGACTGCCGGGCGGACTCGGGCAGGAGGCGGCTCAGCCGAACGGGCGGACCAGCAGCAGCTCGGTGTTGTGGTCGCCGGCCGCGCCGAGCTTGGCCGCCGGGGTCGCGTAGGGGTCGTTGAACGACAACTCGCGGTAGAGCGCGGCCAGTCCGGCGTCCGAGGTGTCGCCGAAGTCGGTGCCGTAGCGGGCCGCGGACTCCACCAGCGTGGTGAACAGCGACAGCGTGCCGTCCCCGTTGTCGGCGATCTCGATCAGCCGCGCGTGCTGCGGGAAGTCCACGTGCGAGGCGGTGTTGATCTCCCAGAACGCCCGCTCGGGCACCGCGTGGCCGTGCGGGATGATCTGGTTGGCGTGGGTGTGGCCGTTCACCCAGGCGACCACGTTGGGGTAGCGCTGGACGAGCGCGACCAGTTCGTCACCGCTGTGCCGGCCGTCGAGGAGGTTGTACGGGTCCGGCAGCGTGTTGCCCATCGTGCCGCTGGTGTGGTGGCTGAAGAGCACCACCAACTGGTCCTGGGAGCCGCGCCGTACGACGTTCCCGTCGGTGTCGTACCAGTGCGTGCTGTACGTCTGCAGCACCGACTCCAGCCATGCCAGTTGCGCGCCGCCGATCGAACCGTCCGCCCAGCCCGCCCTGTTGGTGGTGTCGAGGCTGACGCCGAGGACGCCGGGCGCGACCGGGAAGGTGTAGTACAGCTTGCCGCTGGAGGCCGCGGCCGGGGTGAAGCCGTGGCCGGCCGGGCCCGCGCCGGTGTAGGCGGGGTCGAGGTGCGCCCGCGCGAACTGCTTGGGGGTGAAGGGCGCGCGCCGCGCGTCCGGCGTGACCTTGCGCACCGGGCCGCCGCCGTCGAGGAGTTGGAGCAGGAGCAGCACGGCGGAGGCGGGATCGTGCTGGATCGCGTCCGCGAGCTTGGCGGCGGTCGCGTCGTCCACGCCCTCGATCTTGCCGTCGCCGGTGTAGAGGGAGCCCAGCAGCCCGAGGTCGGGCAGCGTGCCCTCGATGCTGTCGTCGTGGTTGCCGACCGTGGTGTACCACGGCACCCGCAGCCCCGGCGCGGTGAACGGGCGGCCCGCGGCGGCCAGGAGCCCCGGGACCTGCGGGAATCCCGCCTTCTTGTACGTGTCCTGGAAGGACGACTCGGGGTTCCAGTAGCCCGCGCCGCCGGAGTTCTGCACGCCCTCGTAGCGCGTCGGGTCACCGGTGGAGGGGGTCACCGCGCCACCGCTCATCACCGTCAGATACCAGTCCAGCTCGACCAGTTCGTGGTTGTCGGTGTTGTCGCCCGTGGCCATCACCAGCGACAGCGGGAGCCCGGTGTACGGGCCGCCGGACAGCGCGTTGATCCGCTCGACGAGCGAGGACGCGCCGCGCACGGTCAGCGCCTCGTGCGGGCGGTGCGCGGAGTCGATGTACCGGGCGAGGTACTCGAACCGCACCGGTGACTCGGTGTCCGCCAGGTGCAGGTCGGTGAACTGGGCGAAGGAGGCCAGGCCGGTGCGCCGGTCGTCGCGGCCCGCGCCGGCGGCGGCCAGGTCGGTCCGCACCACCAGCGGCCAGCCGGGGCCCGCTGCCAGCCGGCGGTACGGGCCGTCGCCGGTCGCGGCGGCGACCTGCTCCAGCGTGGTCCCGGCGGTGCTGACCGCCCGCGCGGCGCTCGCGGCGACCGCGCGGTCCCGCGCGGCGGCCGAGGCGTAGGGGCCGTCCAGCAGGCTCAGCGCGGCGGTCGCCGCGGTCGCGGAGGCTCCGGTGAGGAACAGACGTCGGCTGTAGGGGCGCATGGTTCTCCTGCCTGGGGGCCGTGGGACGGCGGACGGGCGTGCGGGGCGGGCTGCGTGCGGGAGACGTACGGGAGACGTGCGGCGTGCACGGAGGTGGGGCGGGTGCGGGA
>JAJSZB010000366.1:0-7157 GCA_050613715.1 Streptomyces sp. IBSBF 3018
ACCCGGCGGAGGGCGACCCTGGCCCGGCGGAGGGCGCCCCCGACGACCCCGCCCGCCCCGAGCCGCCCGGCGGCAGCGGCAGCGGCACGCTGATGGACACCCTCCGCGTCGCGGTGGTCATGCTCGACACCCGCGGCCGGGTGCTGCTGTGGAGCCCGCTCGCGGAGGAGGTACTCGGCTGGGCAGGCGAGCACATCGTGGGGCGGCGGGTCGGCGGACTGTTCGGACCGGCGGAGGCCATGGACACCGCGGGCGCCGGCCAGGGCTCGCCGCCGCGGCTGCGGTCGATCCCCCAGCCCGGCCAGGCCGAGGCGATCCTGGCCGAACTGCTGCGCAGCGGCCGCTGGGACGGCATCCTCTCGCTGCGCCACCGCGACGGCCACACCGTGCAGGTCGAGACGCGCGCGAGCCTGCTGGTCGACGGCGACGGCCGGCCGTTCGTGCTGGCCTCCATGGTGGAGACCAGCCGCCTGCGCACGCTGGAGCACGACCTGGCCGCGCTGGACTCCCTCTTCGACTCCTCGCCGCTGGGCGTGGCGATCTTCGACAGCGAGCTGCGCTACGTCCGCGTCAACGCCGCGCTGGCCCGGATGAACGGCCTGCCGATCGCCGACCACCTCGGCCGTACCGTCGCCGAGGTGCTCGACCGGGCCACCGCCGACTACCTCACCGAGCTGCAGCACGCCGTGCTGGCCACCGGCCGTCCGGTGATCGACCTGGTGGCGCTCGCACCGCACGGCCGCGGCCACCGCTCGCTGTCGTACCACCGGCTGGTGGACCGGGCCGGCCGGGTGCTGGGCGTCAGCGCGACCGTCATGGACGTCACCGAGCGGGTCCAGGCCGCGGCGAAGGCCGAGCGGGCCCGCCGCCGGCTCGCGCTGCTCAACGACGTCGGCACCCGTATCGCCGGGGAGCTCGACGTGCACCGGGCCGCGCAGGCGCTCGCCGAGGCGCTGGTACCGACGTTCAGCGACTACTCCGGGGTGATCCTGCACTCCGAGGTGGCCGGCGGCGGCGAGCTGCCCTCGGTGACGTACCGCGAGGGCACCCCGCTGCGGCAGCTCGGCATCGCCGCCGTGCACTGGAGCCCCGCGGTGTCGCGGATGCTGCGCCGCGGCCAGCCGATCGCCTTCACCGGCTCCTCGGTCTTCGGGACCGTGCTGCGCACCGGCCGGCCCCGGCTGGTGGCCTCGCAGGAGGAGCTGCTGGCCACCACCTACCCCGACGACCCCAAGGTCGCCGCGGCCGTCGAGCTGGGCATCACCTCGCTGCTGGTGCTGCCGCTGCGGGCCCGCGGCGTGGTGCTCGGCCTGCTGGTGGTCAGCCGCGGCCGGGGCCGCGAGCCCTTCGACCACGACGACCTGGCGCTGGCCACCGAGCTGGCCGACCGGGCCGGCGCCGCGCTGGACAACGCGCGGCTGTACGTGCGCGAGCGGGAGGGCGCGCTGATGCTCCAGCGCAGCCTGCTGCCGCGCGCGCTGCCCGAGCCGCCGGGCGTCGAGGTCGCCTTCCGCTACGTGCCCGGCAGCAGCGCCGCCGAGGTCGGCGGCGACTGGTTCGACGTGATCCCGCTGGCCGGCGGACGGCTGGCGTTCGTGGTCGGCGACGTGATGGGCCACGGCCTGGGCGCCGCCGCCACCATGGGCCGACTGCGCACCGCGGTGCGCACCCTGGCCGGCCTGGACATGCCGCCGGACGAGCTGCTGCGCCGGGTCAACGAGCTGGGCGACGACCTCGCGCAGAGCCAGGCCGAGGGCTGGATGGCCACCGTCGTGTACTGCGTGTACGACCCCTCCACCCGGCGCTGCTCGATCGCCCAGGCAGGACACCTGCCGCCGGTGCTGGTGGAGGGCCTGGCCGACGATCCCGGGCGCTGCCGGGCGCGGCTGCTCGAGCTGCCCACCGGGGTGCCGCTGGGCGTCGGCGGGGTGAGCTTCGAGAGCACCGAGCTGGAGGTGCCGGACGGCGCGGTGCTGGTGCTCTACACCGACGGCCTGGTCGAGGCCCGCGGCAAGGACATCGGCGCCGGCCTGGACCGGCTGCGCGAGACGCTCTGCCGGCCGCTGCACTCCCTGGAGGACGCCTGCGACGAACTGCTGGCCACCATGGAGCCGGGCCGCGAGCCGGACGACGTGGCGCTGCTGATGGCCAGGCTCGGCGGGCTGCCCGCCGGGTCCACCGCGAGCTGGACGTTCCCCGCCGAGCCCAGCGCGGTGCGCCTGGCCCGCCGCCGGGTCCGCGACACGCTGCTGCGGTGGGACCTCGCGCCGCTGTCTGACGTCACGATGCTGCTGGTCAGCGAGCTGGTCACCAATTCGCTGCGGTACGCGCACGGCCCGATCGGGGTGCGGATGGTGCGCGGCAGCTCGCTGCTGGTGGAGGTGTCCGACCCGCTGCCCGACCCGCCGCTCGAACGGGTCGCGGGCGAGGAGGACGAGGGCGGACGCGGCCTGCAGCTCGTCGGCCGCGCCTCGCGCCGCTGGGGCACCCGGCACGGCCCGCTGGGCAAGACCGTCTGGTTCGAGCTTGCGCTGCCCTGACCGGCCGCACGCGGCGCCTCGAACAGCCGCCCGCCCGCCGCCCGCCGCCGTGCCCGCCGCCGTGTCCTCGGCCGTGAGCGGTCCTCCCGCAGCGCCGCCCGCCGCCGCACCGGGGAGGAGTCCGGCAGTCGTACGCAAAAGGGGGTGCCGGGACGGTACGTAAAGGGCCGTACGCGGTGGCGGGCGTCACTCCTGGGGGCTGCGGTGGGGATGGTTCGACGGCAGTGTGCCGGGTATGCCGAAGGGGCGGGAGCGGAGGGAGCGACCGCGGTGTTCCGGGGACGGCCCCCGTACCCCAGGAGCCGAGATGATGCTGTGATCGACAAGACCGTGTGCTGGGCGGTCCTGATGCTGGATACTCGGCTCCAACCGGTCCGTGTGTGCTGAGCTGGAGGGGTCGGGCGTGAGCGACATGCCAGCCGGGGCGGTTCCGCCCGGAGACGAAGCGGACTCCGCGCACGGCGCGGTCTGGCAGTCCAGCCCGCCCGGTTCGATCTACGACTACATACGGGTCGCCTCCTTCGCGCTGGACCGGCACGGCCTGATCGCCCAGTGGAGCGAGCGCGCCGAGGAGTTCTTCGGCGTCCCCGCGGCCCAGGCGCTCGGCAAGGACCCGGTGGCCGCGTTCGCGCCGCCGGACGTCCAGGTGCGCGCCCACGAACGGCTCGCGGAGATCCTCGACGGCCGCGAGTGGACCGGCCTGGTGCCGTACAACGACGCGGCGGGCGTGCGCGGCCTGGCCGAGGTGTACGTGATGCCCGCCGACGAGGGCGCGCTGTGCATCGCGGTCGACGTGGCGACGCTGCGTCAGATCGAGACCGACCTGGCCGCGTCCCAGGCGGTGTTCGGGCAGTCCCCGATGGGCTTCGTGCTCTTCGACACCAAGCTGCGGCTGATCCGGGTCAACGACCGCTTCGCCACCGTCTTCGGCCGCCCCGCCGAGCAGCACCAGGGCCGCGGCCCGCACGACTTCCTCTCCCGGGTCGAGGCCGACCGGCTCGGCGCCGCGCTGCGCCAGGTGCTGGAGACCGGCGAGACGGTCCTGGACATGCCGCTGGTCGGCACCGTGCCCGGCGACCCCTCGCGCCGCCGCTGGACGATGTCGCTGTACCGGCTGCACAGCAGCACCGGCCGGCCGATCGGCGTCGCGGGCCTGGCCGTCGACGTGACGGGCCGGCAGCGGGCCGAGCGCGAGGCCGCGCACGCCCGCCGCAACCTCGCGCTGCTCAACGACGCCGGGTCCCGTATCGGCACCTCGCTGGACCTGGAGACCACCGCGCGCGAACTGCTCGACGTCGCCGTGCCGCACTTCTGCGACCTGGCCTCGGTCGACCTCTACCAGGCGCTGCTGTCCGGCGAGGAGGACCTGGCCGGCACCACCGACGGCAGCGGCGAGGTGCGCCGGGTCGCCTTCGCCAGCGCGGTCTCCGACGCGCCGGTGGTGATGGCGGGCGACGACGACATGGCGCCCGGCGACGGCCCGGTGTCGGTCGGCGCGGTGCACCGCTACCGCTTCGGCTCGGCCTCCGCCCGCGCGCTGCGCACCGCCCAGCCGCAGGTGCTGGACGGCGAGGGCGCCAACGACCTGGGCGGCGCGCTGGTCCAGTGCACGCTGATCGTGCCGATGGTCGCCCGGGACACCGTGCTCGGCCTGGCGCAGTTCTCCCGGGCCAAGGGCAGCGAGCCGTTCACCGAGCGGGACCGGATGCTCGCCGAGGAACTCGCCGGCCGCGCCGCCATCTTCCTCGACAACGCCCGCCTCTACCGCCGCGAGCACGAGCGCGCGCTGATCCTCCAGCGCAGCCTGCTGCCGCCGGACGACCCGGAGGCCGCGGGCCTGGACATCGCCTGTCGCTACCTGCCCGGCAGCATGGAGACCGAGGTCGGCGGCGACTGGTTCGACGTCATCGACCTGCCGGGCCACCGCACCGCGCTGGTGGTCGGCGACGTGATGGGCCGCGGGCTGCGGGCCGCCGTCGCGATGGGCGAACTGCGCACCGCGGTCCGCACCCTGGCCATGCTGGACCTCGAACCGGCCGAGGTGCTGGGTGAGTTGGACCAGGTGGTCAGCGGACTCGGCGCGCCCGGCGGCGGCCGCCGCACCAAGCACCCCGGCGACGCCGACCTCGCCGAGGTCTACCTCGCCACGTGTGTCTACGTGGTCTACGACTCGGTGACCCGCCGCTGCACCATCGCCAACGCCGGCCATCTGCCGCCCGCGCTGGTCGAGCCCGACGAGAGCCCGCTGCTGCTGGAACTGCCGCGCGGGGTGCCGCTCGGCGTCGGCGGCGAGCCCTTCGAGGAGATCGAGATCGAGCTGAGCGACGGCGCGCTGCTCGCCCTCTACACCGACGGCCTGGTGGAGTCCCGCAGCCTGTCGCTGGACGAGGGCCTGGAGGCGTTCCGCTCCTCCCTGGACGGGCGGCCGCGCCCGCTGGAGGACGTCTGCGACCACGTGCTGGCCACCCTGGACACCGCGCACGGCGAGGACGACATCGCGCTGCTGATGGCCCGGGTGCAGGGGCTGTCCCCGGACAAGGTCGGCGACTGGACGCTGGAGGCGCAGCCCACCTCGGTCGCGCGGGCCCGCGAGCTGGCCCGCGACCAGCTCGTGCGGTGGGGCCTGGAGGACCTGGTCGACACCACCGAGCTGCTGGTCAGCGAGCTGGTGACGAACGCGCTGCGGCACGGCTACGGCGACATACGGCTGCGGCTGCTGCTGGACCGGACGCTGGTGTGCGAGGTGTGGGACAGCGCGCTGATGCAGCCGCGCCGCCGCCGCGCCCGTGAGACCGACGAGGGCGGGCGCGGCCTGCAGCTGGTCGCCATGCTCAGCCAGAGCTGGGGCAGCCGGCGCACCCACCGCGGCAAGACGGTGTGGTTCGAGCTGGCGCTGCGCGGCGGCGGGAAGTCCTCGGCGGGCCCGTCGGTGGACGACCTGCTGAGCATGTTCTGACGCGGCGTGCCCTGACGCGGTCCGTGGTGATGTGACGCGGCGTGCGCTCCTAGCGGGTGCTGCCGGACTTCAGGCGGGCCAGGCGCGCGTCGACCTCGGCCGCGTCGGACAGCGCGTCCAGCGACTCGAACTGCGCGTCCAGCGAGGACGCGGCCAGCTCCTGGCGGCCCTGCGCACGGGCCTCCTCGCGGCGCACCTTGTCCTCGAAACGGCCGAGGTCGCTCGTCGGGTCGAGGACGTCGACGCTGCGCACGGCGTCCGCCATCCGGTTCCGCGCCTGCGCGGAACGCGACCTGGCGACCAGCTCGTCCCGCTTGGCCCGCAGCTGGTCCAGCCGCGTCTTCATGGCGTCGAGCCCCGACCTGAGCCCCGCGACCACCTCGTTCTGCGCGGCGATCGTCGGCTCGGCGGCGGACGCCTCCTTCTCCGAGCGGAGCTGGCGGCCGAGCGCGACCTTCGCGAGGTTGTCGAAGCGGTCCGCCTCCGCGGTGCTGCCCGCGGCCCGCATCTCGTCCGCCCGGCGGCTGGCCGCCGCGGCCTTGCCGCCCCACTCGGCCGCCGCCGCGACGTCCTCGGCGTGGTCCTGCTCCATCAGCCGCAGGTTGCCGATGGTGTCGGCGACTGCCGTCTCGGCCTCGGCGATGTTGCTGGTGTAGTCGCGGATCAGCTGGTCGATCATCTTCTGCGGGTCCTCCGCCTGGTCGAGCAGCGCGTTGACGTTCGCCTTCGCGAGCTGCGTCACCCGGCCGAGGATGGTCTGCTTGGTCATCGGTGCTCCTTACGCTGCGCTGTGCCGTGCGGTGGTGCGGGGGCGGTCGTGGGGTGCCGCGGCGCTGGTACGGCGGGGGCCGTACGGGCGGCGTACGGCCGCGGCCGGTACCGGACCGGGCGGGCGGGACCGGGGGTCAGAAGCGGCCTCCCGTGCCCATCCGGCCGCGGGTCTGGCCGCCGCCGAAGCTGCCGGGCGCGCCGCCGAAACCGCCGCCCATGCCGCCGAAGCCCCCGAAGCCGCCGCCCCGGCCGCCGCCCAGCAGGTCGCCGAGGAGGATGCCGCCGAGGACCGCGCCGCCCATGCCGCCCATCCCTGCTCCTCGTCTGCCGCCGTCGAGGCCGCCGAAACCGCTCACGTCGTGCCGGGCGTACTCCTGCGCCTCCCGGGCCAGCCGGTCGGCCTCCCGCGCGTGCTCCAGCGCGTCCGCGGCGCCGGCCGTACCGCCCGCGCTCCCCATGCCGCCCGGCCTCCCGATGCCGCCCGCGCCTCCCACGCCTTCGGGGCTCCCCGCGCCTCCCGTGCCGCCCCGGCCGCCCGGGCTTCCGGCCGCCGGGCCGCCCGCGGCGATCCGCTCGGCCAGGCGCAGCCGGCGCTCGGCCTCGGCGAGCCGGGTACGGGCCCGGCTGCCGATCGCGCCGCGGTGCGTGGTGACCAGGTCCCGCGCCGCCGCGACCTCGCTGCGCGCGGCCAGCAGCGCCTGGTCCAGCAGCCCGAGGGCGCGCCGCCCGGCCTCCTCCTGCTCCCGTACGCCCGCCAGCGCCGCGTCCAGCGCGCCGTCGGCCTCCTCCACCCGCCGCAGCGCCGCGAGCGGGTCGTACCGCCCCTGTGCCGTCTGCGCCCGTACCTCGCCCAGCACGGCCTCCAGCCGCCCCACCCGCCCGCGCAGCTC
>JAJSZB010000367.1:0-7149 GCA_050613715.1 Streptomyces sp. IBSBF 3018
CCTCGAAGCTGCCCTACGAGAAGAACGTCGCGGCCACCGCGCGGATCACGCAGTGGGCGCACTCGCGCGGGGTGTGGGTCGAGGCGGAGCTGGGCGAGGTGGGCGGCAAGGACGGCGCCCACGCGCCCGGTGTGCGGACCGATCCGGGCGAGGCGGCCGCCTTCACCGCCGCGACCGGGGTGGACGCGCTGGCCGTCGCGGTGGGCAGCTCGCACGCCATGACCGAGCGCACCGCACGGCTGGACCTGGAGCTGATCGGCAGGCTGCGGACGGCCGTCGCGGTGCCGCTGGTGCTGCACGGCTCCTCGGGCGTGGCGGACGACGAGCTGCGCGCCGCGGTCGCGGCCGGCATGGTGAAGGTCAACATCGGCACCGCGCTCAACATCGCCTTCACCGCGGCCGTCCGCGAGCGGCTGGCCGAGGACGAGCGCGTCGTCGACCCCCGCCGCTACCTGTCCCCGGCCCGTGACGCGATGACCGCGGTCGCCGCGCACCTCCTGGAGGTGGTGGCGGCCCGGTCCGCGTAGGGCCCCACAGGACGCCAGAGCCCACGGGACGCCTCACGGCGCCGGAGCGTAACCCGATCGCCACGTTTGTCACGGTTACGCGGGTTCCGTGTCACAGAAGATCGACAACCGCACGCGGCCGCCGCCGACCACCGCTCGTCCGGACGAAGGTTACTGATCGACATCCCCGCCATGTGGAGGTGCATCATGACCGACCGGACCTTGTGGACGTACGCGGACATCGCCGCGCACATCCGGGTGCAGGTGGACACCGTCCGCTCGTACCGCAAGCACGGGCACCTGCCGGACCCCGACCTGGTCGAGGGCGGCAAGCCGTACTGGTACGCCGACACGGTGCGCGCGTGGAGCGCCCGGCGCCCGGGCAACCGCGGGCGCAGAGATGCGTAGGGCGCGGATACGGTCCCCGGTCCGCGTGCACGGTCCGCGCATCCGGTCCGGACCCGGGTCCACGCGCCGGACCCGGGTCCATGCGCCGGGGCCTACGTGCCGGGGCCGCCGTTCGCCGGGCAGACGTACGTCTCCGGTCCGCTCTCGGCCGGCGGCGGGTCGCCCGCGAGGGAGGCGGCGACGACCGTCGAGGGGGTCGGGAGGAGCGAAGCGGCTCGCGCCGCCTCCCCGGGTGCGCGCGGGCGGCGGCGCTCCCGGCTCCGCGACGCCCACTGCGCGCCGGTGCCGACGCCGGCGACGAGCAGGGACACGCCGAGCCCGAGGCACATGGCGTAGAAGGAGTTGGAGGCCGCGCGCCCGCTGACGTAGCCGACGCCGACCGAGTAGGACGCCCACACCAGTTCGGCGATGCCCGCGCCGATCAGATAGCGGCGGGCCGGGTACCGTACGACGCCCGCCGCGAGGCCCCCGATGATGCGGCCGCTGGGCAGGAAGCGCACGCCTATCACGAACGGCACGCCGTGGCGCTGTATGCGCACCGCGGCCCAGCCGAGCAGGGCGGCCCGGCGCGGGCGGCGGCGCATGCGGTCCAGCACCCGGCTGCTGAGCGCCCGGCCGCTGCGGTGGATGACCATGTCGCCGAGGACCGCGCTCGCGGCCACCACGAGCAGCACCAGCGCCAGGTTCAGGTGCCCTTCGGCCGCCATGACACCGCCGGTCACGAGCAGCACGGAGTTCGGCACGAGCGGCGGGGCCGTGGTCAGGGCCAGCAGCGCGTACGCCCATACGACGTGCCCGCCGCGGAGGTACTCGGCGAGCCCGGAGGTGAAGTCCAGTGACGACACATTCAGTGCAACGTCCATTCCGCCGCCCCTCTTCCCGCCTCCGCTCCTCAACGCTCGCAGCGCCGCAGGGGCCGGGGCAAGCGGGTTTCCCGCGCTTCGGGGATCTCTCCGGGAATCCCCAGGGAACGTCATCCTCAGGGGCAATACCGGGGTAGTCCCCCAGCAGTAGGGGCCCCGCGGCGGCTACTACGGGGCCCGTACGGTGGCCGAAAGTGATCGTACGGTCACACTCCGAGCGGGCCGGGCGGCGGTCCGGCCGGTATGACCGGTGCCGCCAGAGCGGCCAGTGCGGCCAGTGCGGCCGGTGCACCCCTCAGCGGCCGAGCAGTTCGCCGCCGTTGCACTGGAGGATCTCGCCGGTGATGAAGCCGGCCTCGGGCGAGGCGAGGAAGAGCACGGCCGCCGCGACGTCCGCAGGCCGCCCGACCCGGCCGACCAGGGTGCGGCCGGCCCGCCGGGTCAGCTCGGCGTCGTTGAGCCGCGAACCGAAGAACTCGGTGCCCGCGACGGTGCCGGGCGCCACGATGTTGCAGGTGATGCCCTGCGGGCCGAGCTGGGCGGCCAGGGAGTGGTTCCAGGCGTGCAGGGCGGCCTTGGAGGCGCCGTAGGAGCCGCCGCCGCGCAGCGCCGCGACGGAGGTGACGGTGACCACGCGGCCCTGGTCGTGGGTGAGCCGGTCGCGCAGTGACTCGGTGACGAGCACGGCGGTGAGCACGTTGCGCTCGAAGTCGCCGCGCCAGCGGGCCAACAGGCCGTGCGGCCCGGTGCCGGTCGCCAGCTCGCGGCTGCCGGCGTTGTTGACCAGCACGTCCACCCGCTCCGGCAGCTGCGGCAGCGCTCTCTCGACGTCGTCGGGGTCGGCCAGGTCGCACACCACGGGGGTGACGTCCAGACCGCGCTGGGACCGCAGGTCGGCCGCGGTGGCGTGCAGCACCTCGCGGCGCCGGCCCACGATGGTGACATGGTGGCCGGCCTCCGCGAACCGCGTCGTGACGGCCAGACCGATGCCCGTGCCTCCCCCCGTCACGACGATGTTCCGGACCTGCGCCGCGTTGTCTGCCATGTGCTCCGCCCCTCAAGAAGAGACAGCACGCTACGGGATCGCCCCGAACCGGCCGCGAGCGGGGTAGCCTGCGGAAACGGCTTCCCTTCCGAGACGTAGATCACATAGCTTGGAACGTAACCATTACGGTGGTTCGTGGGTCTTACGTCTTGAGCACCCCGCTCCCGGCGGAGCGGGTGCTGGGGAGTGCAGTACGGACCGTCTTGGGGGACGGTCCGGGTTGCGTCGCCGGGGCGACGCCGGGGAGCTTTGAGCGGCCCTCCCGGTTTCTCGTCCCGGCTGCGACGCGTCACACTGGACACGCCACACTGAAAGCGCCCGGTTCGGACCCGTGGGGGGATCCGTACCGGGAAACGGGAGCGCCCCGTGCCGGACCCGTGGGGGGATCCGTCGCGGGGCGCTTCTTCGTTCGTGGACCGCTGCGCGCGGTGCGTCGTGCGGGGCGTGCCGGGACGCGCGGGGCGCGGACCGCTCAGCGGGCCTCGACGGGCACGTAGTCCCTGGTGACGACGCCGGTGTAGATCTGCCGCGGGCGGCCGATGCGGGAGCCCGGCTCCTTGATCATCTCGTGCCACTGGGCGATCCAGCCGGGGAGCCGGCCGATCGCGAAGAGCACGGTGAACATGCTGGTCGGGAAGCCCATGGCCCGGTAGATCAGGCCGGTGTAGAAGTCGACGTTCGGGTAGAGCTTGCGGGAGACGAAGTAGTCGTCGCTGAGCGCGTGCTCCTCCAGCTTCAGCGCGATGTCCAGCAGCTCGTCGGACTTGCCGAGCGCGGAGAGCACGTCGTGCGCCGCCGCCTTGATGATCTTCGCCCGGGGGTCGAAGTTCTTGTAGACGCGGTGACCGAAGCCCATCAGCTTGACGCCGTCCTCCTTGTCCTTCACCCGGCGGATGAAGGAGTCGACGTCGCCGCCCTCGGCCTGGATGCGCTCCAGCATCTCCAGCACGGACTGGTTGGCGCCGCCGTGCAGGGGGCCCCACAGGGCGTTGATGCCGGCCGAGATCGACGCGAACAGGTTGGCCTGCGACGAGCCGACCAGCCGGACGGTGGAGGTCGAACAGTTCTGCTCGTGGTCGGCGTGCAGGATGAACAGCTTGTCCAGCGCGCTGACCACGGTCGGGTCGAGCTGGTACTCCTCGGCCGGGACGGCGAAGGTCATGCGCAGGAAGTTCTCGACGTAGCCGAGGTCGTTGCGCGGGTAGACCACCGGCTGGCCCACGGACTTCTTGTACGCGTAGGCGGCGATCGTCGGCAGCTTGGCGAGCAGCCGGATCGTCGACAGGTTGCGCTGCTCGGGGTCGAACGGGTTGTGGCTGTCCTGGTAGAACGTCGACAGCGCGCTGACCACGGACGACAGCATCGCCATCGGGTGGGCGTCGCGCGGGAAGCCGTCGTAGAACCGCTTGACGTCCTCGTGCAGCAGGGTGTGCTGCGAGATCTCGCGTTTGAACTCCGACAGCTCGTCGACGGTCGGAAGCTCGCCGTTGATGAGCAGGTAGGCGGTCTCCAGGAAGGTGCCCCGCTCGGCGACCTGCTCGATCGGGTAGCCCCGATACCGCAGGATGCCCTGCTCGCCGTCGAGGAAGGTGATCGCGGACTTGTAGGCTGCGGTGTTGCCGTAGCCGCTGTCCAGGGTGACCAGGCCGGTGTCGGCGCGCAGCTTGCCGATGTCGAAGCCCTTGTCGCCGACGGTGCTGTCCACGACGGGGTAGTTGTACTCGCCGTCGCCGTACCGCAGTACTACAGAGTTGTCGCTCACGTCATTCCCTCACCGACGGTGTTGCCTCTTCTTCGAGGTGCCCTGACTACGTCCACTGTCCCCCATTTGGCACTGGGGTGTGCACTCGGGGTCGGCCATCGGGCCGAAAAGTGGCACGGAGTGCCTATTTTGCGCCCTGGGCGAGCCTGTGGTCGAGAGCCGTGAAGCGCTTTCCGGCGGACACGGTGCGCACCGCCTGCCCGATCGCGCGGCGTGACCCGACCAGTACGACCAGGCGTTTCGCCCTGGTCACGGCCGTGTAGAGCAGGTTGCGCTGCAGCATCATCCACGCGCCGGTGGTGACCGGGATCACCACGGCCGGGTATTCGCTGCCCTGGGAGCGGTGGATGGTCACCGCGTAGGCGTGGGCCAGCTCGTCCAGCTCGTCGAAGTCGTACGCGACCTCCTCGTCCTCGTCGGTGCGCACGGTGAGCTTCTGGTCGACCGGGTCGAGGGCGGTGACCACCCCGACCGTGCCGTTGAAGACGCCGTTCGCCCCCTTGTCGTAGTTGTTCCTGATCTGCGTCACCTTGTCGCCGACGCGGAAGGTGCGTCCGCCGAAGCGCCGCTCGGGCAGGTCCGGGCGGGCGGGGGTGACGGCCTGCTGGAGCAGCCCGTTGAGCACGCCGGCGCCGGCCGGGCCGCGGTGCATCGGCGCCAGCACCTGGACGTCGCGGCGCGGGTCCAGCCCGAACTTGGCGGGGATGCGCCGGGCCACCACGTCCACGGTGAGCCGCCCGGCGGCCTCGGAGTCCTCCTCGGGGAAGAGGAAGAAGTCGGGCAGCCCCTGGGTGACCGGGGACTGGCCGTCGTTGATCCGGTGCGCGTTGGTGACCACGCCGGACTGCTGGGCCTGCCGGAAGATCCGGGTGAGGCGGACCGCGGGCACGGGGCTCGCCGGGGCCAGCAGGTCGCGCAGCACCTCCCCCGCGCCGACGCTGGGCAGCTGGTCCACGTCGCCGACGAACAGCAGGTGCGCCCCGGGCGGCACCGCCTTGACCAGCTTGTTGGCCAGCAGCAGGTCCAGCATCGACGCCTCGTCGACCACCACCAGGTCCGCGTCCAGCGGCTTGTCCCGGTCGTACGCCGCGTCGCCGCCGGGCTTCAGCTCCAGCAGCCGGTGCACGGTGGAGGCCTCCTCGCCGGTCAGCTCCGCGAGCCGCTTGGCGGCCCGCCCGGTCGGAGCGGCGAGCACCACCTTGGCCTTCCTGGCCCGGGCCAGCGCCACCACGGAGCGCACCGTGAAGGACTTGCCGCAGCCGGGGCCGCCGGTGAGCACGGCGACCTTCTCGGTCAGCGCCAGCCGCACCGCCTCCTGCTGCTCGGGGGCCAGGTCCGCGCCGGTCGCGCCGGCCAGCCAGGACAGCGCCTTGTCCCAGTCCACCTCCTGGAAGGACGGCATCCGGTCGTCCGGGCCGCGCAGCAGCCGCAGCAGCTGTGCGGCCAGTGAGATCTCGGCCCGGTGGAACGGCACCAGATACACCGCCGTGACGGGCTCGCCGCCGGGCTCGGGCGACGGCAGCCGCTCGCGGACCACGCCCTCCTCGTCGGCCGCGAGCTCGGCCAGGCAGTCGATGACCAGGCCGGTGTCGACCTGGAGCAGCTTGACCGCGTCGGCGATCAGCTGCTCCTGCGGCAGGAAGCAGTTGCCGCTGTCGGTGGCCTGCGACAGGGCGTACTGCAGGCCGGCCTTGACCCGCTCGGGACTGTCGTGCGGTATGCCGACGGCCTGGGCGAGCCGGTCGGCGGTCAGGAAGCCGATGCCCCACACGTCGGCGGCCAGGCGGTAGGGCTGGTTCTTCACCACGGAGATCGACGCGTCGCCGTAGTTCTTGTAGATGCGCACCGCGATCGAGGTGGAGACGCCGACGCCCTGCAGGAAGACCATGACCTCCTTGATGGCCTTCTGCTCCTGCCAGGCCGCAGCGATCAGCCGGGTGCGCTTGGGGCCGAGGCCGGGCACCTCCACCAGGCGCTTGGGCTCGGACTCGATGACCTCCAGCGTGCCGGGGCCGAAGTGGTCGACGATCCGCTCGGCGATCCGCGGGCCGATGCCCTTGATCAGGCCCGAGCCCAGATAGCGGCGGATGCCCTGGACGGTGGCGGGCAGCACCGTCGTGTAGTTCTCCACCGTGAACTGCTTGCCGTACTGGGGGTGGGAGCCCCAACGGCCGTGCATCCGCAGGGATTCGCCCACCTGCGCGCCGAGCAGTGAGCCGACGACGGTGAGCAGGTCGCCGGAGCCGCGCCCGGTGTCGACGCGCGCGACGGTGTAGCCGTTGTCCTCGTTGGCGTACGTGATCCGTTCCAGGACGCCTTCGAGCACGGACAGGTGAGGTGCTGCGGTCTCGGCCATGCCCGGCCTCCTCCCGGCTGCGGTGGTGATCCGCTGTCGAAAATACCGCCGGGCGCGGACAGTTCGCGCAGTCGCGGCGCCGGCCTGTGGACAACTCACCGCGGCAGCGCGGTGGTGGGCCGGGAGGACGAAAGGGGTCCGGCACGAGGCCGGACCCCTTTCTCGTTCCCCCCTGCTACCCCCGAAGCCCCCCTCGGGCGTACTTACCC
>JAJSZB010000368.1:0-7140 GCA_050613715.1 Streptomyces sp. IBSBF 3018
TGACCGGCCCCCGCTCGTGAACCGGACCCGCCCGTGACCCGGGGAACTCCTCGGCCGCGGGGAGGGGGTGGCGAAGGAGCCGTCAGGGGCCGGTGTGCAGGTGGGAGGACCACAGCAGGGGGCTGTTGCCGGCGTACTCGTCGCGGACGCGGCGGACCGCGGTGTGCAGGAGGCGGGCCGGGTCGGCGGCGGGGTCGAGGCCCGCGTAGACGTCGGTGGCGATCCGCGCGGCCACGTCGTCGACGATCGGCCACAGGGTGCCGATCACATGCGGGTAGCCGACCAGTTGGAAGGCCGAGGCGATGTGGATGACCTCGTCGGAGAGCGCGTCGCCGCCGCGCGCGGTGCCGCACGCGGACAGGTAGGCGAAGTACGCGTCGGGCACCCGCATCCGGCCGACGTCCACCACCGACAGGTCCCCGCCGGTCAGCGCGAGCCGGCTCGCCGAGGGGTCGGCCACGTCCGTGGTCGCGTGGCAGGCGACGTGCACCCAGCCGGCGCCGGCCAGATGGGTCCGCACGGTGGCCGGGTCGGCCGCGTCGTCCAGCAGCACACGGGCGTTGGGCAGATACGCGCCGGCCACCACGGCCTCCCCGCGGGCCGCGGGCAGCCGCGCCCCGGCGGTCTCGCCGATGGCCACGACCAGTGAGCGGTCGGGCGGACGGCGGCCCACCGAGGCCCGGGCGCGCAGGAGTTGGTGCAGTGTGGGGGTGTACGAGCCGACGACGCGGTCCAGGGTGGCGCGGCCGTCGGCGGCGGCGTGGTGGCCCGCGGCGTGCAGCGGCAGCAGCGAGAGCTGGCCGGTCGGCAGCCACCACAGCCGGGGCAGCGGCCCGGAGGCGGGGCCGAGGCCGAGCGCGTCCAGCACCGGCCCGGCGACGACGTCCCACAGCCAGCCGAGCAGCCGCGTCACGAACCGCCCAGCGGCGCGCCGCAGTTCGGGCGCGGCGGTCGGGGCGCGCAGCAGGTCCTGGGCCAGGTCGAGCGCGACGCGGCGCTCCTGCACCACTTCCGGGGTGAGGCCGGACAGCGGGATGACCCGGGTCCGCTCCGCGGTGAGGACGAGGGCGTGGCTGCCGAACCGGCTGACGTTGACCACCACGACCGGTCCGTGCGCGGCGACCTGGGAGCGTACGACCTCGTCCACCCGCACCGGCGGCTCGCCCAGCGCGCGCGAGAACAGCACGCACCGGCCGCGTTCCAGCAGGTCGAGCGCCTCAGCGGGGTCGGCGCCGCGGTTCAGCGCGCACGCGGCGGCGTCCGAGGCGAGGCCGGCGAAGGGCAGCAGCTGGTGTTCCTGGTCGTCGCGCCGCTCCAGGTCGGCGACCAGTTCGGGGAGCAGGTCGACGGCGAGGGTGTACGCCTCGGTCGCCGCGTCGAAGTCGCCGTTGTCCGCGGCCAGTTGGGCCCAGCGCTGGGTGGCGAGACCGCGGACGCGCAGGGGCGCGCCGGTGGTGCGGGCGGCCTCGGCGTAGGCGCCCTCCGCGGTCCGCGGGTCGGCGTGGGACAGCGAGAACGCGGCGCCGTCGAGAAGGAGTTGCGCGCGGCCCGGGGCGTCCGCGGCGGAGCCGGGGCTCGTGGCGGAGCCCGGCACCGCGGCGGGGCCCGCGCCGGGCGGCGGCGCGAGGTGCGGCGGCGCGAGCCGGGACGGCGCGGGCTGCACCGGCGGCGCAGGCGTGGGCGACGTGCCGACGTGCGGCGCATGGGCTGCCTCCGGGCCACGCCCCGGCTCCGCGCCACCCCCTGCCTCCGGGGTACGCGCCGTGCCCGCCGCACCCCCGGGCGGTGCGTAGGGCGTCCCGGCCGCCGGCAGGCCGGCCGCCGCGGCCAGTTCGGGCACGTCGGCGATCTCGGCGAGCGCCGCGGCGCGGCGCGGATGCCCCGGCGGGTACGCGTGGGCCAGCTCGGCGGCCAACAGCCGCGCCTCCGCGAGGTGTTCGGGCCCGCCGCCGTCCGCGCCGTACCGCTCCACGAGCGCCAGAGCGAGCGCCGCCACCGCCGCGGTGCGTACCGACTCGCGGTCGATCGCCCCGCTCAGCGCGGAACGGCACGCGGCCACCGCCTCGACCGCTGTGGCGGCCTCGGGCCGGCGCCGGTACGCGTGGCGCAGCGCGACGCCCAGCCGGACCAGCCGCAGCGGCCGGTCGCGGTGGTCGGCGGGGGTGAGCGCCAGCGCGCGCCGCAGCGCGGCGACCGCCTCCTCCAGCCGTGTGGAGTCGCCGGCCCGCAGGAACCGTTCCAGATCCGAGGCGGCCAGGTCGGTGAGGTCCGCGGCCCGTACGAGCGGCCCCCCGGGCTCACCCGTGGCGGCGTACCGGCCCGTCGCCGCGTACCCGCTCGTCACGGCGGACGAGCCGACCGCCTTACCCTCCGGCGGCGGTCGCTCGCCGGTCAGTTCGGCCATGTGGGCGCGGACGGCCGCGAGCCCGGCGCGGGCCGCCTCGCGGGTGTCGGGGGCGGACGACGCCTCCTCGTAGCGCGTCGCGGCCAGGACCAGCGCGCCGCGGTCCGCGGTGTGCTCGAAGCGGCAGCGCAGGGCCTCCGCGAGGACGAGCACGCGGCGCGGGCGGGTCTGCGGGAACGCCGGGGGGTCGAACACCGCGTCCTCGCCGAGCCGTACGGCGGTGTCGAGCAGGGGCAGCGCGGGGTCGTGGTGGTAGGCGGCGAGGAAGCGGGACGCCAGGTCGCCGATCGACGTCACCACGTCGGTCAGCCAGGCGAGCGTGACGGCCTCGCGCCACAGCGCTACGGCCATGCGCAGCGTGCGCGGATCACGGGTGCGTCCCCACTGCGCGAGCACCGCCTCGCCCAACTCCCGTAGCTGGAGGGCGATGTCACCCTGCTGGCGGGAGGCGTCGGTCCGCCTGCGGTCCGGCACGAACCGCCGCGTGGCGCCGGCGACCACCTGCCGGAAGCGCGAGGCATCGGTGTCGTCGTGCAGCATGTTCCGCCACTGCGCGGGCGTCACGTCCACGTCGGGCAGGGAGGAGCGGCGCAGCGCGTCGACGGCCGCGTCGAACTCGGCGCGTGTCCAGGGGATGCGGCGGCCGTCGTCCGCGCCGTCGCCCGGCTCCCCCGCGTCGCCGCCCGGCTCCCCTCTGCCGCCTCCGCCTCCGTCCCTGCCGCCCGCTCGCCGGGGCCGCCGCGTCTCACCCGCCACGCCGGCACTCCAGGATCAGCCGCAGCGGGCCGGGGATGTCGTACCCGCCGCCGTGGTCGTGCACCAGTGCCAGCAGCCGCGCCGCCTCCGTCAGATCGCGGCCGGAGGTACTGCCGGCCCGGTAGCGCAGCCAGTGCACCATGCCGCCGACGTAGTCCGATGCGGGGTCGAAGCCCTCGTTGGGGCCGAGCAGCGCGCCGAGTTCGAGGTCCACCTCGCGGTCGAGGACGGCCGCGGCGTCGCCGGTCGCGCGGTACCGCTCGATGCGTTCGCGCAGGCCCTCCAGGACCGGGTCGGTCACCTGACGTCCGCCAGGTCCGAGCGCACGCCGTCGATCATCGCGTCGACGAAGGACCGGGTGAAGGCCACGTCCGGCTCCTGCGCCCTGATCCTGCGGCCGGCCTCGGTGAAGAACGCCGAGTCGGGCACCTCGTCGGCGCCGGGCGGGATGAACTTGCGCACCTCCTGGTACGCGGCCAGGGACTCCTCGAACGCCTGGCGTATCTCGGGCTTCGGATCGCCGCGGTGGAACATCTTCCGTACGCCGCCGCTCTGTCGGCGCAGCCGCAGCGCCCGGTCCATGGCGTGCAGCGCGACGATGCGCCACTCGCCCGCGTCGATGATCTGCGACGGGTCGGGACCGCCGTACTTGTCGGCGTACCGCGGCGCGAGGCCGGGGATGCGGAACACGAAACGGCGCTCGGCCCCGCATCCCCCGCACACGAACTCGTGCTCGGAGGTGAGCCCTTGGGCGATCACGCCGGTGGCGTGGCCGATCCCGGTCTTGGCCGTGGACCCGCACACGCAAGGGTGCAGGCGCATGTAGAGGTGCTCTTCCGCGATGGACCGTGCGTACGGCAGTGCCATGCTTTCCACCATAGTTACTTCACGCCGAACTCACCGCTACGATCTGGCGGTTATGAGTGACGACCGCGGTGAGATCGCCCGGCTCTGCGAGAATCTGCCCTGGCTGCGGGAGGCCGCGCGGGAGGCCGGGCTGGACGACCGGCTCCAGGACGCGGTCTCGGCCGCCGCGGCCGGGCGCACGGACGGCGTCACCGCGCTGCTGCGCCGCCTGGACCTCCCCGAGGCCCCCGAGGTGCGCGCGCCCGGCGGCATCGTCTATCCCGCGACCCGGCAGGACCGCTACGGCGTCGAGGTCTACGCCTGCCCGCGCGGTGTCTGCGACCGCACCTGGGTCCGCCCGCCGGGCGTGAGCGTCGCCGCGTGCGCGGTCCACGGCGCCAGGATGCGCCGGCAGCGGTCCGCATGACCGGACTTCTCGTCGACGTCGGGCGGCAGTTGGCGGAGCGCTGGGTCTCCGTGCTGGTCCTGCCCGGCCTGCTGCTGACCGGGGAGCTCGCGGTGGGCCTGCTGGTCGGGCAGGGCGACGCGCTGTCCGCCGACCGGCTGGTGCGCGAGGCCACCGACGCGGCGCGGCGGGTCCAGGAGCAGGGCGGCGCGGCGGTGGCGCTGGCCGCGCTGGCGCTGCTGCTGGCCGCGGGCGCCCTCGGGCTGGCGGCGCAGGGGGCGGGCCGGCTGGTGCGGGCGGCCTGGCTGGGCGACTGGCCCTGGTGGGCGCGGTCCCCGCGCGAGCGCCTGGCGCGGCGGCGGCTGCGGCGCTGGCAGGAGCGCCACGCCGAGGCGGCCGCCGCGGCCGGCGCGGGCCGGGACCCGTCGCCGGCCGCCCGGCGGCGCAACCGGATCAGCCTCGCGCCGCCGGTCCGGCCGACCTGGATGGGCGACCGGCTGGCGGGCGCGGACGTACGGGTCTTCGCCGAGTACGAACTCGATCTCGCCTCGTGCTGGCCGCGGTTGTGGCTGGTGCTGCCCAGCGAGGTCCGCGAGGAGCTGCGGACCGCGTCGGGCGCGCTCGACGCGAGCACCGTGCTGGCCGGGTGGGCGGTGCTCTACGCGCTCGGCGGCGCGCTGTGGTGGCCGTCGGCGGTGGCCGCGGTGTGCGTGTGGTCCACGGCATGGGTGCGCGGGCGCGGCGCGGTGGCGACGTTCGCCGATCTGATCGAGTCGGCGGTGGACCTGCACGGCGCGGCCCTGGGCGCCGCGCTCGGCCTCGGCCCGGCCGGCGCACCCGCCGCGGACGCCGCGGCGGCCGCGCCCGCGCCGTTCACCCCGGAGCTGGGCGCGGAGATCACGGCGCGCTGCCGCAAGGGCGCGTAGCCCGCGCGGCCCCGGCCGGCCCCGTGCCGGACCGGGGCCTCGTCGGCGACCCGATCACCGCCGTGTCAGCACGGCGTCAGCGCGGCGCGCCGTACGTCCTCTCGAACGCGGCGAACGCCGCCTCCTGCCGCCACTCCACGGCGGCCTTCGCGCTGCGCTCCAGCAGGCGGTGGCAGGCGAGGGTCAACGGCCCTGTGCTGCCCGGGAGTTGGCCGCGGCAGGCGGCCTGCGGGCGGTAGCCCCGGGCGGTGGGGTCGCCCTGCCACAGGGAGGCGCCGGGCAGGAAGGCGTACTGGAGCGAGGCGCGCGCCAGGTCCTTCATGTCCTCGTACGACAGGTGGTAGGTCCGGGCGGCGTACGCGTACTCGTGGGTGATGTCGATGCGCGAGATGCCCTGATCGTCGGTGGCCAGCACGACGGGCACGTGGTACGCCCGGTAGGTGGCGAAGGGGTGCTCGTCGCCCTTGACCCCGAGGATCTGCGCGTTGCTGGTGAACGGCACTTCGACCGCGACCTGACGGGCGGCCATCGTACGGGCGGTGGCCTGCCAGTCGTCCTCGTGCAGCAGGTCCACGCCGTGGCCGATGCGTTCGGCGCCGGCGACGCCGACGGCCTCCTTGATGTGGAAGGCGAGGTCGGCCGGTTTGACCAGCCCGGGCCGCAACTCACCGGCGTGGAGGGTGACATGGGCCTGCGGGTAGACCCCGCGCAGATAGCGCAGCATGCGCATCTGGAGGCTGTAGTCGCGCAGCGCGACCTCGCCGTCCTCCGGCTGCACCAGGTTGACCGCCACGAACCGGTGGTCGACCTCGGCCAGCCGCATGCCGACCTCCATCTGCGTGAAGACCCGCTCGGGCGCGGTGCCGCGGGAGACCTGGGAGATCCAGCGGACCTCCAGGCCGCAGCCGGGGCGTGCGCGATCGGTGCCGCAGCGGGCGGCGGCGCGGAACTCCGCGTCGGCGTCGTCGGCCTCCTTGCGCGCCTGCGCGACCACCGCGTCCAGCTTGCCGCCGGCGGTCAGCCGCTTGTGGGTGGCGGCGAAGTCGCCGTCCCAACCGACCTGCGCCGCCAGCTTCTTGGCCCCGTCGGAGGCGGGCGTGACCATCGTCTCCAGGTAGAACTGGTGCTGCGCGGCGGCCTCGTCGGCCACCTCGGCGAGCATCGCGCCGCGGTGCTTCCAGGTCACCTCGCCGAACTTGCCGAAGGCGTCGAAGAAGTGGTCGTGGCCGTTGCCGTCCGGCGGGAAGTCCTGCATGGACCAGGCGCGCAGGATCGCGTCGTGGAAGGCGCGGTCGGTGGTGGCGTCGGCGGCCGGGCGGGCGCCGGGCCCGCAGGGCGGCTCGACCGCGGTCATCGTCGCGGTCTCGATGCAGAGCCCGTCCGCGGCGGCCTGCCGGATCAGGTACTCGGTGGAGACCGCGCCGGACAGGTGGTTGTGCAGGTCCCCGCCCTTGGGCATGCGCAGGAAGAAGTCGCGCAGCAGGCGCGGGTCGTCCCGTACGGAGTCCAGGTACGCGTCGGTGCCCGCCTCGGCGGCGGTCGGACGTGGAGCGGCCGTCGAACCGGGTGCGGCGGCAGGGGCGGCGGCGCGGGCCGGGGCGGCCGCGGGTCGTGCCTCGGCCGGAGCCGGGACCGCCAGCGAGCAGAGCGCGGCGAGCGCCCCGAGGCCGACGCCGGCCCGGAGCGCGCGGCGTCCCTGGGAGATGCCATGGATGATCATGCCGCCATGGTGTCCGGCCGGCCGGCCCCGCGTCCGCGACCCGCGCGACACCCGCCCCACTGTCACCCGACCGGCCCCCTCA
>JAJSZB010000369.1:0-13632 GCA_050613715.1 Streptomyces sp. IBSBF 3018
GGCGGGGTGGGGGACGGCCATCTCCGCCAGCAGCAGGGCGGCGTCGACGGCTTTGGTCGCGCTCGGGCACAGCACTGCGGCGAGGATGGCGCGGGTGGCGACGTCGACGGCGATGGTGAGTTCAGGCCGGGCCAGACGCCCGTCGTCGAAGAGGGCGAGGACGTCCAGGCGGGTGGTGTCGATCTGGACCTGCTCGCCGGGCCGCAGCGCCCTGGCGGGGGTGAAGGCCTGCCCCTCGAAGCTCGCGGGCACCTGCCGGACGGGCCCGGAGGGCAGCTCACCGGGCCGGGCCAGAGCAGCGACCAGACGGTAGAGCGTGGCTTGCGACGGGGCGGGCACGGTGCCGGGGCCGTGCCGGTCCTGGAGGATCTGGTTGATCAGCGGGAACAGGCCGTTGACGGTGCCCTTGGAGCGGCCCCGGCGGCGGCGCAGAGCCTCGCGCACGGCGGCGAGGACACGTTCGTCGGCCCGCCCGGTCGGGCTCGCGGCGCGGGTGCTGCGGTGGTCCAGCAGTCCCCACAGGCCCTGCTTGCGGTAGGCCAGGCGCATGCGCTGCACCGTGGTGCGCGACACCCTCCCGAACCCGAGCGCGGTCAGCTCCTCAGCCTTGGCCTGCTCCCTTTTCGCCAGCGTGTGCCGCTTCGGGTCGTACTGCGGCCGCACCGCTCCCTGGCTGCCGGCGCTGCCGGGCCCGCCGGGCAGGCCGCACTCGACTTCCCTGACGTGCCGCCGCCAGGCCAGCGCCTTCTCGCGTGCTGCGGCGGGAGCGGTCTCGAACAGCCCCCACTGCGGTGCGGCCTGAGGCGTGTCGGCCCCGATGACGCTGAAGCCGGGGTCGGCGAACAGGTGCCCGGCGAGCACGACCTGACCGCCGCCGTCCGGGCCGACGAGGTGGATGTCCTGCCCCGACAGGGCGACCACCTGCCACTTCACGCCACGGAACCGGACATGAACGCCGACCTTCACAGCCGGCCGGGCATTGCGCCGCACGCTCACCTGACCCCTCCCGTCTCGGATCCGCTCCAGCCCCGAGGGCCGACGAGGACCCGTTCGTGCAGCGGCGTGCCCAGGCGTGCCGTCAGCTGGCCGTGCCACAGGGCGTGGAAGAGCGCCGGCAGCACCTCGATCGGGTCCCCGACCACCTGGGCACCCTCGAGGAGCGGCCGCGGGGCGGCGAACGTCTCCAGCACGGCGTCCATCAGCCCGGGCCGGCCCTGGTTGCGGGGGTGGCGGTAGCCGGCCAGCCATTTCAGGTTCGCCGCCGGTACCTCCTCCAGCGGCGGCAGGCGCTCGTACCGCCAGCCGAGCTGTGCGCACGCCTGGTGCAGCGCGGCCGCGGCGCCCAGGGCGCGTTGACCGCCGGCGCCCGTGTGGCTGGGGCAGTCGGCGAGCAGCCCGGTGCCGTCGGCGTACCGGGCGAAGAGTTGCGGCACCCAGGATCGCACCTGCCCGCGGGGATCACGCCACAGCAGCCGCACCGGCCGCCCCGCCAGGCCCGTCACGTGCCGGTCGCGGTCCAGGACCATCAGCTGGACGCGCATCGCGTTCGACCCCGCGGCCACATGCCGCCCGGTCGTGGCCGACCACCACAGGCCCGGCCCCCACCGGCGCCCCGGCATCACCGGGAACGCCGACACCGGCGGCAAATCCTCGAACGCCACCGTCATGGCGGCATCCGCCCACCGCTGCTGCACCGCCTGCCCCACCGGGTCGAGGAACACCGCCTCGAACCCGCCGCCCCGCTCCACGGCCGCTCGCCCTGCCCGGCTTCGGCGCCGGGCTGCTCCTGTGCTGGTCACCCGCGCCAGCCAACCCGCTCCCGCCAGCACATATCGGAGTTTTCAGCGTTTCTGCCACGAACGAGTGCTGTCTCAGCGAACAGCCCACCGCCCCTGGCGCATCGCTCTCAGCCGCCGTCCTCCTTCCCGCCGGGGGCCAGCAGGTCCCGGAGGACCTCGACGGGCATGTCCACCCACCGGGCCACCTCCTCAAGGGGCACCCCGCCGTTCACCGCAGCCACCGCGGTCCGCTTCCAAGCGTTCTCGATCAGACCAGCACTGTGCATCAGCCCGCGCAGCAGCCGCCGGGCGACATCGACAGTCGGACCGGCTTGCACACCGCGCAGCTGGAGCAACTGCTCCTCGGCGCTGTCGATGGTGCTGGCGATGAGCATGCGCTGCTCGGGGGAGACGGTGGAGCGCCAGCGGGTGCCGGAGCCGGCCTCCTTCCTCTCCTTGGCCAGCAGCCGCAGCGCGGTCGCCATGGGCACGGGCTGGTTCTCCCGCCGTACCCACCACGGGTCTTCCGATCGGTCGCCGACGGACGGGCGGCCGTTGCGGCGTCGGATGACGCCGCCCATCCACGCGATCAGAGGCCCGCCATGGTCGGTTGCGGCCAGCGGCCCCAGCCACGGCCGCCCCACCCGCTCGCCCAATGTTCGGCAGAACGCCCCGTCCGCGGGCAGCGGCCGAGGACGCCCAGCCCCGCTGTCGAGCCACACCAGCTCCGCCATCACCGGATCCAGCAACGCCTCCGCGACCGCGACCACTTCGGGAAAGATGACCGCGTCCCGGGCAACGGCCCGCCACCGCTCGAACTCCGGCCCGGCATCGCCGCCCGCGACCAGGTGCAGCCGGCGCGGCCAGATCTCCTCACGCTCCCAGGCCAGAGCTTGCTCCCACCACCGGGCCACCACCGCGTGCGCGAGGCCGAATACCTGCCCGGACTCCGCCTCGGCTCGTACGGCCCGCCGCACCACCAGGACCCACCGCCGCTGCGCCGTCACCACTTCCGGCAAGCTCCGCAGATCGAGGTGCTCCAGCGGCTGATCGGCGTCCGCGTCCAGCAGCCAACGCCCATGGCGTACGCACACCCGCTCCCAACGGGGCGCGTACCGCACCGTCCGCACTGCCGCCCCGGTACGCCGCGCCGCACACAAGCGGCACCCGAACGCCACCGGACCGCCCACTACGTCGGCCACCCGCCACAGCCCCTGCGGCACTCCGCCACCTCCACGTACCGTGAGCGCTTCCTCCTCCCTGGCCAAGGACGGCAGCGCCCGGGCCAGCACCTCCCGCTCCACCCCGCACAGCCCTGCCAGCACTTCGCGCCCGGTGGCATCCAGCAGCGCTTCGGCGTCCGCTCGCACATCGCCGCCGCTGTGGCGGGGACGGTGGTTGCGCCACTGCCAGTGACCCAGCAGTCCTTCGGCGTCCATGCCGTATCCGGCGGCGGTCCGCTGCAGGAGCGACCAGGTCGTCTCACCCGTCAGTGGAACCACCCGGAAGATTCCTGTCCGTGCCGCTGATACGGCCACGGCCTGCGTCATCCGGCGTCCTGGGCCATTGGCGTCGGGCTGTCCGACCCGGCCTGCTGCGCCGCGGCGATCCGGTTGGTGAGGTGGATGGTCGCCAGGTACCAGTAGAAGATCCATTCCAGATACAGGTCGGCGTTGTAGTCGCTGCGTTGGTCTGCTCGCTGGTGGCGGATCGCGAAGCCGTTGGCGATCTGGAAGAGTGCGCCTTCGTCTTTGCTGAGCAGTTCGTTCTTCAGCAGGTTGCGGCGGCGCTCCAGGATGCCGGCCAGCACGACGACAGCGTGTCGCCGGTCCAGGACCGACGCGCCGCGCGCGCGGAACTGGTGGAGGGCGTGTGCAAGTTCGTCGCTGTCGGCGTCGTGCACGCCTGGCACAGTGGGGGCGGTCTCGACCAGTTCCTCCACGCCGGGCGGGGCGGTGCGCTCCAGCCGCCCGTGCTCGCCGAGAGTGACGCGCAGGGTGCTGCGGTGCAGGATCGCGTTGATCCGCCAGCGGTAGACCTGAAGTCCCCGGAACCGGTCGAACTGCTCGAAGTGTCGCCCGCAGTCCCCGAAGCCGTGCGGCCAGGAGAGCGTAGGGCGGCGGACGTGGTCTGCAAGGAATTCCACCACGTCGAGGAGATCGTCGGCGGTGTACTGGGTGTGGCAGGAACTGATCGGCCACAGGCCGTCGCGTCCCAGCGCCTGGTGCACGGCCTCGCCAGGGTGCTCACCCAAAGCCCCCCACGCGTCTCCGTCCACGCACTCCTGGCCGAACGCCCACACCAGGTAACCGGCTTCCGCCAGCTCACCCACCACCGCGGCGACGGCCGCTGCAGTCTGTGCCGGATCCAGCCGCGCCGGTGCCTCCTGCCGGCTGCTCTTGTGCCGCTGGGACCAGTACGGCAACCGGGCACGCACTTCCGGCAGGTCCGCCACATGCTGGCGCACCAGCTGCAGCCACCCCATGCCGCGCTCAACCGAGGGCATATCGCCCAGCTTCGTCCACGAATTCCAGGCCGGATCGGCCTGCCGGGCCCGCTCCCACTCCTCGACCGCCTCGTGGTGGGCGAACGCCTCGCGGAAGAACTGCTCGACCTGGCCGTCCCAGCGGGCGCTGTATCCGGCGTCCGAACCGGGCTGCCGGCGGCCCGGCAGTTCCACCAGCCGATCCAATTCCGCCTTCACCAGCCATCGCGGCCAGACGATCTCGAAATCATCCGAGCGGAAGTACTCCTCAGTCATCCACCACATTCTTCGCGAACGCCGCCCCTCCGCGCAGCGGTTCAGTCCTCCGTCCCGGGCCCCGCCGACGGACGTCCACGCACAGAGGGCAACGGACCTGCGCCTGGACCGCGTGACCTCGGGACGCGATAGTCCTTCCGCGCCCCTGACCTCGCGCTTTTGCGACCTTGCAGCATCAAGCCGGCGCAGGCCGAAAAAATCTTGGTCGGCGGTATCCGGATCTGGAGGTCCCGCTGCGTGTAAGAGGCGGAGGCCGTGATGTGCTCCACCCCAACGGACGGATCGTCAGAAGGAGCTGGGCCTGTGGCTTGGCCTGAACTGCTGGGGGAGGGCGGGACGTTGATCCCGCTCCTTGCCCTGGCGATGTGCGTGGTGCGCCGCGTGGACCGGGTGATCGAGTTGTGCCTTCGGGCGCGTATCGAGTCCCGGGCCGAGTACGAGGACCGCACGACGATGACCGCTGTAGCGGCCGCGCTGCCCCAGGGCGGCGCGGCCGTGCGGTTCCGGTCCGGGCAGCCGGACTGGGTGATCTACAAGCATTACGCGGGGACGGGCCAGCCGGCCCTGTACCGCGGGGAGGCTGCGTGAACGACGAGCCCTTCGCGGGTTTCGAGGACTTCGTCCGAGAGACCTACGAGGCGTTCCTGCGTTACGCGCAGTACAGGGGCAGCGACCTGCACAGCGCGCAAGATGCTGTGCAGGTCGCGTACCTGAACCTGTTCCGTAAGTGGGAGACGATCTCCAGCAAGTCGGGATCGCTCTCCGGCTACGGGCGCACCGCAGTACGCCACGCCCTCACCGACCAGTTCCGTCGCAGTAAAAGCGGCCTCACGGTCTTCATGCCCGACCATGAGATGCCCGAGCGGGCCTCGAGTATCGGAATCCCTGACGCCGCATATGAGATGGCCCGCGAGGGCCTTGACGAACTGATAGCGGGACTTCCTCCGAAGATGCGCGATGTCGTAACCCTGTGCCTTATCCAGGACCTGAGTCCTGCAGAAGCGGGGAAGCGGCTGCGGCTGAAGGAAGAAACCGTCAAGCATTACATTCGCGCAGCCGTAAGGCGGCTGCAGAAGGCTGTCAGCGAACCTAGTGAGGAGGTAACAGCGTGAACTTTTTCCGGAGCCGGGCGGATACCTACCAGGAGTTCCGTCGTTTCGCCGTGCTGTTGCTGACCGATCGGGCTCACCAGGCCCTTCACGCGGGTCCCCGGATGTCCGGAGACCCGGCACAGGCGGAGGGGGGCCAGCTCATCGGCTGGCCCCCGGCCCCCGCCGGCCACACAGTCCCCGATTCCACACCTGCCACGGATCTCGGTCCAGCCGACCCAGGGGACAGGAGGAACGCGCTTCATACCCTGGCTTCTCTGCTCCTCAAGGTAGCCAGTTATTCGGCTACGCCTGCGGATGTCAGGGAAATCGCAGAGCTATGGGAGTACCTGGACCGCGACGACGAGGCATTGCCGTGGTGGGTGAAAGCTGCGGAAATGGGAGACGAGGACGCGCAGGGTTACTTGGAAATCCTGCTAGAAGGAAGGCAACAGAACAGAGAAGATGAGATGGTTTCTCCGCGTGCGGTGAACCAGGGGTGCTGGGTCGATCTCTGCGCCCCACCAAACGTCATCGTGCAGGTGGATTTGGTATGTGCTTTGCCTGACTCACCTGGCCGCCGTCCTCTATCGCCACAAGTCGTGGACATCCGGAGCGCGAGCGTGGAAGCAGCAGTGGAGCGCATGGTCCGGGAGATCGAGACGTTCCGCGCCCACCCTGACCAGATGACTGATGGAAGGACGCGGTGACGGTGCTGTTTTCCTTGGTGTGCCCGCAGACAGGAGAACGCGTATAGGCGTGCTCCTCCACGTGAGTCCTTCACGTAGCTGAGGACTCAAGACGATCCGTTGGGTGGGGGGGGGGGGGGGGGGGGGGGGGGGGGGGGGGGGGGGGGGGGGGGGGGGNCCCCCCCCCCCCCCCCCCCCCCCCCCCCCCCCCCCCCCCCCCCCCCCCCCCCCCCCCCCCCCCCCCCCCCACTGCTGTTCTGCCACGCCAGTCGACTTGCGTGGTCCCCGCGCACGCGAGGCTGTTCCCAAGCGGTGGCAGCCGATCGCGCGCCGCTGGTTAGCGCTCCCCGCCCGCGCGGGGCTGTTCCCCGTATCCCGGCAGATTCCGGCCATCCGCAACTGTGCTCCCCGCGCCGGCGGGGGCGGTTCGGAGGAGGGTGTCACCGTGCTCCCCGTCACGCGGGCAGTTACATCCGAAGCGGCGGGGCCGCACAAGCCAACTCACGGAGCTGGCTGGGGCGTGATGTCAGCGGCTGTGAGGAGTGCTTGTTGGTGGGGGTGGAGCTGGTCCCAGGTGGCGGTTTGTTTGTGGGCCCAGTGCTGTAGTGCGGGTGGGATGGGCCGGCTGGTGGCCAAGGCGGTGCGGTGTTGGTGGTAGGTGGTCTGCCAGGTGAAGGGCCAGGGTGGGTTCCACCAGGGGTCGAGGGTGGCGAGTTCTTGCCGGGTGCGTGGGGATAGCCGGCCGGTGCGGGCTTTGCGGCGTTGCTGGAGGAGCCAGCGCCCGAGGGGGAAGCCGTTGTGCTGGGTGGGTGTGGGGACTGCCAGGTTCCCGTGCACAGCGGCGTAGGTGCGGGCGTGGGGGAGTCCGGCGGGGGTCGGGTAGCGGCGTGCGGCGGTGGGAGCAGGAGCGGGCAGCGCCTGGGAGGGGCCTGCTCCCAGCGGGGTGAGGAGTTGCTGTTGGGCTGGGTGGAGGCTGTCCCACAGCAGGGTCTGGGCGGTGATCCAGCGCTGGTCGGCCTTGGTCGGGTTGCCGTTGGCGGTGGTGGCCCGCACCCGGTGGTAGGTGCGTTGCCAGGTCAGGGACCAGGGCGGGCTCCAGTGCGGGTCCAGGGCGTTGAGTGCGGCGATCCGGGCGGGGTTGGTGCGGCCTTCGGCGGCGCGGTGGCGTTGACGCAGGAGCCAGGCGCCCAGGGGGAAGCCGTTGTGCTGGGTGGGCCCGGGGACGGCCAGGTTCCCGTGGACGGCCGCGTAGCTGCGGGCGTGGTCCAGCCCCGTATCAACGGGCTGGTGGCGGGCGCCGGCACTGAGAGCATGGGCGAGGGTGGCGGTGATGCCGATGTCGGCCAGCAGGTTCTGCTGGTCGGGGTGCAGGACGTCGTAGCGGGCGCACTGCCGGCGCAGCCATGCCGCGGCTTCGCTGTCTGGGCTGTGGAGGTCGGCCGGGCCGGCGGGCGGCGACACGACCAGCCGGCCTTCCCGGTGCTCGTGGCGGGCTTGCTGGTAGTACCGCTGCCAGGTGTAGTGCCAGGGCGGATTCCACCAGGGATCCAGCTCGGCCAGGAGCCGGCCGCGAGGGGAGAGGGAGCCGTGGGCTTGTTGGTAGCGGCGGTCCCGGCCACGCTGCTCGGCCAACCACCGGCCCAACGGATACCCGTGGTGCATGTGGCCGTGCGACACGGCCAGGTGGCCCGCGGCGCGGGCGAAGGAGCGAGCGCTCGACATCCCGGCCGCTCCGCCAGGATCAGCGGCCGCTTTCCACCCTGACTCGGCCACAGACGCCGGGATCGGGATCTGCGCTGAGGCGGCGGTACCGGCGGTGAGGCCGAGGCCGGCCAGCAGCTGTTGCTGCCCGGGGTGCAGGGCCTGGAAGGCGGTGCACTGCTGCGACAGCCACAGCGCGAGCTCTGCGTCCAGCCCGGGGAAGCCGCGGCCCGGCTCGAGCCTGCGGCCGGTGTCGACCCATCTGCCCGCGCGGGCATAGGTACGTTGCCAGGTCAGGGGCCAGGGCGGGTTCCACCACGGGTCGACGGCGTCCAGCGCACGGGAGCGGACGGTGGGCCCTGCCGCTTTGCGTGCCTTGTCGCGCTGGCCGGCAACCCACATCCCCAGCGGGTACCCCTTGTAGGCGGTCTTTCTCGTCACCGCCAGGTGGCCGTTTTCGGCGACGTAGGACCTGGCGTGCTCCAACGCGGTCTCGAATCCCGCCCAGATGCTGGGCCGCCGCGGCTGGGCTGCGCGGGCCGCGGCGGCGGTGATGCCGATGTCCGCCAGGAGACGCTGCTGCTCGGGGTGGAGAGACGCGTAATGGGTGCACTGCAGGTACAGCCATTCCCCGTTCAGCATCTGCGTGCCGGGGAACCCCGCGGCCGCGTCGGGAGGCCCGTCCACGGCGGCGTGGTCACGCGCACGGTAGTACGAGCGCTGCCACTGCATGGGCCACGGCACGTTCCACCACGGGTCCAGGTCCTCCAGCGCCCGCACACGCTCCGGAGCCTGCGCCCACCCCTTGACCTGCTGGTTGCTGAGCCATTCACCCAGCTTGAAGGAACCGACCACGGCGTCTTTCTGTACCGCGAGGTTCCCGTGGTCGCGGGCGTACTGGGCGGCGTGCGCCAGGCCGGCGGCGAAGGCGTTGTCGGACTTCTTGCTGTACCCACGCCGCCGCTTGCCCTTCGTGCCACCCTGCCCGCTCTGCGCGTGCTCGGCGAGCTCGTCGGCCACACCCCGCAGGCGGTGTGCCGGCGCCAGCGCCCACATCGGCTGCCCCGCCTCGCCCTCGCCCCCGGCTCGCACGCACTGGTACGCCCACGCGAACAGCGGTCCCGACGTCTGCTGTGCCAAGCCCTCGACCATCCAGGGACGCCCCAGACCACCGGCCACCGCCGCCAGCAACGCCGGCACATCACCCAGCCGGAACGGGACACGACTCCCGGCCGCGACACGCCGGCGCAAGCCTGCGTCGGCCAGTACCACGGCCAGCGCGACCGTCTCCGGATACGTCACCAACTCCCGCGCCACCACCCGCCACATCTCCCACTCCATCGCGCCGGCCCGCAGCGCCCGCAGCCGGGCCGGCCACAGGTGCTCCTGCGGCCACGTCCGCCACCACCACGACGCGGTCACCGCCTGGGCGACCTCGAAGGCCGCGGCCCCCACCGGACTCCGGCGCAGCAGTCCTGCATGGCGGCGCTGCGCCCTGGCCGCCTCCCGATACCCTGACACGTCCACCAATAGGCCCACTGTGCCGGGAACCTGCAACAGCCAGAAGCCGTGCGACCAGCACAGCCGATCCTGCGGCCCCAGATACAAACGCGCAGACCTCGCCACCCGTGCACGCCGCGCCACGCACCCGGGACACGCCGGCCCCCAGGGCCGCACCATCTCCGGCGTGCGGTGGAACTGCGCCGCCGACCCCGCGGGATACCGCTTCCTCGGCTCCTCCTGAGCCCAGGCAGGCAGCGCCCGCGCCAGATGCTCCTCGGGAACCCGGCACAGCGCCGCCACGCACTCCCGCGCCTGCCGGTTCAGGAAGACCTCGCTGTCCGGCTGGGCCCGCCCCATCGTGTTCGACCGGCCGCCCACGTCGACCACGGCGGCCAGCAAAGAGCCGAACTCCATGCCGTACCCCGCGGCCAGCCGGCCCAGGAACGACTGCGTCATCTCTCCCCGCAGCGGAGCCATCCGCCACAAACCGCTGGCCAGCGGCTTATCGAGTACGGCCGCTGCCGACATCCAGTTCTCGATGCCCATCGCCCCACCTCAACGTCCCCAGCTCGCTCAACGAGCTGCCAGTTCCGTCCGTCGCGGGGCGAACCAACACAGAGGGCTTGGCCCTATGCCCAGCGCATCCCCAGCGCGTCGAGTTCCGCGCGCCGCTCCGGGGTGAGCTTGTCGGCCCGGCGGCGGGCGTTGTCCGTGAACATGCCCAGCTTGTGGGGTACGCCGTCGATCTCTTCGACGTGCTTCCTCGGCACCTGGAAGTGCCCCTCGCGGGCGTGGAACTGCCGGGCGGCCGCCATGTTCGCCGCCCACTTGTCCGCCTGCGTGCGGGGCGCTGGCGGCCGCTCGTCGGGCTCCGCCGGGCCGATGTGGAGCATGTTCTCCAGCATCCACTGCTGCGCGGGCAGCAGTTGGTCCCAGCCGTGCCGCTGTGCCTGGACCCACGCGCCGAGGTCCTCGCCCTGGAGCGTCATCTGCCCGGGGCCGGTGGGCAGTTCGGTTCCGGCCTCGATGAGGTTGCGGCACAGCCGGTAGCAGCGTTGCCAGGCGACGGGCCAGGCCGGGCACCAGCTCGGGTCGATCGCCTCCAGGGCGTCCCTGCGTTCCTCGGTCAGCACGCCCGTGGTGGAGCCGACCGGCAGGCCCCGCTGACGCCGCGCCTCGACCTTCGCCAACCGGCGGCCCGCGGTCCTCAAATTCTTGGCCCATACCCCAATGGGGTATCCGTGCCATGTGGCGCTCGTGGGCGGGAGGAAGTGCCCGTGTTCGGCCGCCCACCCCTGTGCTGCTGACAGTCCCTCGGCGAAGGCGACGTCCCAGTGGGACCAGACCATGCCGAGTTCTTCGAGTTCTTTGGCTCGTGCGGGCTTCATCTCACCCGCGTTGTAGAACCGCCTCTGGTCGGCAATCCATGTCCCGAGTGGAAATCCGGCGGGCTGCCATTCCTCCGGCGTGGTGAATGCGTAGGGGACTTTCAGATCCCCGTTCTCTTTCACGTACCGGGTGGCGGCCTGGATTCCCTGGCGCCAGTATGTGTTTTCCGGCTGGAGAATCCTCAGTTTCATGAACTGCGCCAGGATGGCGGGGTCGCGCGGGGTGGAGAAGGAAAGCAGGCTCTGTGCGGGGGCCGACGTTCCGCGTTCCTCGCCCCGGCCCGCTGCGTCGCGCTCGGCTGCCGACGGTTTCCGGTTCCGGCTGTTCGACTGCTGTTCCGCGAGGGCTTCCACGGTGTCCGCGTCGTGACTACGGAGCGCAGCCAAAATCCGGGCCAAGGAGTTGTACCCCTTGCTGGTGAGCATGGCGTCCGGGTCCTCGCCCTTGCCGAGGAAAACCGGTACCACCAAGCTCGCCACCTTGCCTTCTCCCGGTTTCATGCGCAGCGCCCGGCCGACGATCTGGAGGATGTCGACGGCGGAGCCGCGTACGTCGCCGAAGAACACGCTGTCACAGCCGTGCGTGTCCACGCCTTCCCCAAGGACTCGAACACTGCTCAGCAGTCGCAGCCGCATCGGGACCAGGTTGCCGTCGACGCGCTCGCCGACCGGGTCCGCGAACGTGGCCAGCGTCGCCCGCCGGCGCTTGGGGCTGTGCTCGCCGCACAGCCAGTCCGACCACACCCGATCGGGCTCCGGGTAGGTCTCCGGGTCGTCCTCCCACAGCCGTTGAGCAATGGCCGGCACCCCGGCCGCCATCGCTTCGGCCTCGCTGGTCCGGTAGTGGAAGCTGAGCATCCTGCGCAGCCCGCGCTCCGAAGCAGTCTTCACCGCGGCGGTCTGCAACGCGGCGAGGCGGGAACCGCGCACGTTGTCCGACCTGGCCTCGATTCCCAGCAGCGCGGCCGCCTGGAGCTCCGGGTCGGTCACGTCGACGCATACGACCTGCCAGGCCGCGACCAGCCCGAGGTTGCGGGCTTGGGAGAGCGTCAGCTTGTACGCCACGCTGCCGAACAGGCCGTCCAGGTCGTCCTCCATGCTGGCGACCAGGACCGGCGCACCGCTGCCGCCCTCGTCGGTCTCCGGCGCCTCCCATACCCGCGGGGTGGCGGTCATGTAGAGCCGCCGGTCAGCGGGCACCTTCGTGTTGTCGTGGATCGCGGCCCACGGCTTCGAACCGCGCCCGCTGGTCCGGTGCGCCTCGTCCACGACCACCAGCGACCACGGTGCGAGGCCGGCCGCATGCGCCCGCTGGAGCGTCCCCAGACCCACCGAGGCGTAGGTGGCGAAGACCGTCAGCGTCTCCTGGCCGCGCGTCCACGCCACCAGCTCGTCCACGTCCGTCGTGCACGCCGCCAGACCTTGCGCCTCCTCCGCCCGCAGCGAGCAGATCCCGTAGAACGGGCCCGTCCGGCCGCCGGCCCGCCATGCGGCCGCCATCTGCGTCAGCAGGTCCAGGGTGGGAACGAGGACCAGGACGCGGCCGGCGCGGAGCTTGTGCGCGGTCAGTACGGCCATGAAGGTCTTGCCGGACCCGGTCGCGGCGATGACCTGGGTCCGTAGCCCCTGCTCGGGCATCTGCCGGCCCGGCTGGAGCTCGAGCGCGCGCACCGCCGCATCCGAGGCCTCGATCTGGTGCGGCAGAGGCGTCATCGCCACGGTCTCTTCCACGAGCTCCGCACCCGTCACGACGGCCACCATCACCGTTCCCCCTTCGTGCCGTACAGCCACGCCTCGCGCAGCCGGTCCAACTGCAGCTCCGAGTGGTCGGCATCAGCCCACTCACTCTCCAGCCACAGCCAGTCAGTCTCGATCCGCTCGCACAGCACGATGCTCTCCGGCCACTCCACCAAGCCGTACACCCCGTCCGGATACAGACCACCCGGCCCGTAGACGCGGAACAGCCGCTCCAAGCGCACCCGGTTGGCCTGCGCGAACTCCTCCAGACGTTGCGGATACCCGGCTACTCCCGAGACCCGGACCGTGGGTAGGACCACCGCCAGCGTGTCCTTGGAATCCTCCGAGCTCGGACTCGGACGCCCGCTCAGCGCGGTGTAGTGCCGCTCAGCGATCTCCAGTACCTGCTGCACGAACTCCGGCGTCACCTCCGCCGGTCCGTTGAGATCCGGCGCCCGCTCGAGCGTGCCCGGCGCCGGGACCCGCAGACCGAACCGCGCGGCCCGCCCCCGGTGGCCGTACAACCGATCCGCTTGGCCTGCCAGTTCGTCAGTGACCTTCCGGACACCGTCGAACCAGCCTTGCCCGTACACCTCGCCCCGCCCGTCCGGCGCATCCGCCTCCATATCCGCGACGCCGGAATAGACAGCGGCCACCGCACCGGCCTCAATCGCGCACACCATCTCATCAGCCTCATCCGCGCTCACTCCGACCGCAGCAAGAATGGAAAAGAGGCGGGCCCGCGAATTCACCGCAGTCGTCTGGTGATTTCCGATGCGCTGCAAGATATCAGCGAGTGAAGTCGTAGACGACTTTCCTTTTTGATCCCCCATGGGGAGTACCTTCCGAGGAGGGTTCCCGGGCGGGTGTGCTCCGGGGGTGGTGTCTGAGTCCAGAGGCTAGCGCACGCACAGAACTGACGCACGACCGATCGGCCCCACGACCGGAACTGTCCGGAACTGACCCCCACCCCGCACACACCCCGAT
>JAJSZB010000036.1:0-31762 GCA_050613715.1 Streptomyces sp. IBSBF 3018
ACCCACGCCCCTCGGCCCGCCGGCCCCGCCGGCCCCGCCGGCCCCTCAGGGCAGCGTCGCCACGACCGCCGCGTACGACAGCCCCGCGCCGTAGCCGAGCAGCAGCGCCGTGTCGCCCGAGGCGGCCTGCCCGGAGGACAGCAGCGCGTCCATCGCCAGCGGGATGGACGCGCCCGAGGTGTTGCCGCTGGTGACGATGTCCTTGGCGACCGCGACGCCGGGCGGCAGCCCGATCGCCCTGGTCATGCTGTCGATGATCCGCTCGTTGGCCTGGTGCGGGACGAACGCCTGCAGCTCGCCGGGGGCCACCCCGGCCGCGTCCAGCGCCTGGCGGGCGACCTTGGACATCTCGTAGACCGCCCAGCGGAACACCCGCTGGCCCTCCTGGCGCAGTGCGGGGAAGGGGTGGCCCGGGTCCTTCTTCAGGGTGTCCCAGGGCACGCTCTGCCGGATCGCGTCCGCCTGCGAGCCGTCCGCGCCCCACACCGCGGGGCCGATGCCCGGCTCCTCGGCCGGCCCGACGACCACCGCGCCGGCGCCGTCGCCGAAGATGAACGCGGTGGAGCGGTCGGTCAGGTCCAGGATGTCCGACATCCGCTCCACGCCCACCACCAGCACGTGGCCGCCGCGGGCGCGCACCATGTCCGAGGCGAGCACCACGCCGTGCACGAAGCCGGCGCAGCCCGCGGAGACGTCGAAGCCGGCGGCGCGGGTCGCGCCGACGCGGTGCGCGATCTCGGTGGCGACGGCCGGCGTCTGCATCAGGTGCGTGAAGGTCGCGGCGATCACGCAGGTGATGTCCTCGGGGGTGAGTCCCGCGGCGGCCAGCGCCTTGCCGGCCGCCTGCTCGGCCATCACGCCCAGCGTCTCGTCGGGGCCGGCCCAGCGGCGGCTCACGATGCCGGTCCTGCTGCGGATCCACGCGTCGGAGGAGTCGATGGTGCGGCACACCTCCTCGTTGTCCACGACGCGGCGCGGTCGGTACGCCCCGACGCCGAGGATGCGGGAGTGGGCCGCGGACGGGCGCGTTTCAGCTTTCATGGGAGCCTTTCGGACGAGGCGTCGGGCCGGGGGCGGACCCCCGGCCCATCCTCCAACGCGCGGCACCCTCCGCGAGTTGCGGGGCAGCTTTCACGCCACCCGGGCCGGCCCGCGGGGACCGCGTCCCTCCTGAGTGGGCGGGGTGGCGGCCGGTACGTTGGGGGCGTCGGCCGCATGGCGGCACCATCGACCGGAAGCGAACATGTTCCAACACCTCGTGCACATCACGGTCCGGCAACGCATCCCCATCGGAACGTTGACGACCTTGTGCATGTGGCGTAGAACTACCCTGCAGTTGCGATGGCGTTTCATCTTGGTGACTTCTGTTGGAAACGGATCGGTGCTGGAGCCGCCCAGAAACCTCCCGAATCCGCCAGCATTTCGCCTTCGGCCCCCCAGTAACGCCCACACACACATGGAGGCACCATGTCGGACGTCGAGTCGTCGGGCAGCACGGCAAACAGCCTGTCCGCGTCGCGCAGGAACGTACTCAGGGGGGTGGCCGGGGCCGCGGGCCTCGCCGCGGTCTCCGGAGGGCTCCTCACCGCCTGTAGCTCCAGCGATGACGACAAGAAGAAGAGCGGCGGCAGCTCCCAGCCGGTCGCGGGCAGCACGGTGACCTTCGGGTCGAACTACTCCGACCCCGCGCCGAAGACCGCCTTCGCGTCGCTGACCACCGCGGCCACCGCGAGCACCAAGGTGAAGGTCAAGATCAACACCGTTGACCACAACACCTTCCAGCAGAACATCACCAGCTACCTGCAGGGCACCCCGGACGACCTGTTCACCTGGTTCGCCGGCTACCGCATGCAGTACTTCGCCGCGCAGGGCCTGGTCGAGCCGATCGACGACGTCTGGGAGAAGATCGGCGGCAGTTTCAGCGCGCCCGCCAAGCAGCTGTCCACGGGCCTGGACGGCCACCAGTACCTGGTGCCGATCTACAACTACCCGTGGGTGGTCTTCTACAACAAGAGCGAGTTCGCCAAGCGCCACTACGAGATCCCGACCACCTGGGACGAGTACGTCAAGCTCGCCAAGAAGATGAAGTCCGACGGCCTGATCCCGATCGCGTTCGCGGACAAGGACGGCTGGCCGGCGCTCGGCACCTTCGACATCCTCAACATGAGGATCAACGGGTACGACTACCACATCAAGCTGATGCAGCACAAGATCCCCTGGACCGACCAGGGCGTGCACACCGTCTTCCAGCACTGGGCCGAGATCATGCCCTACCTGCAGACCGGCGCCAACGGCCGGATCTGGCAGGACGCCACCAAGGCGCTGGAGGCCAAGCAGGCCGGCATGATGTTCCAGGGCACCAACCAGGTCGCCGCGCAGTACGTCACCGACAAGGCGAACCTGGACGACCTGGACTTCTTCACCTTCCCCGCGATCAACCCGCAGTGGGGACAGGACTACATGGACGCCCCCACCGACGGCTTCATGCTGAGCAAGAAGTCCAAGAACACCGACGCCGCCAAGGCGATCCTGGAGTACATCGGCACCGGCCCGGCCGAGTCGGCGTACCTGAAGTCCGACCAGTGGGACGTCGGCCTGGTCAACGGGCTGCAGGTGCCCACGTACAACGCGATCCAGAAGAAGTCGGTCGCCGAGATCGCCAAGTGCAAGTCGGTCGCGCAGTTCATGGACCGCGACTCCGACCCGGCGATGGCCAACGCGATGATCTCGATCTGCCAGAAGTTCATCGACGACCCGAGCACGAGCAACATCGCCTCGCTGCAGAAGAGCGCCGAGGCACAGGCGAAGGCGATCTACTCCTGATGAGTTCCGCCTCCCAGGTGCATGACCCGGCCCGCCGCCGTCGCCGCATGCGCCATATGACCGTCCGCGACCGCGTCGTGGTCGCGCTGCTGCTGGGCATCCCGCTCCTGCTCGACCTGGCCTTCGTGTGGTTCCCCGCGGTGGGCACGGTGCTGCTGTCGTTCACCAAGTGGAACGGCGTGGGCAGTCTGCACACCAAGACGTGTCAGCCCAACATGCCGTCGATCCTCAACAACGGCTGCTGGTACGGCGTGCAGAACTACCACCAGGCCGCCACGATCTACCCCGAGTTCTGGCCCGCGGTCCGGCACAACCTGATCTGGCTCGCGGTCTTCGTGGTGATCGCCACCCCGCTCGGCATGCTCTTCGCGGTGCTGCTCGACCGGGGCCTGCGCGGTACCCGCATCTACCAGAGCCTGCTGTTCCTGCCGGTGATGCTGTCGCTGGCGCTGATCGGCATCATCTGGGAGTTCGTGTACTCCCAGAACTACGGCCTGATCAACACGGTGATCGGCCGCAACCACAACGACAACGCCATCGACTGGCTCGGCAACCCCCATCTGAACCTGTGGGCGGTGCTGCTGGAGGCGACCTGGCGGCAGGCCGGCTACGTGATGATCCTCTACCTGGCCGGCCTGAAGGCGGTGGACCCGAGCCTGCGCGAGGCCGCGCTGGTCGACGGCGCGAACCCGTGGCAGACGTTCTGGCGGGTCGTCTTCCCGGTGATGAAGCCGATCAACATCGTCATCATGGTCGTCACCGTGATCGAGAGCCTGAGAGCCTTCGACCTGGTGTACATCACCAACAAGGGCATCAACGGACTGGAACTGCTGTCCGTGCTGGTGACCACCAACATCGTCGGCGAGACGCAGCGGGTCGGCTTCGGCTCGGCGCTCGGCGTGGTGCTGCTGGTGATCTCCCTGGTGCCCATCTCGATCTTCCTGTACCAGACGTTCCGCCGGGAGGAGTCAAGTTGAGTTCCGAGACCCTTCCCGGCGCCGCGGTGGGGACCACCGCCGCGCCGCGCGCCGGCGGACCGGGCGTCAAGCCGAAGCCGTGGGGCAAGGTCGCCTCCCAGGTGTTCCTGATCGTCGCCTCGGTGCTGTGGGTGCTGCCGATCCTGTTCGCGCTCTACGTCGCGGTCCGGCCGTACTCCGACACCCGCAAGTACGGCTACGTGTCGATGCCGCACCACCTGACCTTCCAGAACTTCCGTGAGGCGTGGACGCAGTCCGACATGCCGCACTTCTTCTGGAACTCGGTGCTGATCACCGTGCCCGCGGTGATCATCGTGCTGGCGCTCGCCTCCGGCGTGGCGTTCGTGCTCACCCGGGTCGACGTGAAGATCAACGTCGCGCTGCTGATCCTGTTCACGGCCGGCAACCTGCTGCCGCAGCAGGTGATCATCACCCCGCTGTACCGCATCTACCTGAAGATCACGCTGCCGCACTTCGTCAGCAGCAGCGGCCTGATGTACAACTCCATCTTCGGCCTCGTGGTCATCAACGTCTCGTTCCAGCTGGGCTTCTGCGTCTTCGTGCTGAGCAACTACATGAAGTCGATCCCCGGCGAGATGTACGAGGCCGCGCTGGTGGACGGCGCGAGCCTGTGGACCCGCTTCTGGCGGCTGACCGTGCCGCTGTGCCGGCCGGCCCTGGCCGCGCTCGCGACCCTGCTCACCACCTGGATCTACAACGACTTCTTCTGGGCCATCACCCTGATGTCGTCGGGCGACAAACGGCCGGTCACCTCGGCGCTCGCCAACCTCCAGGGGCAGTTCGTCAGCAACCAGAACCTGATCGCGGCGGCGGCGATGATCGCCGCCATCCCGACGCTGGTGGTCTACATCCTGCTGCAGAAGCAGTTCATCGCCGGTCTGGCACTCGGGTCGAGCAAGGGCTGAGCACGCGGCGACCCACGGGGGCGGAGGCCGGCAGGCCGCCGCCCCCGCGTCGTGTACGGACCCGGACCGCCGCCGGCTCCCGGCGCGGGGGCGGCCGGCGCTTCCCCGTGCGTCACCGGGATTGACAGTGCGGCCCGGGCTCGCTCTCATATGTGGGAGCGCTCCCATTCCCCCCACATCCCAGGAGGCGCACATGCGTACCGCACGCGACCGGCTCCGGTCGCGCTTATCCCGCCGCCCGCGCCTGTGGCTGCTGCTGCTCGCCGCGGCGGCCCTGTTCGTGCCCGCGGCGGTCGCGATCCCGGCCAGCGGGGCCGCCACGGCCGGCGGCTGCTCGGTGACGTACACCGTCAACGAGTGGTCCGGCGGCTTCACCGCGCAGGTCCGGCTGACCAACCTCGGCCCCGCGGTGAGCAGTTGGCAGCTCGGCTGGACCTACGGCGGCGACCAGCACGTCACCTCGGCGTGGAACGCCACCGTCACCCAGACCGGCACCGCCGTCACCGCGGTCAACGCCGCGTACAACGGCTCGCTGGCGACCGGCGGTTCGGTGGACTTCGGGCTCCAGGGCACCTGGCAGTCGGCCGACCCCGCGCCCAGCGCGTTCACCCTGGGCGGCGCGGCCTGCGACGGCGGCACGCCGCCCACCTCTCCCCCGACCTCGCCGCCCACATCACCGCCGACCTCTCCGCCGACGTCACCGCCGACGTCGCCGCCCGCGAACTGCGGCAGCGCCGTGATCTGCTCGGGGTTCGAGGACCAGACGGGCAGCACGCCCTCCGGGGACTGGCAGTTCACCGCGCCGGACTGCCAGGGCACCGGCACGGTCACGGTGGACTCCGCGGTCGCGCACAGCGGCACCAAGTCGCTGCGGGTGGACGGGAAGGCGGGCTACTGCAACCACGCCTTCGTCGCCTCCACGCACGACCTGTCGACGGTCGGCCCGGTGGTCTACGTCCGGCTGTGGGTGCGGCACACCACCGCGCTGCCGGCCTCGCACGTGGCGTTCGTGTCGATGCCCGACTCCTCGCAGGGCGGCCGGGCGCTGCGGATCGGCGGCCAGAACGGCGCCCTGCAGTGGAACCGGGAGACCGACGACGCCACCCTGCCGGCCCAGAGCCCGGCCGGTGTGGCGCTCAGCAGCCCGCTGCCGACGGGCAGTTGGCAGTGCCTGCGGTTCGCGATCGACACCTCGGCGCCGCACCTGGACACCTGGCTGAACGACCAGCAGGTGCCGGGTCTGCACGTGGACGGCGTGCCGACGCAGGACGTCGACCAGCAGTGGCTGAGCCGCACCACGCCGCCGCGCCCGACCGCGCTGCGGCTGGGCTGGGAGAGCTACGCGACCGGTGACGACACGCTGTGGTTCGACGACGTGGCGGTGGGCTCCTCGCCCATCGGCTGCTGAGGCCGCGGGCCGGCCGCCGTTACGCGGCCCCGGCGCCGGACCGCCATCGGACCGCCGCCCGCGAGCACAGCGGGCGGCGGTCCTGACGGGGCGCCGGTCACCGCGTGGTGTAGGTCACCGCGGTGTAGGGCGCGGAGCAGGAGTTCGCGCAGGCGGCCGGGAGCGAGAAGTCGTAGACGCGGCCGGCGAAGAGGTAGGCGTCGGAGGCGTCGCGGACCCTGATGCTGAAGTCGGTGCCGCCGGAGGTGGTGGGGGCGAGGACGAACGCCTGCCCCATGTCGCTGTCAGGCTGGGCGTCGTGCCAGGTCCCGTCGGCCAGGTACTGCACGCCGTGGACGCCGTTCGGCAGGTGGGAGACCGCGACGGCGCCCCACCAGCGCTGGGCGCCCTGCAGGAAGCCGATCCTGATGTCGCCGCTGTAGTCGGGGGCCGGGACGTACGACCAGGACACGTGCCGGTTGTTCCAGTGGTCGGCGAGGCCGCTGACGGGGACGCCGCCCTGGGTGAAGCGGCCCAGCGAGGAGGTCACCAGGTCCAGGTGGTACGGGTCGTCGCGGCACCAGGCGTTGGCGTCGGCGCAGCTGTCGGCGACCAGCATGGTCAGCGTCGCGCCGTCGTAGGAGTCCGCGGTCCACGAGCCGCCGCGGCAGAACGGCTGGCCGGGTGCGCCGTCGTTCACCCCGGTGCAGTAGTCGCCGATGGTGACCCGCACCCAGCGCCCGCAGTTGAGGCCGTTGTCCCACGCGCCGATCCGCGACGACTGGGCGGGCGGCACCGGGCGCGGGTAGCTCGCGTAGTCGCCGGGGGTGTTGAAGACGTTGAGGGCGACGAAGTCCGGCGAGTCCAGCTGGGCCTGCGGCACCCCGCAGCCGCCGTAGGGCTGGCCGAGGCCGTCGAAGTGGGTGGCGTTGCCGACGACGTCGGCCTGCGCGGCGCGGGGAGCGGCGGCGGCAGCGGGGGCGGCGTGGGCGGCGGCCCGAGCGGCGTGGGCGGTCCGAGCGGCGTGGGCGGTCCGAGCGGCGTGGGCGGCCGCCGTGCCGGACCGCGGGGTGGCGGCGGGCGCCGGCGCCTGCGCCGCCGCCCACAGCAGTGCGGCGCCGCTGATCACGGCGAGCGCGGTGAACAGGGCGGGACGGCGGCGCGCGGGCCGGCGCGAGCGCCGGTCGGGGAAGGGCCGCGGCGGGGAAGAGCGCATCGATGCCTCCGGTGGTGTGGGGGGACGGCATATGGGAGCGCTCCCATACTGCGCTCGGGCCCCACGGGTGTCCAGGGTCGCTCCCGCCCCGCGGCACGCCGCCCCGCGAGCCCCGCGGGCGCCACCGGCCGCCCCCGTCTAGGGTGGCGGGCAGAAGATCTCCGGACCTGCCGGGGGACAGCGGGGACCGGCACGAACAGCAGCGACGCAAGGGAAACGGCTCATGCCCACAGCTCCGCTCCACACGCTCGACGACGGAACGGCGCTGCCCGCGCTCGGACTCGGCACGTATCCCATGGACGACGCCGAGGCGGAGCGCGCGGTGGCGCAGGCCGTCGCGCACGGCTATCGCCTGGTCGACTCGGCGGCCAACTACCGCAACGAGGCGGGCGTCGGCCGCGGCGTCCTGGCCTCCGGCGTGCCGCGCGAGGAGATCGTCGTCACCACCAAGCTGCCCGGCCGCGACCACGGCTACGAGCAGACTCTGCGGTCGTTCGAGGAGTCGCGCAAGCGGCTGGGCCTTGACTACGTGGACCTCTACCTCATCCACTGGCCGCTGCCGCGGGTCGGCGCCTACGTCGACTCGTGGCGGGCGATGGTCAAGCTGCGCGAGGAGGGCGCGGTCCGCTCGATCGGCGTCTCCAACTTCACCGCGGAGCACATCGACCGGCTGGAGCGGGAGACCGGGGTGCTGCCGTCGGTGAACCAGATCGAGATGCATCCGCTGTTCCCGCAGGCGGAGTTGCGCGCCGTGCTCGCCGCCAAGGGGATCGCGGTGGAGAGCTGGAGCCCGCTCGGGCGCGGCAGCGACCTGCTGGAGGACCGCGCGGTGCACGCCGTCGCGCGGGCGCACGGGCGCACGCCCGCGCAGGTGGTGCTGCGCTGGCACGTCCAGTCGGGCGCGGTGCCGCTGCCGAAGTCCGCCGACCCCGGCCGGCAGCAGGACAACCTCGCCGTCTTCGACTTCACCCTGGACGAGCGGGAGATGGCGTCGATCGCCTCCCACACCCCGCACCGCCTCGGCGGCGACCCGCGGCACCACGAGGAGTTCTGACGCCGGGCGCCGGGTGCCGGACGCCGCGCGTGCCGGGCACCCGGCGCCGGGTAGAGTAACCGCCTGAACAGTTACGCCGGTCACGTGCGTGGCGGGCACTCGACGGACGGGAGGGCCGTGGTGCGGATCGCGGTGGTGGGCGCGGGAGGCGTCGGCGGGTACTTCGGGGCGCGGCTGGCCGCGGCGGGCGGCCCGGGCGAGACGGTTCTGGTGGCGCGCGGCCGGCACCTGGAGGCGATCCGGGCCCGGGGGCTGAGGGTGCGCAGCCCGCTGGGCGACGTCACCGTGCCGTCCGAGGCCGTCGTGGCCACGCCGCAGGAGGTCGGGCACGCGGACCTGGTCGTCGTCGCGGTCAAGCTGTGGGACACCGAGGAGGTGGCGCGGCAGGTCCTGCCGCTGGCCGAGGCGGGCGCGGCGGTGCTCTCGCTGCAGAACGGCGTGGACAAGGACGACGCGATGCGCCGCGTGCTGCCGCCGCGGTCCCTGCTGGGCGGGGTGTCGTACATCTCGGCGGCGATCGGCGAGCCGGGCGTGGTCGAGCACCACGCGCCGCTCCAGAAGCTGGTGTTCGGGGAGTTCGACGGCTCCGCGAGCGGGCGGGTGGCGGAGCTGCTCCAGCGGTGTCTGGACGCCGGCATCGACGCGCAGGCGCACCCGGACATCGAGCGGGTGATCTGGGAGAAGTTCGTGTTCCTGGTGGGGCTGTCGGCGGCCACCGCCTGCGTCCGCCAGCCGATCGGGGTGGTCCGGTCGGACCCGGGCGCGCGGTCGCTGCTGCACGACGTGATGCGGGAGGCCGCCGAGGTCGGCCGGGCCCGGGGCGTGGCCCTGGACCCGGGGTTCGCCGACGAGCGGCTGGCGTTCTGCGACACCCTGCCGGCCGCCATGACCGCCTCGATGTACCGCGACCTGGTCCAGGGCAACCGGCTCGAACTGCCGTGGCTGAGCGGGGCGGTGGCCCGGCTCGGCAGGGAGGCGGGCGTGCCGGTGCCGCGCAACCAGGCCGTCGCGGACATCCTCTCCCCGTACGTGTCGGGGGCTCCGGCCCCGGTCGGGTAACCGGTGGTGCGGTTATGACGACACGGGAGGGAACCGTGGACGCCGCGGGCTCGGGGACGCGGGGGCCGGTCCCCGAACTGCGCTTCGACGCCGGGTGCCTGGCGCTGAACCTCGTCGCGACGCTCGGCGGACGGCACGCCACGCCGGTCGAGCGGCTGGACGGCCCGGGACGGCTGCGCGCGTGGTGCGAGGGCGTCGGACTGCCGGTGCCGGGCGCGGGAGCGGACACGAGCGCGGGCGCAGGCGCGGATGAGGGACCGAGCGCGGGAGCCAACGCGGACGCGGGGTCAAGCGCGCACGAGGGTGCGGAACCGGACGCGGGTGCGGAACCGGACGCGGACGCGCGTACGGCCACCCGGGCCGGCGCGGCTCCCGGCGCCGCCGCGCCGGACCTCTCCGGGCTCCTCGCCGACCTGCGGCTGCTGCGCGAGGCCGCGTACGACGTGGCGATGTCGGACCTGCGCGGCGCCGCGCCGTCCCTCGCCTCGGTCGCGCTGGTCAACGAGTGCGCGTACCACGCCCCGCCCGCGCCGCGCCTGGAGCTGGCCGCCGCACCGGGGGCCGGGCCCGGCGCCCTGACGGTCCGGCACCCGGCGCTGACGGACCGTCAGCTGCTCTCCCTGGTCGCCCGCGACCTGCTCGCGCTGATGGCGGACCCGGACCTGCGCGCGCGGCTGCGGGAGTGCGAGGCGCCGCGGTGCCGGATGCTGTACCTGGACACGACGGCGGGCGGCAGGCGCCGCTGGTGCTCGATGCGGGTGTGCGGCAACCGGGCCAAGGCCGCCCGCCATCGCGGTCTGTCGGCGGCGGCTCGTCCGGCACGTACACCGCGGTGCGGCTGCGCGACGAGGGCCGCAGCGTCGTGGTGATCGAGTCCGAGGACCGGCTCGGCGGGCACTGCGAGACGTACCACGACCCGCAGACCGGCGCGACGACCGACATCGGGGTGACGGTCTTCCACGACACGCCGCTGGTGCGCGGGTACTTCGGCCGGTTCGGCGTGGACCTGGTCAGCCCCGGCAGCCTCGGCGGCGGCGCCACCGTGTACGCGGACTTCCGCACCGGCCGGGTCGTCGACGGCTACACCCCGTCGGTGCCCACCGCCCTCGGCACGTACCTCGGCATCCTCCAGCAGTACCCCTACCTGGAGACGGGCTACGACCTGCCGGACCCGGTGCCGGCCGAACTGCTCCAGCCCTGGGGCGACTTCGTCACCGCCCACGGTCTGGAGTCGATCGCCCAGCTCGCCTACTCCTTCGGCCAGGGCTTCAACGACATCCTCGCGCTGCCCGCGCTGTACGTGCTGAAGTACTTCGGCGCCGGCGTGGTGACCGGCATCCTGCAGAACTCCTTCCTGACCACCACGCACCGGGACAACAGCGCGCTGTACGAGGCGGCGGGGGCGTTCCTCGGCGAGGACGTGCTGCTCGGCTCGCGGGTGACGGCGACCGACCGCGACCGGGCCGGCGGCGGGGTGCTGCTGCGGGTCGACACCCCGGACGGCCCGCTCACCGTCAAGGCCGGGAAGCTGCTGATCACCGCGCCGCCGCTGCCGGCCAGGCTCGCCGCCTTCGACCTCGACGCGCACGAGCGCGATGTGCTCGGACGGTTCCGGCAGGGCAACTACTACACCGGTCTGGTGCGGCTGACCGGTGTGCCGGCGGACCTCACGGTGCAGAACGTCGGCGCGGACACCCTGTACAACCTGCCGCCGCTGCCCGCTGCCTACGCGTTCTCGCCGAGCAGCGTGCCGGGACTGCACGACGTGAAGTTCGGCAGCTCGACGCCCATGGGCGACGCGGCGGTGCGCGGGGCGATCGTGGCCGACCTCAAGCGGCTGCGCTCCCAGGGCACGGTGGACGTCAGCCGGGTGGAGTTCCGCGACTTCTCCAGCCACACCCCCTACGAGCTGACGGTCAGCGCCGCCGACGTCGCCGGCGGCTTCTACCGGGCGCTGAACGGGCTGCAGGGACGGCGCGGCGCCTACTGGCACGGCGCGGCCTTCCACGCCCACGACTCGGCGCTGCTCTGGGAGTTCACCGAGCAGACGCTGCTGCCGCTGCTCACCGCCTGAGCCCGCGCGCCGGGCCGCGCAGACGCACCGCACACACGCACCGCGCGCCGTCGTACCGCGCGGAGGCGCACCACGCACCACGCACCGTCGCACCCGCACACCCACGGCGTCCGGCCCCTGCCCATCGGCAGGCGCCGGACGCCTTCTGCGTCAGAACCCGGCGGATGTCACCCCTGTGACCACCGGGAGAGCACCCTCATGTCCGAGTTCAGGCAATTCTCCCGCCGAAAGGCAGCAATCGTCGTCCACTTCTTGACGAGTGGGGACTAACGCCAGTTGACTCACCCGCACTTGGGCTGCGGCGTTGCGGCCCGCTCCGGGAGGGCAACGTTCCATGAACGCGTTGACACGACGCATCGTCGTCACGACCGCCGCCGTCTCCATGGCGCTGGCGATGGCCGCCTGCGGCAAGGCGGGGGACGACTCGAAGGACTCGGGCAAGGACAAGGGCGGGGCCAAGTCCATCGGCCTGCTGCTTCCCGACACCGTGACCGCCCGGTACGAGAGGTTCGACAAGCCGCTCATCGAGGCCAAGGTCAAGGAGCTGTGCCCGGACTGCACGGTGTCCTACGACAACGCCGGGGCCGACGCGTCCAAGCAGGCCCAGCAGGTCAACACGATGATCACCAAGGGCGTCAAGGTGCTGATCCTGGACGCGCAGGACGCGGTGGGCATCCGCTCCTCGGTGCAGGCCGCGGTCGACAAGGGCGTCAAGGTCGTGGCGTACGACCGGCTCGCGCAGGGCCCGGTCTCCGCCTACGTCTCCTACGACAACGAGAAGGTCGGCGAGTTGCAGGGGCAGGCGCTGCTGGACGCGCTCGGCCCGAAGGCGACCCCGCAGTCCAAGATCGTGATGATCAACGGCGACGACGCCGACCCCAACGCCGCGCAGTTCAAGGCCGGCGCGCACAAGATCCTGGACGGCAAGGTCGACATCGCCTACGAGCAGAGCGGCCTGTGGAAGGACACCGTGGCCAACCAGAAGGTGACCGCGGCCATCACTCAGCTGGGCAAGCAGAACATCGCCGCGGTGTACTCCGCCAACGACACCATGGCCGGCGGCATCGCGACCGCCCTCAACGGCCAGGGCATCAAGGTCCCGCTGACCGGGCAGGACGCCGACCTCGCGGCGATCCAGCGCATCCTGACCGACCACCAGACGGCGACGGTGTACAAGGCGTACAAGCCGGAGGCCGACGCGACCGCCGAGATCGCGGTCGACCTGCTGGAGGGCAAGGGCGTCACGTCCGTCGCCGACACCACCGCGAAGTCCGGCTCCGGCCAGGACGTGCCGGCCAAGCTGCTCACCGCGGTGTCGGTGACCAAGGCCAACATCAAGGACACGGTGGTCAAGGACGGCATGTACACCGTGGCGCAGATCTGCACCGGGCAGTTCGCCCAGGCGTGCAAGGCCGCCGGCCTCCAGTAGCCGCCACCGGCGGGGCGAACACCGCGAACGCCCCCGGTTCGGCATAGATTCGGCAGCACCGCAAGGGGTCCCCCGCAGGCCGCGGGGGACCCCTTGCTGCACGGACGACCGCACGGACGACCGCACGCACACCGTGCGGCGCCCGCGCAACCCCTGTACGGCCGCTGTGCGGACGCTGTGTCCACCGCCACCCCTTACGGGGTTGTGCCGGGCCCGCGGGTTCCAGCAGTGTCTACGTCTACCGCGTGCGCTGCGGCGCCCGCACCGCGCAAGCCCCGTTTTCCGCCTGCCAAGCCGTTTCCGTCGAGATCTGAGCCGAGAGCCGAGCCGAAAGGGACAAGGGATACGGATGCCGGAGTCAGTGCCACAGCAGATCGGCGTCGCGGCCGAAACCCGAGCGGGCGAGACCCGCGTGGCCGCCACGCCCGCCACCGTCCGCCAACTCCTGCGCCTGGGGTACGAGGTGGTCGTCGAGTCCGGCGCCGGCGCGGCGTCCGGCTTCACCGACGACGCCTACGTCCGCGAGGGCGCCGCGATCGGCGCGGCCTGGCGGTCCGACATCGTGCTCAGGATCAACGCGCCCTCGGCGGAGGAGATCGCCCGGCTGCCCGACGGCGCGACGCTCATCGCCCTGCTCGCCCCGGCCCAGAACCCGCAGCTGCTCCAGGACCTGTCGCAGCGCGACATCACCGTGCTGTCGATGGACGCCGTGCCGCGCATCTCCCGCGCCCAGTCGATGGACGTGCTCAGCTCGATGGCGAACATCGCCGGCTACCGGGCGGTGATCGAGGCCGCGCACGTCTTCGGCCGGTTCTTCACCGGCCAGGTCACCGCGGCGGGCAAGGTCCCGCCGGCCAAGGTGCTGGTGGCCGGCGCCGGCGTGGCGGGGCTGGCCGCGATCGGCGCGGCCGGCAGCCTGGGCGCCGAGGTGCGCGCCACCGACCCGCGCCCTGAGGTCGCCGACCAGGTCGCCTCGCTGGGCGGCCGGTACCTCGCGGTCGACGTGGAGCAGGAGCAGAGCACCGACGGCTATGCGAAGGCGACCTCGCAGGCGTACGACCGCAGGGCCGCGGAGATCTACCACGAGCAGGCCGCCGAGGTGGACATCGTCATCACCACCGCGCTGATCCCCGGCCGGCCGGCGCCGCGGCTGCTGACCGCGCAGGACGTGGCGGTGATGAAGCCCGGCAGCGTCATCGTGGACATGGCCGCGGCGCAGGGCGGCAACGTCGAGGGCACGGTGCCGGGCGAGGCGGTGGTCACCGAGGGCGGCGTGACCATCCTCGGCTACACCGACCTGCCGGCCCGGCTGCCCGCGCAGGCGTCCCAGCTGTACGGCACCAACCTGCTCAACCTGCTGAAGCTGCTCACCCCGGGCAAGGACGGCCGGATGGTGCTGGACTTCGACGACGTGGTGCAGCGGGCGGTGACCGTGGTCAGGGGCGGCGAACTCACCTGGCCCCCGCCGCCGGTGCAGGTGTCGGCCGCGCAGCCCGCGCAGCCCGCGGCCGCCGCGGCCCCGGCCGCCGCGCCGAAGCGGACCCTGTCGCCGCTCGCCCGGCTGGGCCTGATCGGCGCGGGGATGGTCGCCCTGTTCCTGGTGATCGCCTTCTCCCCGGCCCAACTGGCCGAGAACTTCACGGTGTTCACACTGTCGGTGGTGATCGGCTACTACGTCATCGGCAAGGTCCACCACGCCCTGCACACCCCGCTGATGTCGGTCACCAACGCGATCTCCGGGATCGTGGTGATCGGCGCACTGCTGCAGATCGGCCGCGGCTCGACCGCCGTCACCGTGCTGTCCTTCGTGGCGATCCTGCTCACCAGCATCAACATCTTCGGTGGGTTCGCCGTCACCCGTCGCATGCTCGGCATGTTCTCGAAAGGCTGAGGCCGCATGAAAGCCAGTACGGGAATCCAGGCCGCCGACGTCGTCGCCGCGCTGCTGTTCATCATGAGCCTGGCCGGTCTGTCGCAGCACCGCACCTCGCGCTCCGGCATCCTCTTCGGCACCGCGGGCATGGCGATCGCGCTGGTGGCCACCTTCGGCTTCACCGCCGACGACATCTCCGGGTGGGGCATCGCGCTGCTGATCGTGGCGATGGCGATCGGCGCGGCGGTCGGGCTGTGGCGGGCCCGGGTGGTGGAGATGACCGGCATGCCGGAGCTGATCGCCATGCTGCACAGCTTCGTGGGCCTGGCGGCGGTGCTGGTGGGCTGGAGCAGCTACCAGGAGGTCGAGGCGAAGGGCGCGGCGCAGACCGCGATCGCGCACGACCTGCTGCGCATCCACCACGCCGAGGTGTTCATCGGGATCTTCATCGGCGCGGTCACCTTCACCGGGTCGATCGTGGCGTTCCTGAAGCTGTCCGCGCGGATCAAGTCGCGCCCGCTGACGCTGCCGGGCAAGAACGCGCTCAACCTGGGCGCGCTGGTCGCCTTCGCCGCGCTGACCGTGTGGTTCGCGGTGCACCCGAACCGCGGGCTGCTGATCGCCGTGACGGTGCTCGCGCTGGCGCTGGGCTGGCACCTGGTGGTGTCGATCGGCGGCGGCGACATGCCGGTGGTGGTCTCGATGCTGAACAGCTACTCGGGCTGGGCAGCGGCGGCGGCCGGCTTCCTGCTGAACAACAACCTGCTGATCGTGACCGGCGCGCTGGTCGGCTCCTCCGGCGCGTACCTGTCGTACATCATGTGCAAGGCGATGAACCGGTCGTTCCTCTCGGTGATCGCCGGCGGCTTCGGCATCGAGGCGGCGTCCTCCTCGGGCGAGGAGGACGGCGAGCACCGGGAGACCACCGCCGAGGAGGCGGCTGAGCTGCTGGCGTCGGCCGGCTCGGTGATCATCACCCCGGGCTACGGGATGGCGGTCGCGCAGGCGCAGCACCCGGTGGCCGAGCTGACCCGTGCGCTGCGCGAGCGCGGGGTGGAGGTGCGGTTCGGCGTGCACCCGGTGGCCGGCCGGCTGCCCGGCCACATGAACGTGCTGCTGGCCGAGGCGCGGGTGCCCTACGACGTGGTGCTGGAGATGGACGAGATCAACGACGACTTCGCGTCGACCGGCGTGGTGCTGGTGATCGGGGCGAACGACACGGTGAACCCGTCGGCCGCGGAGGACCCGTCGAGCCCGATCGCGGGCATGCCGGTGCTGCGGGTGTGGGAGGCGGAGAACGTCATCGTCTTCAAGCGGTCGATGGCCTCCGGCTACGCGGGCGTGCAGAACCCGCTGTTCTTCCGGGAGAACAGCCGGATGCTGTTCGGCGACGCCAAGCAGAGCGTCGAGGCGATCCTGCGGGCGCTCGGCTCCGCGGACTCCGGCGCCCCGGCCGGCGGCCCGCGGCGGACCACCGCGGCGGCCGCCTCGTAGCCCCCCCGTAGCCGCGTCGGCGTGACCCGCCGGCCGTCCCGCCCGCCCGGTCCGCCCGTCGTGTCCCCGGCTCAGCCCTGGGAGGCGACGGGCGCGACCGCGGGCGCCGGCGCCGGGCCGCCCAGCGCGTTCCTGCGCTCGGGTTCGGGCATCCGCAGCCGGACCATCCGCCGCCAGCCGCCGAGCCGCTCGTAGAGGTAGACGCCGTGGATGCCGGCCCGCAGCGCCGCGGACTTGGCGGCCGGCCAGTGCAGAACCCGGCCCATGTGGGCCATCACCGCGAGGCTGACGTCGCGGTAGACCCTGATCTCGGCGAGCGCGCTCTCGCGCAGGATGCGCCGGATCGTCCGCGCGTGCCCCTCCCCCGCCAGCCGCAGCAGCTCCTCGTGGCAGTACGCCAGGTGGTTGTCCTCGTCGCGGGAGATCGCCCGCACCGCGCGGCCCACCTCGGGGTGGGCGCCGAAGTGCTTGAGCAGCAGCGCCATCTGCTCCGAGGCGCGCTGCTCGGTGACCCGGCTGTGCGCGAGGTAGGTGACGATGTCCGCTTCGGTCAGGGGCTCGTCGCGGCGCAGCCTGACGTGCGCGAGACCGATGCCGCAGCGCTCCAGCAGCATCGTGTAGTCGGTGTCGTCGGGCACCGGCACGGGGTCGAGGCCCCGCTTGCGCATCAGCGCGGTGAAGATCCGCCCGTGCTTGTCCTCGTCCGCGCCGTGCCGGGCGATCTTGGGCGCCAGGTCACGCTGGGAGTCGGGGACGAGCGCGGCGATCCTGCCGTTCTCCCATCCGCCCTGCGCCTCGCCGCTCGCGGCGATGGAACAGAACAGCCGGAAGGACTCGTCGTCGTCGAGGATCTCCGTGAACAGGCCGCGCGCTGAGAGCATCGCCTGCCTCCTTCGGTCGTACGCCCGCGCCGTCGCGGGCAGCCGGACGGACGGCCACCGGTCAGCAGCAGTCAAATCCGGTCCACAACGGGCCGCAACCGGGCGGCGCAGGGACTGGGCCGATCGGGGCAGCGCGGGGGCATACTGTCGTCGCGCCGGAACGCCGTGGACGTCGCCCGGACGGCTCACCGCCTCGCGCCCGCGACGGCCCCACGTGTTTCGGTGGAAGCGAGCAGCCGGAGCAGCACTGGCCGACAGCCGCACGTGGGCGCACCCCGCGGCGGCGGGAAGCAGGTATCCATGGCGGAACGCGAACGCGGTTCGGCACTGGGATCTGGGCTGATCGGCGAACTCTCAGCGGAGTTCGCCGGCACGATGATCCTCATTCTCTTCGGTATCGGCGTCGTGGCCCAGGTGGTGGCCGGCGGCGGACTGACCGATCCGGCCGGCGGGCTGGGCAACCACGACAGCATCGCCTGGGCCTGGGGCCTGGGCGTGACCCTCGGCGTGTACGTGGCGGCGCGGCTCAGCGGCGCGCACCTCAACCCGGCGGTGACCCTGACGCTCGCGGCCTTCAAGGGGTTCTCCTGGAAGAAGGTCGCGCCGTACATGATCGCGCAGACGCTCGGCGCGTTCGTCGCGGCGCTCATCGTGCGGTGGAACTACACCGAGGTGCTGGGGCACTTCGACCCCGGTCACACCATCAAGTCGCAGTTCGTGTTCTCCACCCTGCCGGGCAACGGCAATCCGGCCGCCGGCGTCCACGAGTGGGGCGCCTTCCGCGACCAGGTGATCGGCACCGCCATCCTGCTGATCCTGATCCTGGCCGTGACGGACGCGCTCAACACCCCGCCGGGGGCGAACCTGGGCCCGTTCATCGTCGGTCTGATCGTGGTCGCGATCGGCATGGCGTTCGGCACCGACGCCGGGTACGCGATCAACCCGGCGCGTGACTTCGGGCCGCGGCTGGCCAGTTACCTCACCGGCTACCACACGGCCTGGCGAGATCAATGGGGCAACCTCTACTTCTGGGTGCCGATCGTGGCGCCGCTGGTCGGCGGTCTGATCGGCGGGGTGTTCTACAAGTTCTTCGTCTCCGCGTTCCTGCCCGGCGCCGAGCCCGAGCCCCCCGGGCGCGCCCCGGCCTCCGAGCCGCAGGTCTGAGACACCGTCTGACATCCCCACGAGCCCCACGAGCTTGACGAGAGGCGACACCCATGGCGGACTTCGTCGGCGCGGTGGACCAGGGCACCACCAGCAGCCGTTTCATGATCTTCGACCACCAGGGCAACGAGGTGGCCAAGCACCAGCTGGAGCACACCCAGTACCTGCCCAAGCCCGGCTGGGTCGAGCACGACCCGACCGAGATCTGGGAGCGCACCAACGTCGCGATCCAGACCGCGGTGCGCTCGGCCGGCCTCCAGGCGTCCGACCTGGCGGCGATCGGCATCACCAACCAGCGTGAGACGACGGTGGTCTGGGATCCGCGCAACGGCCGGCCCTACGGCAACGCGATCGTCTGGCAGGACACCCGCACCGACTCCATCGCCAAGGCACTGGAGCGCGACGGACACGGCGACCTGATCCGGCGCCGGGCCGGGCTGCCGCCGGCCACGTACTTCTCCGGCGGCAAGATCAAGTGGATGCTGGAGAACGTCGAGGGGCTGCGCGAGGCGGCCGAGCAGGGTCACGCGGTGTTCGGCACCACCGACTCGTGGATCCTGTGGAACCTCACCGGCGGCCCGAACGGCGGCATCCACGCCACCGACGTCACCAACGCCAGCCGCACCATGCTGATGGACCTGGAGACGCTGGACTGGGACGACGAGCTGCTGGAGGTCTTCGGCATCCCGCGGGCCATGCTGCCGACCATCAACCCCTCCTCGCACCCCGAGGCGTACGGCAGCACCCGCGCCTCGCGGCCGACCGGGGCGCCGGTGCCCATCGCCGGCGTGCTGGGCGACCAGCAGGCGGCGACCGTGGGCCAGGTGTGCTTCTCCCCCGGCGAGGCGAAGAACACCTACGGCACCGGCAACTTTTTGTTGCTCAACACCGGCACCGAGGCGGTGCGCAGCGAGCACGGCCTGATCACCACGGTGGCGTACAAGTTCGGCGACGCTCCGGCGGTGTACGCGCTGGAGGGGTCGATCGCGGTGACCGGCTCGGCGGTGCAGTGGCTGCGCGACCAGCTGCACATCATCAAGGGCGCGCCGGAGAGCGAGCGGCTGGCCCGTACCGTGGACAGCAGCGACGGCATCTACTTCGTGCCGGCGTTCTCCGGGCTCTTCGCGCCGTACTGGCGGTCCGACGCGCGCGGCGCCATCGTCGGCCTGGCCCGCTACCACACCGACGGTCACCTGGCCCGGGCCACGCTGGAGTCGATGTGCTACCAGAGCCGCGACGTGGTCGAGGCGATGGAGCAGGACTCCGGGGTGCACCTGGACGTGCTGAAGGTCGACGGCGGCGTGACCGCCAACGACCTGTGCATGCAGACCCAGGCCGACATCCTCGGCGTACCGGTCAGCCGTCCCGTGGTGGCCGAGACCACCGCGCTCGGCGCGGCCTACGCGGCGGGGCTCGCGACCGGCTTCTGGCGGGACACCGACGAGCTGCGCGAGCACTGGAACGAGTCCAAGCGGTGGGAGCCGCAGTGGACCGACGAGCAGCGCGCGACCGGCTACACCGGCTGGAAGAAGGCGGTGGAGCGGACGCTGGACTGGGTGGACGTCGAGTGACCGGGTAGCCGGGCACGGGACGACGCGGGCGGCGCAGGGCGGCGCGGGTTCCTCCGCGCGGCCCTGCGCCGCCCGCCGGCGCGTCCCGGGGGTGGGGGCCCTCTGCTCACGGCGGCCACCGGTCGCATAGGTTGATCCACGGCGCGGCCGCCACCCCTGGCCGCGCCGTGACGGTCGATCCGAGCGGAGGGCCCCTTGCGCGAACAGGTGATCATCGGCAGCGAACGCAGCGAGGCCGGGCTGCCGGCCGGCATGGAGACGCTGCTGCGCGGCGGCTCCGCGCTGGACGCGGTGGAGGCCGCGATGCGGGTCTGCGAGGACAACCCGGCCGACCACTACGTGGGCACCGCCGGGCTGCCGAACGCGCAGGGCGTGGTGGAGCTGGACGCCTCGGTGATGCTGGGGTCGGGGCGGCAGTTCGGCGCGGTGGCGGCCCTCCAGGGCTACCCGCACCCGATCTCGGTGGCGCGCGCGGTGCTGGAGAAGCTGCCGCAGCACAGCCTGCTGGTCGGCGAGGGCGCCGCGCTGTTCGCCCGCGAGAACGGCTTCGAGACCGCCGACCTGCTCACCGACGAGTCCCGCGAGCAGTGGCGCAAGCAGGTCGCGGACTCCCGCGAGGCGGTCGAGGGCGAGAACACCGAGGCCACCGACGGCGACCGCCGCTACCGGGAGAGCGCGCTGGAGCTGATCCGCCGGCTGGCCCCGCACGACGGGCCGTGGGGCACCATCAACATCATCGCGCTGGACGCGCGGGGCGAGATGTGCGTGGGCGTGTCGACCTCCGGCTACCCGTACAAGTACCCGGGCCGGGTCGGCGACTCGGCGCTGCCGGGCGCGGGCAACTGGTGCGACCTGCGGGCCGGCGGCGCGGCCTGCACCGGCCGCGGCGAGCTGAGCATGCGCGGCGGCACCGCCCGCACCATCGTGGACCTGATCGGCGCGGGCTCCGACCCGGCGCAGGCGTGCCTGGCCGCGCTCGCCGACGCCGCGACGCTGCCCGACGAGTACCGCTCCGAGCTGCGCGCGCTGGCGCTGACCCCGGACGGCCGGCACGGCGGCGCGGCCGGGCAGGAGGGCAGCGTGTACGCGCTGATGACCTCCTCGTCCACCGAGCCGGAGTTCCGGCCGCGCGTGGTGCTGCGCCCCCAGGGGGCGGCGTGAGGATCTTCGTCTCCTCCGACATGGAGGGCACCGCCGGGGTCGTCGACTGGTCGCAGTGCCGGCCGGGCCAGGAGGAGTACGCCCACTACCGGACGCTGCTGCTGGAGGAGGTCAACGCGGCCATCGAGGGCGCCGCGCGGGGCGGCGCCACCGGCTTCCTGGTCAACGACTCGCACGGCGCGATGGCGAACCTGCGGCCCGACGCGCTGGCCGGCCGGGCCCGCTACCTCTCGGGCCGGCACAAGCCGCTGTACATGATGCAGGGGCTCGACGCCTCCTTCGACGGCGTCTTCTTCGTGTCGTACCACGGCTCGATGCAGGGCTCCCCCGCGACGCTGTCGCACACCTACAACCCGCTGGCGATCAGCGAGGTCCGGCTGAACGGCGTGGTCGCCGGGGAGAGCGGGATCAACGCGCTGGCGGCGCTGGCACACGGCGTGCCGGTGCTGCTGGTCACCGGAGACGAGACGACGGCACGCGAGCTGGAGCCGTTCTGCCCGGACGCGGTGCCCGCGGTGGTGAAGTCCTCGCTGTCGCGGTTCTCCGCGGACAGCATGCACCCGCTGGACGCGCGCGACACGATCAGGGCGGCGGCCCGGCGGGCGGTGGAGTCGCTGCCCGGGGCGGGGCTGCCGCGGATCGAGCTGCCCGCGACGCTCGCGGTGCGGATGCGCAACCCCGACCTGGCCGAGATGGCCACGTGGATCGCCGGCGTCGAGCCCGACCCGGCCGACCCGGCGGCGGTGACGATCACCGGCGACGACCCGCTGCGGCTGTACCGCACCTTCATCGCGATGGTCCTGCTCACGCGCGGTATCGCGGAGTGACCCGGCCCGGGGAGAACGCCCGTGCGCCTTCCCCGACCGGCCACTAGGCTGAAACGCAGAGCGGCCGGGACACCGGGGGTCCGGGCCACGACCGGGATGCGGGGACTGCCCATGCCACAGCCGGACGGCACACGCCGCGCCGTGCTCCTCACCGTCGACGACGACCCGGGTGTCTCCCGGGCGGTCGCGCGCGACCTGCGCCGGCGGTACGGCGAGCGGTACCGCGTGGTGCGCGCGGAGTCCGGCGCCTCGGCGATGGACGCGCTGAAGCAGATGAAGCTGCGCGGCGACCTGGTCGCGGTGCTGCTCGCCGACTACCGGATGCCGGACATGAACGGCATCGAGTTCCTCGAACGGGCCATGGACGTCTACCCGGGCGCGCGCCGGGTGCTGCTCACCGCGTACGCGGACACCGGCGCGGCCATCGACGCGATCAACGTGGTGGACCTGGACCACTACCTGCTCAAGCCCTGGGACCCGCCGGAGGAGAAGCTCTACCCGGTGGTCGACGACCTGTTGGAGAGCTGGCTGGCCTCCGACCACCGGCCGGTGCCGGAGACCAAGGTGGTCGGCCACCGCTGGTCGGCGCGCTCGTCGAAGGTGCGGGAGTTCCTGGCCCGCAACCAGATCCCGTACCGCTGGTACCTGTCCGACCAGCCCGAGGGCGAGCGGCTGCTGGCCGCCGCGGGCTGCGACGGGCTGCGGCTGCCGCTGGTCATCGCGCCGGGCGGCGAGGTGCTGGTCGAGCCCAGCGACCAGGACCTGGCCGTCAAGGTCGGCCTGTCGACCGCGCCGGCCGAGGAGTTCTACGACCTGGTGGTGGTCGGCGGCGGCCCGGCCGGGCTCGGCGCCGCGGTCTACGGCGCCTCGGAGGGCCTGCGCACGGTGCTGGTGGAGCGCACCGCGACCGGCGGGCAGGCCGGCCAGAGCGCGCGGATCGAGAACTACCTGGGCTTCCCCGACGGGGTGTCGGGCGCGCAGCTGACCGACCGGGCGCGCCGCCAGGCGGGCCGCTTCGGCGCCGAGATCCTCACCGCGTGCGAGGTCACCGGCCTGGAGGTGAGCGGCCCCGCGCGGACCGTACGGCTCTCCGACGGCTCGGCGATCGCCGCGCAGAGCGTGCTGCTGACCACCGGGGTGGCCTACCGGATGCTGGACGTGCCGGGCGTCGCCGAGCTGACCGGCCGCGGCGTCTACTACGGCTCGGCACTGACCGAGGCCGCGGGCTGCGAGGACCAGGACGTCTATATCGTCGGCGGCGCCAACTCCGCCGGCCAGGCCGCCGTCTACCTCTCCCGCCGGGCCAAGTCGGTGACGCTGCTGGTGCGCGGCCCGTCGCTGGAGGCGTCGATGTCGCACTACCTGATCCAGCAGATCGCGGCGATACCCACCATCCGGGTCCGCACCGGCACCGAGGTGTCCGCCGTGCACGGCTCGGACCACCTGGAGGGCCTGGTGCTGCGCGACCGGGACGGCGGCGGCACCGAACTGGTCGACGCACAGCGGATGTTCGTCTTCATCGGCGCCGCGCCGCGCACCGACTGGCTGGACGGCACGGTGCGCCGCGACCGGCACGGCTTCGTGATCACCGGCCCGGACCTGGACGACGGGGACGGGGCGCCGGCCGGCTGGGAGCCGGACCGGCCGCCGTACCACCTGGAGACCAGCGTGCCGGGCGTCTTCGCGGCCGGCGACGTGCGGTCGGAGTCCGCCAAGCGGGTCGCCTCCGCCGTCGGCGAGGGCGCCATGGCCGTGATGCTGGTGCACCGATACCTGGAGGGGCTGTGACCTCGCAACCGTCGCCCTGCGACCCGGAGGAGCTGCGGAGCCTCTTCCTGTTCGAGAAGCTCACCGACGACCAGCTCGGGCAGCTGTGCCGCTCCGGCCGGGTGGAGGTGCGCGAGGCCGGCCCGGTGTACGCCGAGGGCGACCCGGCGACCTGCTTCTACGTCCTGCTGGAGGGCACGGTGGTGACCTCGCGGCGGGTCGGCGCCGACGACGTGGAGATCAACCGCACCTCCCAGCGCGGTGTGTACGCCGGCGCGTTCCAGGCGTACCTGGACGACCAGGTGCCGCAGCTGTACACCAACTCGATGCGGGTACCGGTGCGTTCGCGGTTCTTCGTGCTGTCGGCGCAGGAGTTCTCGCGGATCGTGCACGACTGGTTCCCGATGGCGGTGCACCTGCTGGAGGGGCTGTTCTTCGGCAACCGGGCCTTCCAGCAGAAGATCAGCCAGCGCGAGCGGCTGCTCGCGCTGGGGTCGCTGTCGGCGGGCCTGACGCACGAGCTGAACAACCCGGCCGCAGCGGCGCTGCGGGCCACCTCGGCGCTGCGCGAGCGGGTCGCGGGCATGCGGCACAAGCTGAAGATCCTGGCCGGCGGCCCCTACCGGCAGGCCGACCTGGACACGCTGGTGGGCATCCAGGAGCGGGCCGCGGAGCGGGTGGCCAAGGCCGAGCAGCTCAGCCCGCTGGACGCCTCGGACCAGGAGGACGCGGTCGCGGACTGGCTGGACGGCCACGGCATCGCCGGCGGCTGGGACCTGGCGCCGGTGTTCGTGCAGGCGGGCCTGGACGAGGAGTGGCTGGACCAGGTGGCCGCGGCGGTGGACGCCGAGCTGCTGGAGAGCGCGCTGCGCTGGCTGAACTACACGGTCGAGACCGAGCTGCTGATGAACGAGATCGAGGACTCGACCACCCGGATCTCCGGGCTGGTGAACGCCGCCCGGCAGTACTCGCAGCTCGACCGGGCCCCGTACCAGGTGGTCGACATCCACGAGCTGCTGGACAGCACCCTGCAGATGCTCGCCGGGAAGATCGGGCCCGAGGTGACCGTGGTCAGGGACTTCGACCACACGCTGCCGAAGGTGCCGGCCTTCCCCGGCGAGCTGAACCAGGTGTGGACCAACCTGATCGACAACGCGGTGTCCGCGATGGACGGCCCCGGCACGCTCACCGTGCGGACCTCGCTCGACCACGGCAGGCTGGCAGTGGACTTCCTGGACACCGGGCCGGGGGTCCCGCCGGAGATCCGGGACCGGATCTTCGAGCCGTTCTTCACCACCAAACCGGTGGGCCAGGGCACCGGCCTCGGCCTCGACATCTCCTGGCGGATCGTGGTCAACAAGCACCACGGCGACCTGGCGGTGACGTCCGAACCGGGCAACACCCGCTTCCGGGTGTGCCTGCCGCTGACCGCGGCGGCGCCCCCCGACGCAGAGGAGGCTTCCGCATGACCTCGCTGAACCCCCCGGACGAGATGCCGGAAGGCCAGGGCGGGGTGGCCATCGACCCCACCGTCCGGCCCAGCGGCACCGGCTGCGCCGACTGCGACGAGGCCGGCGGCTGGTGGTTCCACCTGCGCCGGTGCGCCGCCTGCGGGCACGTCGGCTGCTGCGACAGCTCCCCCGGACAGCACGCGAGCGCGCACGCGCAGGCCACCGGGCACCCGGTGGTGCAGAGTTTCGAGCCGGGCGAGGACTGGTTCTGGAACTACCGCACGGAGGCGTACGTGGACGACGGCCCGGCGCTCGCCGAGCCGTCCGCGCACCCCGAGGACCAGCCGGCGCCCGGCCCGCAGGACCGGGTCCCGCCGGACTGGCAGAGCCGGCTGCACTGAGCCGGTCCGCCGAGCCTGACGCGCTGAGCCCGATGCGCTGAGCGCCTGATGCGCTGAGCCCGGAACTCACCGGGACGGCCGTCCGGGCCCCGGCCGGGGTCCGGACGGCCTCACGTCACAGGTCGAAGGCCGACTTCACCGAGTACGCGCACTCGGTGTAGACGTAGCCGTAGCGCAGCGTCTCGGAGTCGGTGGCGGGTGTCCCGGAGACGCCGCTGCCGCCGCCCTTGTGCATGAAGTACACCGCGCCGGCCGGCAGGTGCAGCGTCCGGTGCGGGTAGCTCTTGCCCGCCTTGCACGCGCTCAGGCGCGCGTCGGCCCGGCTGGCGTAGGTGCTGCAGCTCTTGCACGAGCCGAGGGTGAAGCTGCCGGTGACGGTGCCGGTGTAGAGGACGGTCACCGGGTCGGGGCTGTCGTTGCTGACGGTCACGTCGATGCCGCCGCCGGAGGCCAGCGTGGGCACGTGCCGGCCCGCGGCGGGCTCGTGCTGGGCGATCTCCGCGGCTATCGCGAACTTCTGCGCCAGCGGCCGGTTGCGGTCGTGCGGGTAGGCGGCCGCGAAGTCGTCCATGGTCTGCTGCGCGCTGTCGAAGTCGCCGGCGCGGTACTGGTGCACACCGCACGCGTACGCGCCGGACTCAGCGTAGCCGTCGGCCCGCTTCGCGTCCCTGGCCAGTGCGGCGCTCGCGCCCGCGGCCGCCCCGGGCAGGTCGCCCGCGCGGGTGCCCAGCGCCTTGACCCGGTCGGTGGCGGCGCAGGGGTCGGAGCCCTTGACCGCCCTGCCCGCCGTGTCGATGGACGCGCCCACGGCGGGTTCGACCTTGGCGGCCTGCGCGGACCGGGGGAAGGTGGTGAGCAGTTCGGAGAAGTCGTCCTTGCCCGCGGACGTGCCGGTGCCGTCGTTCGCCAGATCGGCGGCGCCGCACTCGTAGAGCGAGGTGGCCAGCCGGTCGTCGGGCCAGTGGGCCAGGTCGCCGAGGTCCTGCGCGCCGTAGCTCGCCGGGACGGTGCGCAGATACGTCAGCGGCTCCACCGCCCCGCAGTAGTCCTTGCGCTGGTAGGGGGCGCCGACGGTCTCGTAGTACGTGCGCAGCCGGTCCGGCACGCGCTTCGCGGCGCGTGAGCCGGCGTGGTCGCGGTGCAGGTCGCGGTAGGCGGACAGGGCCGTGCGGTAGTCGCCGCGGGCGGCGTCGAAGGGCTTGGCCTTCGCCGTCCGCACGAGCGCGTCCGCTGCGGCGAGGCGGTCCAGCAGCATCTTCTGCGTCGCCTCGTCCTTGGCGCTGCCGTAGGCGAGGGCGCCGCCGGCCGGCAGGGCGAGCAGCACCAGGCCGAGCAGCGCGGCGACCGGCGCTCTCGGCGGCCAGTGCAGCGGGGTGCGCAGGGCCCGCAGTGCGCCGTGCGCCGCGGCGAGGGCGAGCACCGCGAGATAGCCGGCGACCACGCCGCCGGGCACGCCGTCGGGGTCGGCGGGCAGCGCGACGACGAGCAGCGCCACGGTGGCCGCGAGGCACAGCGCCAGGGCGAGCCACCGGCGCATCAGCAGGTAGCCCAGGCCCAGGCCGCTGAGGTTGAGCAGCGCGACGGCGACCGCCCGCAGCGGGTCGGCCGGCCCGCGCGGCGGCGCGGGGGGCGCGGGCGGCTGGGGTGCGGGCGGCTGGGCGGGGAACGCGTGACCGCCGCTCGTGTACGGCGACCCTGCGTAGGGCGTTCCCGCGTACGGCGACTGCCCGTAGCCGGGCGGCGCGTACGGCGACTGCGCGTACGGCTCCCCCGGCGCCGGCGCCCCCTCGGCCGGCCGCGGCACGACCGGTTCGGCCCGCGCCGCCGCTTCGGCCTGCTCAGCCGACGCGACCGGTTCAGCCGGTTCGGCCGGCGCGGCCCGTTCGACCTGCGCGGCCCGTTCAGCCGGTTCGGCCGGCGGCTGTTCCGGCCTGGGCGGCGGGACCGCCGCGCCCTGTCCGGGGTCCGGCCGGGCCGGCTTCTCCCCCGGGTCCGTGTCCGTCGGTTCGTCCTCCGGTACCACCGTGACCGTCCCCTCCCAGGACGCGCCGCGCGGCACGGCCGCGGGCGGTGGGCCCGCGGACGTGCCGCGCAAAAGCGCATATGAATGGCAAGACGTGCACCCTATCGAGGCGGTTCCCCCGCCTGCCACTCAGTAGCGCGGTGCCTCAGTCGAGCAGCTCCACCTCCGCGAGCGACGTCGAGGAGCCGCCGGAGTTGGCCGAGACCACCAGGCGGTACGAGGAGTACGCGCCGGGGTGGGCGATCTCGAACGGCCGGGTCTGCAGCCGGTCGGAGAAGACCTCGTCGCTGCGGCTGTCCAGCGTCGTCCAGTGCGTGCCGTCCGTGCTGCCCTGCAGCTGCCAGCTCTTCGGGTCCTGGCCCGCCGTGGTGGCGGAGGTCAGGGTGTAGAAGGCCGCCTTGTGCTGCGCCTGGGCGCCGCTGCCGGAGTAGGCGTAGCCGATCACCGGGGTCGCGGTCGGGAAGGTGACACGGGTGGCGGAGGTGTTGTCGAACAGCTTCGCCGCGTCGGTGCCGTCCGCCGCGCTCGCGGTGCCCTGGCCGGGCCCGGTGGTGTCGGTCAGCCCCTGCGGGGTCTGGCCGGCCGGGGTCAGGGACGGCGGCAGCGCGTTCTTGCCGGTGCCCCACGACGACGGCTTGGAGCCCATGGTGAAGTCGAGCACCGCGCCGTTCCTGAGCTGGTCGCCGGTCAGGTAGACCTTGTTCCACGGCTTGCCGTCGACCCGCAGCGACTGCACGTAGACGTTGCTGCGGCTGTTGTTCGGGGCGTTCACCACGATGCTGCGGCCGTTGTCCAGGTGGACGGTGGCCCGGGTGAACAGCGGCGAGCCGATCACGTAGTTGTCGTTGCCGACCTGCAGCGGGTAGAAGCCCAGCGCGCTGAAGATCTGCCAGGTCGAGGTGGCGCCGTTGTCCTCGTCGCCGGGGTAGCCCTGGCCGATCGAGCTGCCGGTGAACAGCCGCTGCTGGATCTCGCGGACCGCGGCCTGGGTCTTGGCCGGGGCGCCCGCGTAGTCGTACATGTACGGGATGCCGAAGGACGGCTGGTTGCTCATGCCCAGCTCGCCCATGCGGACGTCACGCGCCTCCAGCATCTCGTGGATGGTGCCGCCGTAGCCGCCGGCGTCGCCGTCCGCGGTCTCCTGGGTGCCGAAGAAGGCGTCGAGCTTCTTCTCCAGGTTCTGCTGGCCGCCGTAGAGCGCGGCGAGGCCGTTCGGGTCCTGCGGCACGGTGAAGGCGTAGTTCCAGGCGTTGGTCTCGGTGTACTCGTTGCCCCACTGCTGCGGGTCGAAGTCCGCGTCGGGCACCCGCCACGAGCCGTCGGCGTTGCGGCCCTCGAAGAACCCGACGTTCTTGTTGAAGATCGTCGTGTAGTTCCGCGCGCGGCCCAGGAAGTAGTCGGACTCCTCCTGGTAGCGGGACCGGTCGGCCTTGGACGTGTGCGGGTCCTTGGCGAGCCTGGCCGCCATGGTGCCGATGCCGTAGTCGTTGATGTAGCCGTCCAGCGACCAGGAGATGCTGCCGTCCTGGCCGGTGTTGGTGTAGCCGGTGAACTCCGAGGTGTCCAGGCCCTTGCGGCCGACGCCGGACTGGGTCGGCACGGTGGTCGCGTTCTTCACCGCGGCCTCGTAGGCGGCCTTGACGTCGAAGTTGTCGACGCCCTTGGCGAAGGCGTCGGCGAAGGCCACGTCGGAGCTGGTGCCGGTCATCAGGTCGGCGTAGCCCGGCGAGGACCAGCGGGAGGTCCAGCCGCCGTCCTTGTACTGCTGGACGAAGCCGTCGGCGAGTTCGCCGGCGGTGGTGGACTCCAGCAGGGAGTAGGCGGGCCACTCGCTGCGGTAGGTGTCCCAGAAGCCGTTGTTGACGTAGACCTTGCCGTCCACGATCTTGGCGCCGGTCTGGGTGGCCGTGCTCGTGCCGGTGGCCGGCGAGAACGGGCTGGCGTACTTGTACACCGGCTTCGCGGCCGTGCCCGTGTTCTCCGAACCGGAGTTGGGGTACAGGTTCATCCGGTACAGGTTGGAGTACAGCGTGGTGAGCTGGTCCTGGCTCGCGCCCTGCACCTGGACCTTGCCGAGCTTGGCGTTCCACTGCCGCTCGGCGTTCTTCTCGACCGTGTCGAAGGACGTGCCCTGCGGGATCTCCAGGTCCAGGTTCTTCTTCGCCTGGTCGGCGCCGATGAACGAGGTGGCGATCCGCAGCGTCACGGTCTTGGACGCGGAGGTGTCGAACTGGGCGTAGCCGGTGACGTTGTCGCGGCCCTGGCCGGTGACCTTGGTGGCCGTGCCGGGGGTGCGGTCGAACTCGCCGTGCACGTACATCCGCGTCGCGGCCTCGCCGCCGCCGATGTTGACGTCGGAGTAGCCGTCCAGGGTGCCCTTGGCGGCGTCGAAGCTCAGGCCGCCGTTGTTGTTGACGTTGTCGAACAGCAGGTCACCGGTGTCGCCGGGGAAGGTGAAGCGGAACTCCGCGGCGTGGTCGGTGGGCGCTATCTCGGCCTTGATGCCGTTCTTGAAGGTGACGCCGTAGTAGTGCGGCTGGGCGACCTCGTCCTTGTGGTCGAAGGCCAGCGCGCGCTTGCTGCGGTTCAGGTCGGGGGTGCCGGAGGCGGCCGACGGCATCACCTGGAAGGTGTCGCGGTCCCCCATCCACGGGCTGGGCTCGTGGCTGATGCCGAGCGCCTGGAGCGTGGGCAGGTTGTCGGCGTTGTTCTGCGCCGCGTAGCTGTACTCCCAGCTGGTGGAGCCCGCGTCGGTGACCGGGGTGAAGAAGTTGAAGCCGTTGGGCACGGCGGTCAGCGGCAGGTTGTTGCCGCGGGAGAAGGAGCCCGAGGCGTTGGTGCCGCGCCGGGTGTCGACGTGCTCGGCGTAGGTCGCGGAGCGGTCGACGGCCGGGGCGGCGCCGATGGTCAGGTCGTCGATCCAGCCCTTGAACTGGGTGTTGGACCCCTCCTGCGCGGTGCCCGCCGGGTTGTCGTAGCCGAGCAGGATGCGGTCGATCGTCTTGCCCGCGGCCACCTTGCCGATGTCCGAGGCCACGGCGTTCCACTGCGAGGCGTAGAGGATCTTCGCGGCGCCCTGGCCGTTCGGGGTGAGCGACACGCCGTTCTGGTCCTGCGCCGGGGTGCGGAGCCGGCTGAGGTAGCTGCCGTCGGTGAAGTGCAGGTCGATCGAGGCGTAGGTGCTCGGGTACTTCAGGTCGCCGCCGGTCAGCTCGGGGAAGATGTCGTACGACAGCCGGGTGTCGTGCTTCACCTTGATGTGCACGTCGTACAGCTTGTTGTACGCGTACACCTCGCCGGACTGGATGTGGCTGCCCGCGTACTCCAGGGCCTTGAGGCCGGTGAAGCCCACGCTCGGCTTGACGTTGGGACCGGAGGACGGGCCCTTGCCGACCTCGGTGGTCATGCCGGAGACGGGCGGCGGCGGCGCGGAGCCGTCGGACAGGATCAGGTCGGCGAGCTGCACGATGTCGCCGCTGTTGTTGGCGGTGACGTTCAGCCGGTAGTAGCGGAACGCGGCCGGGTTCGCGACCTCGTAGACGTTGCTCTTGAACCGGCCGGCGAACTTCACGCCGCTACGGCTGTCGACGGTGGTCCAGTCGGTGCCGTTGGCCGAGCCCTGGAGGGTGAAGTCCTTGGGGTCGCGCTCCGGGGCGTCGTTCGCGGCGGTGAGGGCGTACTTCTTGACCGTCACGTCCTCGGACAGCTTGTACTGCACCCAGCCGGTGCTCGCGAAGGTCAGCCACTTGGTGTTGGGGTCCTCGTCGGCGGCGTTCTTCGCGATCTCGTTCGGCGGGTTGTCCGAACTGGCGGTGATCTCGGCGATCTTGTCCTTGATGCTGCCGGACACCACGGGCAGGGTCCCCGCGGTCACGCCGGACACCCACGGCCGGCCGTCGCGGGTCTCCGCGGTGTCGGCCGCGGGCTGCGCCTGGCCGTCCTCGAAGGACGTGGTGAACGCGGGCGCCGGGGCGCCCCGCCCGGCGGAGTCGCTGGTGGCCGCGTGCGCGACCGCCGTCACGGGTACGGTCAGGGCCACGGAGATCGCCGCGGCCAGCAAGGGTCTGGCCAGGGTGCGGCGTGTTCGGCCACTTGTCATGCGTGATGCCTCTCTGATTCGGCTCCGGGTACTGCTCGGCGCACCGCCGCCGCGGTGGCGCCGCTGCCGCCGGCCGGCCGGCGGGGCGCGGTGCGGACGCCGGGG
>JAJSZB010000370.1:0-7094 GCA_050613715.1 Streptomyces sp. IBSBF 3018
CCCCCCCCCCCCCCCCCCCCCCCCCCCCCCCCCCCCCCCCCCCCCCCCCCCGCCGAACCCCGGACCGGCCGGCCGGAGTCCCGTGCGCCGAACGGGGGGCGCGGGACCACGCGCCCGGCCGGCCGGTCCGGCCCCTCCCGCGGACGGACCCCTGGCGGCCCGACCGCGGGGCCCCGACGACAAGCCCACCTGATCAGAAGCCGAGGAGCGATGACCACCGCCACCATGGACGACCGCACCCGGGACGCCGGCGCCGCGCCGCGCGCCCCGCGCGGTGCGTGGACGTCGGTCAAGCGGTCGTGGGACAAGCACTGGTACGCGTGGGCGATGGTCGCCCCGGTGGTCATCGTCATCGGCGTGCTGGTGCTGTACCCGCTGTGCTACGGCCTGTACCTGTCCTTCACCAACGCCAACGAGCGCAACGTCGCCCAGAACATCGGGCCCGTCCACATCGGCGCCAGCTACCACTTCGTCGGCCTGCACAACTACTGGCAGATCATCTCGGGCCACGACGGCGACTTCTACCCGCGCCTGGAGTGGACGGTCGTCTGGACCGTCTCCTGCGTCGCGGTCACCTACGCCATCGGCCTGGCCATGGCGATGCTGCTCAACCGGCCGATGCGGTTCCGGCTGTTCTACCGGCTCGCGCTGATCCTGCCGTGGGCGGTGCCCGCGTTCATCGGCGTGTTCGCCTGGCGGCTGATGTTCAACTCGCAGTACGGCGTCTTCAACGACATCATCACCAAGGCCGGGCTGCCGGCCCAGGACTGGCTGGGCACACCGACCGCGCAGAAGGTCGCGGTGGTGCTGGTCAACATCTGGTGCGGCGTGCCGTTCATGATGGTCGCGCTGCTCGGCGGTCTGCAGGCGATCCCCGGCGAGCTGTACGAGGCCGCGGAGATGGACGGCGCGAGCCCGTTGCAGCGGTTCGCCAACGTCACGGTGCCGGGGCTGCGGCCGGTGACCAACACGGTGATCCTGCTGTCGACCGTGTGGACGTTCAACATGTTCCCGATCATCTACCTGCTGCTCGGCAACAACACCACGGGCGACACCGACATCCTCGTCACGCACGCCTACGAACTGGCCTTCTCCGGCGGGGCCGCCGACTACGCCGGCTCGGCGACGTACGGGATCGTCATCCTGCTGATCCTCGTGGCCTTCTCCACCTTCTACCGCCGACAGCTGAAGCCGCAGGACTAGGAGCCGCCGCCATGAGCACCACCACCCACCGCGGCTCCGCCGCCGGCACCGCCGCCCCACGCCCCGGCCGGCCGCGCGGCCGCGGCCAGCGCGGCCCGGGCGCGTCGATCGCCCTGCACGCGACGCTGCTGGCCGCCAGCGCCGTCGCGGTCTTCCCGGTGCTGTGGATCGTCTTCATCTCGCTGGGCCCCAGCAGCGCGTGGCAGCAGCCGCACGAGGTGATCAGCCACCTGGGTCTGGGCAACTACCGGTTCGTGCTGCTGCACAGCCACTTCCCGCGGTGGTTCCTCAACTCCGTGGTGGTGGCCGCCGCCACGACCGTGCTGGGCGTCCTCATCGCGGCCAGCGCCGGCTACGCGGTCTCCCGGATGCGCTTCCCCGGCCACCGCTCGCTGATGTGGACCTTCCTGATCACCCAGATGTTCCCGGTGGCCGTGCTGATCGTGCCGCTGTACAACCTGCTGGTCCGGCTGGACCTGCTGGACACCTACCTCGGCCTGGTGCTGGTCTACTGCACCATCTCGGTGCCGTTCTGCGCGTGGATGCTCAAGGGCTACTTCGACACCATCCCGCGCGAGATCGACGAGGCCGGGCGGGTCGACGGGCTGACCCCGTTCGGCACCTTCTGGCGGCTGATCATGCCGCTGGCCAAGCCGGGCCTGGCGGTCACCGCGTTCTACAGCTTCCTCACCGCCTGGGGCGAGGTCGCCTACTCCAACCAGTTCATGCGCGAGCCGCACGTCACCCTCGCGGTCGGCATCCGCACCTTCGCCTCCGACCAGCGCGCCGACTGGGGCAGCATGACCGCCGCGTCGGTGGTCATCGCGATACCCGCGGCGGTCGTCTTCATGCTCGTCCAGAAGCACCTGGTGACCGGTCTGACGGCCGGCGGCACCAAGGGCTGACCCTCCCCGTACTCCTCAAAGGGAATCCATGAGCCAGCACCTCGCCGACACCCCCGGCTCCGCCACCGACCCGGCGGCGGCCGTCGCAGCCGACGCCGCCGGGCGCAGAGACTGGTGGCGGGACGCGGTGATCTACCAGGTGTACCCGCGCAGTTTCGCCGACGGCAACGGCGACGGCATGGGCGACCTGCCCGGCGTCACGGCCCGGCTGCCGTATCTGCGGGACCTCGGGGTGGACGCGGTGTGGCTGTCGCCGTTCTACGCCTCCCCGCAGGCCGACGCCGGCTACGACGTCGCCGACTACCGCGCGGTCGACCCGATGTTCGGCAGCCTGCCCGACGCCGACGACCTGGTGCGGGCCGCGCACGCGCTGGGCCTGCGGGTCATCGTGGACGTCGTGCCCAACCACTGCTCGGACCAGCACGAGTGGTTCCGGCAGGCGCTGCGCGAGGGCCCCGGCTCGGCGCTGCGGGACCGCTTCCACTTCCGCCCCGGCCGCGGGACGGACGGCGAACTGCCGCCCAACGACTGGGAGTCCATCTTCGGCGGACCGGCCTGGACGCGCACCGTCGACGCCGACGGCACGCCCGGCGAGTGGTACCTCCACCTCTTCGCGCCCGAGCAGCCCGACTTCAACTGGGAACACCCCGCGGTGCACGAGGAGTTCGCCTCGGTGCTGCGCTTCTGGCTGGATCTTGGCGTCGACGGCTTCCGCGTCGACGTCGCGCACGGCCTGGTCAAGGCCGAGGGGCTGCCCGACATCGGCCACAGCGAGCAACTGGCCCTGCTGGGCACGGCCGCGATGCCGTACTTCGACCAGGACGGCGTGCACGAGATCTACCGCGGCTGGCGCACCATCCTCGACGAGTACCCCGGCGAGCGCATCGCCGTCGCCGAGGCGTGGACTCCGACCATCGAGCGGGCCGCGCTCTACCTGCGCCCGGACGAGCTGCACCAGGCGTTCAACTTCGAGTACCTGTCGACGGGTTGGGACGCCGCCGAGCTGCGCGCGGTGATCGACAGGTCGCTGGCCGCGATGGGCGCGGTGGGCGCGCCCGCCACCTGGGTGCTGTCCAACCACGACGTGACCCGGCACACCACGCGCTTCGCCAACCCCCCTGGCGGCGGCACCCAGTTGCGCACGCCGGGCGACCGCGCGCTGGGCCTGCGCAGGGCGCGCGCCGCGACGCTGCTGATGCTGGCGCTGCCCGGTTCCGCGTATCTGTACCAGGGCGAGGAGCTGGGCCTGCCGGACGTCACCGACCTGCCCGACGAGGTGCGGCAGGACCCGTCGTTCTTCCGCGCGGCCGGCCAGGACGGCTACCGCGACGGCTGCCGGGTGCCGATCCCGTGGTCGGGGACCGCCGCGCCGTACGGTTTCGGCCCGGTCGAGGGCGGCCCGAGCTGGCTGCCGCAGCCGCGCGAGTGGGCGGACCTGAGCGTCGAGGCGCAGACCGGCGACCCGCAGTCCACGCTGGAGCTGTACCGCGGCGCGCTGCGGCTGCGCCGCGAGCTGCCGGCGCTCGGCGCGGGGAGCGCGGTGACGTGGCTGGACGCGCCGCAGGGCGTGCTGGCCTTTCGCCGGGACGACTTCGTCTGCACGGTCAACACCACCGGCGCGCCCGTGACGTTGCCCGCGCCCGGCCGCGCGCTGCTGTCCAGCGGCCCCGCGCCGCAGCCGGCGGACGACGCCGCAGACACCGGAACCACCCCCCGCGGCGACGCAGGCGAAAGCACCGCCGCACGCATTGGCGGCGATTCGGCCGTCCATGTCACGATCGCCGCGGACACGGCAATTTGGTGGGCGATCTGACGTGGTGGCGTTCCGTCCCCTAGGCTCCGTGGGTGTGACCGCACGGCTCGCTGACATCGCAGCCCAGGCGGGGGTCAGTGAGGCGACGGTCAGCCGGGTGCTCAACGGCAAGCCAGGGGTCTCCCCGGCCACCCGCGAATCCGTCCTCGCCGCACTCGACCTGCTCGGCTACGAGCGGCCGGTACGGCTGCGGCAGCGCAGCGCCGGGCTGGTCGGCCTGATCACCCCTGAGCTGCTCAACCCGATCTTCCCTGCCTTCGCCCAGATCATCGGGCAGGCGCTGACCCGGCAGGGCTACACCCCGGTGCTGGCCACCCAGACGCCCGGCGGCTCCACCGAGGACGAGCTGGTCGAGATGCTGGTCGAGCGCGGGGTGGCGGGCATCATCTTCGCCTCCGGCCTGCACGCCGACTCCACCGCCGACATGGAGCGCTACGCCCGCCTGCACGGGCAGGGCGTGCCGTTCGTGCTGATCAACGGCTTCTCGGAGAAGATCGACGCGCCGTTCGTGTCGCCGGACGACCGCGCCGCGGTGCGCCTGGCGGTCACCCACCTCGCGGCGCTCGGCCACCGCAGGATCGGCCTGGCGGTCGGCCAGCAGCGCTACGTCCCGGTGCAGCGCAAGATCGAGGGGTTCCTGGCCTCCATGGGCGACGTGGTGGGCATGCCCGAGGACGAGGCGCGCACCCTGGTGCAGCACTCCCTGTACACGCTGGAGGGCGGCCAGGCCGCCGCCGCCGCGCTGATCGCCTCGGGCTGCACCGCGATCGTCTGCGCCTCCGACATGATGGCGCTGGGCGCGATCCGCGCGGCCCGCCAGCAGGGCCTTGCGGTGCCCGAGGACGTCTCGGTGGTCGGCTACGACGACTCGCCGCTGATCGCCTTCACCGACCCGCCGCTGACCACCATCCGGCAGCCGGTGGCCGCGATGAGCCAGGCCGCGGTGAACGCGCTGCTGGAGGAGATAGGCGGCACCCCGGCACCGCACAGCGAGTTCGTCTTCATGCCGGAGCTGGTGGTGCGGGGCTCCACCGCGGCGGGCCCCGCCGACCGCGGTGAGACGCCGGGCCAGGGCGGCGCCGCGACGGCGCCCGCGGGCGGCCAGGGGCGCGGGGTGTCCGGTTCCGGGGGGGTGTGAGCTGCGAGGCAGACGGCATCTGGCAGACTGGTGTCCTATGGGGGAACCTTCCGCTAAGACGACCAAGACGCTGAACGGCGGCAGCACCGACGCGCACCGCTCCGACCAGCGGGAATCCACGGAACCGTCCCCCGCTGCCGGTGCCACCGGCGTCAGCGCGACGGCTCCGGCGCGTTCCTGGCTCTCCCGCCTGCGCACGCCGCGCAGCCCGCGCCTGTGGGTCGAGATCGTCCTGATCGGCGTCAGTTACTACGCGTACTCGCTGGTCCGCAACGCGGTGCCGACCAAGCGCCACCTGGCCATGCAGCACGCGGACTGGGTGTGGTCCTTCGAGCACCACGTCGGGCTCGCCGTGGAGCACTCGGTCAACCACACGATGAACCAGGTGACCTGGCTCATCGTCGGGATGAACTACTACTACGCCACGCTGCACTTCATCGTCACGATCGGCGTGCTGGTGTGGCTGTACATCTACCACCCCGGGCGCTACGGACCGGCCCGGCTGGTGCTGTTCGTCACCACGTGGCTGGCGCTGGTCGGCTTCTTCGCCTTCCCGCTCGCGCCGCCGCGGCTGATGGTGGGCGGCGGGTTCATCGACACGGTCGAGGTGCACCACACCTGGGGCTCGATGTCGCAGGGCGACCTGGCCGAGGTGTCCAACCCGTACGCGGCGATGCCGTCGATGCACATCGGCTGGTCCCTGTGGTGCGGCATCACCATCGCGACGCTGGCCAAGCCGCTGTGGGTGAAGATCCTCGGCGCGCTCTACCCGGCGCTCACGCTGACCGTGATCATCTCCACCGCCAACCACTTCTGGCTGGACGGCGTCGGCGGCGTGTTCTGCCTCGCCATCGGCTTCACGGTCGCCTACCTGATCTACGGCAAGTGGGTGTACCGCCTGCCGCGGGTGCCGGTGCGGGTGACGAAGTCGCCCCCGGCGACGGCGGCGACGGCTTCCTCGCGGAAGTGACTCCGCCGGGGCCCGGGCCGGTCCTCGCAGGACCGGCTCAGTCCTGGTAGAAGAGGCGCTCCACGACCGCGCGGGCCCTGCGGGTACGGCGGCGGTAGTCCTCCAGCATGTCGCCGACGTGACCGGCCGGGTACCCGAGGTAGCGGCCGACCGCGGCCAGCTCGCGCGGGTCGGCGGGGAAGGTGTCGCCGGGCCGGCCGCGTACCAGCATCACCGCGTTGCGCACCCGGGTGGCCAGCACCCACGCGTCGTCCAGCACCTCGGCGTCCGCGGCCCCGATCAGGCCCTCGGCGCGGGCGGCGGCCAGCGCGGGCCGGGTGCCGGTGGTCCGCAGGGCCGGCAGCGCGGCGGCGTGCCGGAGCTGGAGCAGCTGGACGGTCCACTCGACGTCGGACAGCCCGCCGCGGCCCAGCTTGGCGTGGGTGGTCGGGTCCGAGCCGCGGGGCAGCCGCTCGGACTCCATCCGGGCCTTGAGCCGGCGGATCTCGCGGACCGCCTCGTCGTCCAGGCCGCCCGCGGGGTAGCGCAGCGGGTCGATCAGCTCGACGAACCGCCGCGCGAGCCCGGGGTCGCCGGCCACCGGGGAGGCCCGCAGCAGCGCGTGCCGCTCCCACACCAGCGACCAGCGCCGGTAGTACGCCTCGTACGAGGCCAGGCTGCGCACCAGCGGGCCGCTCTTGCCCTCGGGGCGCAGGTCCGCGTCGATCAGCAGCGGCGGGTCGGCGCTGGGCACCGCGAGCAGCCGGCGCAGCTCGTCGGCGACCGCGAGGGCGGCCCGGCTCGCCTCGGCCGGCTCCGCGCCGTCCAGCGGGTCGTGCACGAACAGCACGTCGGCGTCGGAGCCGTAGCCCAGCTCACGGCCGCCGAAGCGGCCCATGGCGATCACGGAGAAGCGGGTGGGCAGCGGGCGGGCGTCGTTGTCGGTCACCGCGGCGACCGCGGCGCGCAGGGCGCCGGCCAGCGTGGCGGAGGTCAGACCGTAGACGGCGGTGCCGACGCGGTCGACGAGGTCGGCGGCGGCAACGGCAACGGCTCAGGCGGCACGAGCGGCACGAGCGGCACGGG
>JAJSZB010000371.1:0-7025 GCA_050613715.1 Streptomyces sp. IBSBF 3018
CCCCTCGGGCGTACTTACCCTCCTGGCTCCCTGAACCCCTCCCTGGAGCCGTGATGCCATGTACGACCCGCCACCCCCCGGAAGGGTTGTACGCCCGGCACAGGAATTTTCCGAAGATCTTTTCAGGCCGTCGGCGCGCGCCCTCGGGACCGCGCCGACCTGCGAGGACGCCACGGGCGCCGGACCGTCCTACGGATGCCGTCTCCCGGCGTGGTTCACAGCACGTGGCGGCGGTACCGCTCGGCGACCTCGGCGAGCACCTCGGCGCCGTCGCGGGCCCACAGGCCGGGGTTGAAGATCTCCACCTCCACCGCGCCGCGGTAGCCGGCCGCGTCGACCGCCTCGCGCAGCCCCCGCAGGTCCACGCACCCGTCGCCGAGCTGGCCGCGCCCCAGCAGCACCCCCTCGGGCAGTGGGGTGACCCAGTCCGCGACCTGGAAGCAGGCGATGCGGCCGCCGCGTCCGGCACGGGCGATCTGCGCCGGCGCCCGGTCGTCCCACCACAGGTGGTACGTGTCGACGACGACGCCCACCTGCTCGGCGGGGAACGCCTCGGCGATGTCGAGGGCCTGCCCGAGCGTGGAGACCACGCACCGGTCGGAGGCGAACATCGGGTGCAGCGGCTCGATCGCCAGCCGTACGCCGCGTGCGTGCGCGTAGGGCGCGAGGTCCGCGACGGCGTCGGCGACGCGCCGCCTGGCCGCGGCGATGTCCCGGTCGCCCTCGGGCAGCCCTCCGGAGACCAGGACGAGGGTGCCGGTGCCGAGCGCGGCAGCCTCGTCGACGGCGGCCCTGTTGTCCTTCAGAGCCCTGGCGCGCTCCTCGGGCTCCCGGGCGGTGAAGAACCCGCCGCGGCACAGGGAGGTGACGGTGAGTCCGCGCTCGCGCATCAGCCGGGCCGCGCGCTCCACCCCGTACTCCTGCACCGGCGCCCGCCACAGCCCCACCGAGCCGACGCCGGCCGCGGCGCACCCCGCGGCAAGCTCCGACAGCGACCACTGCTTGACCGTCTCCTGATTGATGCTCAGCCGGGCCAGATCCCCGGCGGCGTCCGTCCCGGCCGCGACCTCCGCGGCTCCGCCGCTCACGCGTCCACCCCGTGCACGGCGAGCAGGGCGCGCATCCTGAACTCGGCGAGGGCGGGGTCGGGGAACAGCCCGAGGCGGTCGGCGAGTTCGTACGCCGCGGCCAGGTGCGGCAGCGAGCGCGCCGCCTGCATGCCGCCGACCATGGTGAAGTGCGTCTGGTGCCCGGCCAGCCAGGCCAGCAGGACGACGCCGGTCTTGTAGTGGCGGGTCGGCGCGCCGAACAGGTGCCGGGCCAGCGGCACGGTGGGGTCGAGCAAAGCGCGGAAGCGCGCGGCGTCCCCGGTGTCCAGGGCGCTGACCGCGGCGGCCGCGAGGGGTGCCAGCGGGTCGAAGACGCCCAGCAGGGCGTGGCTGAAGCCCTGGGCGTCGCCCTCGACCAGTTCGGGGTAGTGGAAGTCGTCGCCCGTGTAGCAGCGCACCCCCTCGGGGAGGCGGCGGCGCAGGGCGGTCTCCCGGCCCGCGTCGAGCAGCGAGATCTTCACGCCGTCGACCTTGTCCGGGTGCGCGGCGACGACCTCGACGAACGTGTCGGTGGCCGCGTCGAGGTCGTCACTGCCCCAGTAACCCTCCAGTGCCGGGTCGAACATCGGGCCGAGCCAGTGCAGGACCACCGGCTCCGCGGCCTGCCGCAGCAGCCGCCCGTACACCTCCAGGTAGTCCTCAGGACCCTTCGCGACGGCGGCGAGCGCGCGCGAGGCCATCAGCACGGCCCGCGATCCGGCGTCCTCGACCACCGCCAGCTGCTCCTCGTACGCGGCGGCGACCTCGTCGAGTCCTGCGGCAGGGGCCGTCAGCTGGTCGGTGCCGACCCCGCAGACGATCCGGCCGCCTTCCGCGCGGGCCTGCGCGGACGACCTGCGGATCAGCTCCGCGGCCCGCGGCCAGTCCAGGCCCATGCCGCGCTGCGCGGTGTCCATGGCCTCCGCGACGCCGAGGCCGTGCGCCCACAGGTGGCGGCGGAAAGCGAGCGTGGCGTCCCAGTCGACGGCGGCGGGTCCGTCGGCGACGGTACGCAGCGGATCGGCCACCACGTGCGCGGCCGCGTACACCACGCGGCTGCGCAGCGGCAGCCGCGCCCCTGGGAGGGCGGTTCCGGAACGGGGCACATAGGAGCGCAGTTCGCCGGACTCGGCGGGCAGCAGGATCGTCACAGCGACAGCTCCGGGACGTCGAGCCTGCGGCCCTGCTCCGCGGATCTCAGGCCCAGTTCGGCCAGCTGCACACCCCGCGCCCCCGCGAGCAGGTCCCATGCCCAGGGCTCGTCGAGCACCACGTGCCGCAGGAACAGCTCCCACTGCGCCTTGAAGCCGTTGTCGAAGTCGCCGTTGTCCGGCACCTCCTGCCACTGGTCGCGGAAGGCCTCGGTGGCGGGCAGGTCCGGGTTCCACACCGGCCTCGGCGTGGCCGAGCGGTGCTGCGCGCGGCATCTGCGCAGCCCGGCGACCGCGGAGCCGTGGGTGCCGTCGACCTGGAACTCCACCAGTTCGTCGCGGTGGACGCGCACCGCCCAGGAGGAGTTGATCTGCGCGACGATCCCGCCGTCCAGCTCGAAGACGCCGTAGGCGGCGTCGTCCGCGGTGGCGTCGTAGGGTTTGCCCTGCTCGTCCCAGCGCTGCGGGACGTGGGTGGCGGTCAGCGCCTGTACGGTGCGGACCGGCGCGAACAGCTCGCGCAGCACGTACTCCCAGTGCGGGAACATGTCCGCCACGATCCCGCCGCCGTCCTCGGACCGGTAGTTCCACGACGGGCGCTGCGCATGCTGCCAGTCGCCCTCGAACACCCAGTAGCCGAACTCGCCGCGCACCGACAGGACCCGGCCGAAAAACCCGCCTTCCACCAGGCGCCTGAGCTTGATCAGGCCGGGCAGGAAGATCTTGTCCTGCACCACGCCGTGCTTGACGCCCGCGGCGGTCGCCAGCCGGGCCAGTTCCAGCGCGCCGGCGAGTGTGGTTCCGGTCGGCTTCTCGCAGTAGACGTGCTTGCCCGCGGCCACGGCCCTGCGCACCGCGTCCTCGCGGGCCGCGGTCACCTGGGAGTCGAAGTAGATCTCCACCGACGGGTCGGCGAGCACGGAGTCCAGGTCGGTCGTCCAGTGCTCCAGGCCGTGCCGCTCGGCGATGGCGCGCAGCGCGTCCTGCCGCCGGCCGATCAGGACCGGTTCCGGCCAGAGCACTCTCCCGTCGCCCAGGTCGAGCCCGCCCTGCTCCCGGATCGCCAGCAGGGAGCGCACCAGGTGCTGCCGGTATCCCATGCGCCCGGTGACGCCGTTCATGGCGATCCGCACGGTCCTGCGTGTCATCGTCGGTCCAATCCTCGGCGGTCGGGTCCCACGCCGCCGCGGCCTGGCGGCGACCGCGGACGGCGAACTCGGGAATCAGGAATCAGAATCAGGAGTCGGGGTTAGCAAGCGCTTTCTCTCGATCCACGCTAGCGTCGGTGATTACGGCGCACAAGAGTGCCACTCTCACCAGTAAGCGCTTTCCGACAGGGTGATCTGCTCGGGTCGTCCCCGTTCTCCCTCTTCCCGCCGACGGATGAGAGCATGACCCGGGCGGCGCGGGCGACGCCCCCCGCCGCGCCGGAGCGGTGCGCCGTGCCCGGCCTGTCCGCGCTCCCGCTTCCCCGCGGGCGCCTCCGCCCCGCCGACCCGAGGAGGACCGGAACGAGATGGCAGTGACTCTGGCCGATGTCGCGGCGCGCGCCGGGGTGTCCTCGGCGACCGTCTCGCGCGTCCTCAACGGCAACTACCCCGTGGCGGGCAGCACCAGGGAGCGCGTCCAGCGCGCCGTGGCGGAGCTGGACTACGTCGTCAACGGCCAGGCCCGCGCGCTGGCCGCCGCCACCTCCGACCTCGTCGGCGTGCTCGTCAACGACGTCGCCGACCCGTTCTTCGGCGTCATCGCCAGCGCGCTGCAAGGGGAGATCGGCGCAGTCAGGACCGGCCCGGCTCGGGCGGCCACGGGAAGCGGCGGCTCGGCCGGCGCGGGCGCGGGCCCCGGCGGTTCGGTCCACGGCGGCACGGGAGCGGGCGGTACGGGCCAGGGCGGCGGGGGGTTCGGCGGTACGGCGTTCGGCGGTACGGGGCCGGGGGGCGGGAAGCTCGCGGTCGTCTGCAACACCGGCGGCTCGCCCGAGGCCGAACTGACCTATCTCACGCTGCTGGAGCGGCAGCGCGCGGCGGGCGTCGTGCTCACCGGCGGCGCCGTGGAGGACGACGCGCACACCGCCGCGGTCACCGCGCGGCTGGCCCGGCTGGCGGCGTCGGGCACCCGGATCGTGCTGTGCGGACGACCTCCGCTGACGCTCCCGGACAGCGCCGAGGCCGTGACGACGATCGCCTTCGACAACCGCGGCGGCGCGCGTCGCCTGACCGAGCACCTGCTCTCGCTCGGCCACCGCGGCATCGGCTGCGTGACCGGCCCGGCCGGCCGCAGCACCACCCGGCACCGGCTGGAGGGGCACCGCGCGGCACTGGCCGCGCACGGGATGGGTCCCGGCACGCCCGGCGGGGCGCTGGCCGAGCAGCTGACCGTGCACGGCGGCTACGACCGGGCCTCGGGATATGACGCCACACTCGAACTGCTGCGCAGGCAGCCGGACCTGACGGCGATCGTGGCCGCCAACGACACCGTGGCGCTGGGCGTCTGCGCGGCGCTGCGGGACCGCGGCCTCGACGTTCCGGGCGACGTGTCGGTGGCGGGCTTCGACGACCTGCCGTTCAGCGTCGACGCGTCCCCCGCGCTGACCACCGTCCGCATCCCGCTGCAGGAGGCGGGCGCGCGGGCCGGGCGGCTGGTGATGGGCCGGCAGGCCCCGCCGCCGGGCGGTCTGGCCACCGTCGGCACCGAGCTGATGGTGCGCGCCTCTACCGCACCGCCCCTGACCAGCGGTTCCTGAAGTTATCCACAGGCATTGACCGGGCTCTTCCGCCCGGCTCCGCGCCCCGATATCTTTGACTCAGTCAAAGGAAATGTCGGGGGTGGAGACCATGGCCGTCAAGGAAGTCCGCGAGTTCAACCGCTTCTACACCAACCTCATCGGCGCGCTCGACTACAGCCGCCACCTGCACACGCCGTTCACGCTCACCGAGGCACGCGTGCTGTACGAACTCGCGCACGCGCGCGGCGCGGACGCCGCGGACCTGCGGGTCGAGCTGTCGCTGGACGCCGGCCACCTCAGCCGGATGCTCGCCAAGTTCGAGGACCGGCGGCTGGTCACCCGGGCCCCCTCGGAGCGCGACGCCCGCCGGCAGCGGATAGAGCTGACGCCCGGCGGCCGCGAAGCCGCCTCGCTGCTTGAGGAACGCGCGCAGGAAACCGTCGCCGATCTGCTCGACCGCATACCGCCGCACGACCGCACCCGGTTGACCGACGCCATGCGCACCGTGCAGGAGATACTCCGCGAGGACCGGCCGGGACGGGCACAAGGCGGCCACCGGCCCGGCAAGCGCCGTGACGTCGGGCACCGGTCACGGATATCCCTGCGCGACGCCCGCCCGGGCGACCTCGGCTGGGTCATCGAGCGCAACGCGGCCGTGTACGCACAGGAGTTCGGCTGGAACGAGGAGTACGAAGCCCTCGTCGCGCGCATCGTGGCCGACTTCGCCGCCGACCGTGACCCCCGCCGTGAGGCGGTGTGGATCGCCGAGTCGGACGGCGAGCGCGTCGGCTGCGTGTTCTGCGTGCGCGACGAGAAGCCGGACACCGCGCGGCTGCGGCTGCTGCTGGTGGACCCCGCCGCCCGTGGCCGGGGCGTGGGCGGCCGGCTGGTGGAGGAGTGCGTCGCGTTCGCACGCGCCGCCGGCTACGCCGAACTGGTGCTGTGGACCAATGACGTGCTCGCCGGAGCACGCCGGATCTATCAGAAAGCGGGGTTCGAGTTGGTCGCGGAGCGGCCCCACCACAGCTTCGGCCAGGACCTCATGGGCCAGGACTGGCGCCTGGCGCTGTGAGGCGCCACGGACCGGAAAGGAGGCAGGACACGCCGGGCCCGACCGGCGGGGCGCGGTTGACCGTGCCGCGGCCGGGTGCCTAGGGTCCGCGGGATGAGACTCGCCTTCTCCACCCTCGGACTCCCGACCGCACCAGTCGAGCAGGTGATCGAGCTGGCCGTCGAACACGGCTACCACGGCGTCGAGGTGCGCGCGAGCCAGGAAGGGCCGGTCCACACCGGTCTCACCGCAGGCGAACGCGCGCGGATCGCCGGCCGGTTCGGCGCCGCGGGGATCGCGGTCCTCGGTGTCGCCGCCTATCCGAAGGTTGCGGCCGCCGGGGACGACGGGCCGGTGCTCGCCGAGGTCGAGGCGGCGCTGCGCCTGGCGGCCGACCTGGGCGCCGCACATGTGCGGGTCTTCCCCGGCGCGGGCTCGACGCCCGCGGCGGATGCGGACGCGGTGGCCGCCAGGCGGCTGGGCGCCGCCGCCGAGCTCGCCCAGGACCTCGGGGTGCGCGTGCTGCTGGAGACCCACGACTCGCACCGCGGCGGCGCCGACGTGGCCCGGGTCCTGGGCCTGGTGGGGCATCACGCCGCGGGCGCCCTGTGGGACGTCATGCACACGTGGCTGGCCGGCGAGCAGCCGTCGGCGACCTACCCGGCGCTGGCGCCCTACCTCGGCTACGTCCAGGTCAAGGACATCGCCTCGGCCGCGGACACCACGCCGCTGCCGCTCGGAGCGGGCGTGCTGCCGCTGGCCGAGACGGTCGAGGTGCTCAGCCGCGCGGACTGGGACGGCTGGCTGTGCTGGGAGTACGAGAAGCGCTGGTACCCCGACGCCGCCGACCTCCCGGCCCTGCTCGGCCCGGCCCGCGAGCACCTGTCCCGCCTGCTCACGGAATCGGCCTGACCGACCCGGGCCGCCACGGCTCCCGCACGCGACCGGCGACGGAACGCCGAGCGGGTGCCGACGCATCGCACGACCGAACGGGGTGGGGTGGGGCG
>JAJSZB010000372.1:0-7020 GCA_050613715.1 Streptomyces sp. IBSBF 3018
CGTCGACCAGCGGCCCGTCGGCCCGCGGCAGCGCAGCGGGCTGCCTCTGCCCGCCCGGGTCCTGGTCCTCGCTCATCCCCCCAACCTGGTTCGAATCATCTATTCGATTCCATGAGTGTGTGGGCCGTCCTGTGCCATCGGACTTGCCATCGAGGATTAGCTGGGCCGTCCTTTAGCCTGGCAGCGCTGGACGGCACTGTGACCGGGGGGATGCGTGGATTCGTGTCCTTGGCGTCGGCGGTTGTCGCCGTCTGCGGCGCAGCGGTCGCTGCGCTCTTCGGCCACTGGCAGCAACGCCGTCTCCGGTCAGGGGAGCAGCACACCTACATGGACCGGTACGGGGCCTCGCTGGCCCGGGCCGTGTTCGATCTCCAGACCAGGCTCTACAACATCCTGCACGGCCACGTCGTCGCCCTGGACCCGTCGCGGGGTTCGGGGCTCCTGACGTCTTTCCTCGCCCGGGGTACCGATCGCGAGGCCCGACTTCGTCCGGCGCAGCACGGCCTTCGTGCTCGCCGAATACCTGGGCTGGGTGGAAGTCCTGCGCCGCGACATCCAGTTTCTCGACCCTTGGCCGCAGCCGGGTCAACTCGCAGATCATGCTGCAGATCTCAAGGATCAGCGCGAGCCTGTCGAGGACCGACACGGTGAGCAACGAACTGCGCCTGTTCCGCGCCAGCAGCGGGCCGTCGGCGAACTGATGATCCACCCCGACGGTGAGCCGGGCCGCCGTCACCGCCTGGGCTACGCCGGATTCTGCGCGAAGCTGGACAACGACAGCAGCTTCGCCGACTGGTTCGGCGCCATCTTGGAGGATGCGGACCGGCTCGCGGCGGACACCGCCCCGGCTGTTGCCCGGCTCCAGGACGTGCAGGCGCAGCTGATCGCGTTGATCGACCGGCTGGACCCCAAGCACGCGCGCTTCCCGCAGTTCCGGCTCGCCTTCGGCCACGCCGGCCGCACCCTCAGATGAGGATTTCCCGGTGCGAGGGGAACGCGGACACAGCCGTCGAGGGGTGTGCGGGCCCCGACGGGCGCGGAAGCCGGGCGGCGGGCGGGGCGGCCGGGCGCCATGGCTGAGACGCCGCAGGCCGTTCGGTACACCGTGGAGGTCACGGATCGTTCGCGACCGCGCTCACCTGGATCGACTTCTCGGTTGACGGAAGAGGCGAGGCCCGTGGCGAACTTCTGGCAGCTCGTTCGATACGCCATCGACAGCAATGGCAGGACGGTCCGGCTGATTGTGGTGCTGTCGGCCTGCGCCGGCGTGGGATTCGCTTGGCGCAGCTGAGCCCGACCGGGGACCGGCCCGCCGGGCGAGCGTGGCACGGGCTCGCTCGGGCAGCGGGTGAGGGGCACTTCGGTGAGGGCGGTGAGGGGCAGGCCGTGGGTGTGGAGGACGTCCTCGTCCTCGTCACGGCCGGTGTTGTGGGCGGGCAGTTCGGGATTTAACGGTGTGGGGATTGATGGGCAGCGACCAGCATCAGCGGCAGGGCCGGGCGACCGAAGGTCGCCGGGCCCTGGCGATCGGTAAGGGCTAGCCGAGGCAGCGCCTGTTCGTCGACCCGTTCCTGTCCAGGGGATCGTTGGTCATCGCCAGGCCGGCCGCTAATTGATGTCGATGTTTAAGGTGGAGACGCTCCCGTTCCACGTTGTCAGGGTGACCGGCCCGAAGGTGATGATCACGTAGGAGGAGTTGGCTCCTGGGCCCTTGTAGAACCCGGTCGCCCCGGTGATCCGGAAGGCCAGGGCGGCGAGCGTCGCGGCAGCCTGTTCGTCGGCGTCGATCTTGGGCTGGGCCAGCCCGGGATGCCCGTTGGCCTCCGCCCAGTCGCAGAAGCTGCGGGAGTCGCGGCTCATGTCAGGAAGGAGGCTCTGGTCGGCCCAGGCCCACATCCATGAACTGGCCCTCGGCGCGAAGCTGCCGAGGATTTGTGCGGGAGCGGTGGCCGTCTTGTCGGGGAAGGTCCAGGTGATGAGGCCGGTCGTCTGGTCCAGGTCCCAGCGGTCCGCCGAGCCCAGGCCCCAGGACATGTGGGCCCGACCCACCTGCTCGATCATGTCCTCGCCCTGCAGCATGAGCACGCTCAGGTCGGCTCGGTCCCCTGCCTGACCTGCACTGCCCGTCTTGTCGGACCGCTTGAACATACCCATGCCCGCGGAGTCTGCCAGACGCCTCTGACGGGTTGGAGTTCACCCCTCGCACCTGTCTCGCCTCGACACCGTCTGCCCCAGCTCGATCGTTGGGCCGGGAGCAGGAGCAGGAGCAGGGTCCGCTCAGGGAGTCCGTCGCAGTGGGACGACAGCGGTGCGGTGGTGGGGCATGGTCGGCCGGGCGGCTTCGGGGGTGGCCGGCAGCGCGACGATCGTGATCGGCTGTTGGCAGTGCGGGCAGTTCCGTGTCGCGGTCGGCTCCAGCGGGTCCCGGGCTGGTGCCTGCTGCCGCGTGCTGGCGCGGGCCGGTGGCGGCGGAGGCGGGGGCAACTCAACCCGGGCCGCCGGGACTGGCGGCGTCGTCTGGGCGAGGCGACGGTCTCGTTCCTCGTTGAGGGCCTGGTCACGGAGGCGTTCGGCCTCCTGGCGACAGACCATCGAGCAGTAGACGGTGCGGACCGTCTACGCTGCCTGGAAGGGGTTGCCGCAGACCGGGCAGAGGCGGGGCCTCCTGCTGTTCCTCGCTGCGCCGGAATGCCACCAGGTACTCGGCCGAGCAGAACTTCCTCTTCCGGCTCACGTCGGTGGTGAACTCCCTGTCGCACTGCGGGCGGACCCGCTGCTTGGGCAGGTGCGCGCAGTCTTTCCCGCGGCAGACGTGCGAGCAGTATTCGCGGCGGCTGGCCACCGAGCGGACCGTGAATCCGGTGCCGCATTCGGGACAGGTGCGGTCCAACTCGTCTGCGGGGTTGGTGGGTTCCAGGGACACGGAAGAGCTTCGGCGAAGGAGGAGTAGGCGCCCCGGTGGCGGCGGGAACGCTCGGCTTCGTATCGAGCGGCGGTGCCGGAGGAGCCTCGACCGGCGCCAAGGCCATGCGACCGGCGGCGAGCCGGGAGACGATGTCCGCCGAGCAATGCTCGGAACCTGTGGATCAGCCCCGGGAGGGACGCGGAGGGCGTACCTTCCCGATGATCATTTGATGGTCTCCGAGTAGGCCCGCGTTGCAGCGCGGGTCGGGAAGGCATGCTCGTGCTCAGCGTAGTCGCCGACGACGGCTCCACCCAGTCCGGTTCCTTGATCGATGAAATCGTCCGCGAGGGCGCCCGGCGGATGCTGGCCGCCGCGCTGGAGGCGGAAGTCAACCAGTACGTAGCCGAGTTGACGGCCGAGACCGACGCGAGCGGGCACCGCCCGGTGGTCCGCAGCGGCCACCACCGGCCCCGCACCGTGGTCACCGCGGCCGGACCGGTCGAGGTCAGGGCCCCGCGGGTGAACGACCGCCGCGTCGACGACGAGACAGGCCAGCGCAAGCGGTTCTCCTCGAAGATCCTCGCGCCGTGGTGCCGCAAGTCACCGAAGATCTCCGAGGTCCTGCCGCTGCTCTACCTGCACGGACTGTCCTCCGGGGACTTCGTGCCCGCGCTGGAGCAGTTCCTCGGCTCGGCGGCCGGGCTGTCGCCGGCCACCGTCACCCGGCTGACGAAGCAGTGGAGCGAGGATCACGCCGCCTTCCAGGGCCGTGACCTGTTGGATCGCGACTTCGTCTGCGTGTGGGCCGACGGCGTGCACCCGAAGGTCCGCCTCGGCCAGGCCCACTCGTGCGTGCTGGTCCTGCTCGGGGTCCGGCTGGACGGAACGAAGGAGCTGATCGCGCTGGCCGAGGGGCTGAGGGAGTCGACCGAGTCGTGGGCCGACCTGCTGCGCGACTGCTGGCGACGCGGCATGCGCGACCCCGAGCTGGTCATCGGGGACGGAGCCATGGGCCTTTGGCGGGCGCTCGCCGCGAGGTGTTCCCGGTCGCAAGGCCGCAGAGGTGCTGGGTTCACAAATCCCGCAATGTCGCCAACTGCCTGCCAAAGTCCGCGCAGCCCGGCGCGACCAAGGCGATGCAGGAGGTCTACAGTGCCGAAGGCCGTCACCACGCCGAGAAGGCGATCGAGGCGTTTGCGAAGACCTACGGCGCCAAGTTCCCCAAGGCCGTCGCGAAGATCACCGACGATGCCGAGGAATTGCTGGCGTTCTACGACTTCCCGGCCGAACACTGGATTCACCTGCGGACCACCCACCCCATCGAGTCCACGTTCTCCACGGTCAAGCTCCGCACCAAGGCCACCCGCGGAGCGGGCAGCCCGGCAGCCACGCTCGCGATGGTGTTCAAGCTGGTCGAGTCCGCCCAGGCCAGGTGGCGCGCGATCACCGGAGCCCACCTCGTGCCGCTGGTCCGCGCTGGCGCCAGGTTCGAGAACGGCGTGTTGGCCGAGCGCCAGGAGGAGGCCGCGTGAGCACCACAAAGGACTACGGCCACTGCCAGATCTTCGTCCGAGGCACCGGTCGGCAACTCCTTGCCGAGCTCGTCGCGGGCGCTCTCGGAGCCCAGGTCGACGACCATTACAGCGTCCGGGTGGGACAAACGGTCTTCGATACGATCCTGAACCCCGACGTCGGACTCACCGACGACTTCATCGGCTGGCCGCTCAAGATCGATGCCGAAGCCGAAGAAGACGGATACTCCCTGGTCGAGCCGGTATCACGCCTGCTCACGACAGCCTGGGGCTGCGGCTACGACGCCGTCGCCGCCTGCGACTTCGAAGACGAGCTTCCCGATCTCGGCGGGCTCCCGCGCTACCGCTGAACTCCCACCGATCCACAAGTCTTGACTATTGCTCTGTCCGCCGACGCTTAGGCGGGTCAGGTGGCTCAGGCGGGCGCACGGCCGTGGGTTCCACCGGGGCCGGAGGTGCCGGAGGAAACGGCGGCGCCGGAGGAAAGGGCGGAACTTACCCTTCGACAGCACCGCTGGCGAGAGCGGCGGCGACGGTGCATACGGGCCAGGAGGCGCTTATTGCCTGGTGGCAGGCAGTCGTGTGAGCTCGGTCTGCTGTCACGAGGTGACCAGGCGGCAGCCGTTATCCGACCACGGCAAGTTCTGCAGGCTGTCATAGAGGTGCCTACTCACACTCAGTGACCGGTTCGAGGAAAATGTGCAGACCGTCATCGAAGACGCCGCAGTGGTCGTAGCTGAACCAGGAGTCCACCACCCTGTAGCGGTCGCCGCGAAAGAGCACGGGACGGAAAGCGCTACTTCCTGGTCGGAGCCATCTGGCAGGGTGTGGCGTGTGACAAGCGAAGGCGATACGAGCGGGGACGGCGAGGCGTGGGCGATGGATGTCCTCGTCCAGCTGCGCCAAGGCAGACATGAAGCACATGCGCGTCGCGACGCGCTTGCGGCAGCGGTCGACGAAATAGCCGACGGCTTCACGCAACTGGGCCTCAAGCCTTGGAAATCAGAGCGTAAGAGCCCGGCGCGAGAGGACATGAAGGTCCCGGACGTCATGCTCGGTGACCGCGCCGAACCAGCCGCAACGGTTCTCCGGTATGAATCAGCGGTCAACATCCTCAGCGCCGCCGATCAGCTTCGGGGTTTCGCCGTCCTGCTTCGTGCAGAGAAGTCGCTGATGGGCGCGGTCTCGGTCGCGCGTGGCGTCTTCGAAGCGTGCCTGTGGGCCACAGCGGTAATCGACCCGACCATCAGCACTGACGAGCGCCTGCAACGCGCCCTGACGCGTCGCCTCGCACGACTCTCGGCAGGTATCCGTCTCAGGGAAATGCTCGGCGGCGATACCGATGCCGAGCAGCTCGTTGAGAACGACGGCGACGTGGATGACGCGCACGGGACCCACCGCGATCCTGCGCAGGACATCAGCGACATCTTGGCTTACGCCAAGGACCGGGGCTGGCCTGTGAAGAGGGGCCGTCGCACCCCTGAGATCACACCTCTTTCGATCGACTGGCTCAGCGAGAACCTTGAGCGCCGTATCGGCATCGAGGGGTACGCCTGGACGAGCGGCTCGTCGATGGCTCACGGCGAGCATGCTGCCGATACGGCGGTGTGGGTTGAACTGTCCCAGGACATCGGCACAGCTCCGGCATGGTTGATCCAGTTGTGGTCGAACGGTGCCTGGGCGGGACCGCGTCTCTTCCTTGCAACGCACGCTGCCTACACAGGGAAGGGCAGCCTGCGCCGCGAGTATCAGCGGTTCGAAGAGTTGTTCTTGAGGGGGGTCGGCAAGAGCTGAGGCCCTGGAGATCCATACGGCATGCCTTATGCGCTACGCCCGCCGTCCTCGCTGCACCGAGTGCAAGGCAGCGTTTACGTATGAGCGGTGGCAGGCAGGTGGAGTGCACCTGCTGGGACGCCCTCCTTCCGAAGGCTCGTCCGACCCTGTGCGGGTGTCGTTTACCAGCGCATGCCGAGGGCGTCGAGTTCTGCGCGTCGTTCGGGGCTGAGTTTGTCGGCCCGGCGGCGGCAGTTGTCGACGAACAGCCCCAGCTTCACGGTGGTCTGCGATCCGTCCGGCTTGCTGAGGTGGATGACGGCCTTGCGGGGAACGGTCTGGAGGCTGCCCTCGCGGGCGTGGAACTCCTTGGCGGCGCGGATGTTCAGCGCCCATTTGTCGGCCTGCGTGCGGGGCGCCGGCGGCCGCTCGTCAGGCTTTGCCGGGCCGATGTGGAGCATGTTCTCGAGCATCCACTGTTGCGCGGGCAGCAGGGCGTCCCAGCCGAGGCGTTGCGCCTGGACCCACGCCCCGAGATCCTCGCCTTGCACGGTGGCCTCGCCGGGCGCGGGCAGCGGCGCGCTGTTCTCGATGAGGTTGCGGCAGAGCTTGTAGGCGCGTTGCCAGGCGACGGGCCAGGCCGGGCACCAGGACGGGTCGATGGCCTCGAGGGCGTCTCTGCGTTCTTCGGTGAGGGCCCCGGTGGTGGAGCCGATCGGTAGCCCCTGTTCGCGCCGCTGACGCTCGGAGGGGGGTTTGTTGGTGTGTCGCGGGCTTGTTGGCCTGGGGTGTTGTGGGTTGGTTGAGAGA
>JAJSZB010000373.1:0-6984 GCA_050613715.1 Streptomyces sp. IBSBF 3018
TCCCTCCCCCCTGCACACCCTCAATCCCTGTCATGAAAGGGACGCGTCATGACATTCCCCGCGTCGAGAACGACCCGCCGCGTACTGCCCCCGCTCGCCCTCGCCCTGTGCGGCACCCTGCTCGCCGCGGGCTGCTCGGGAGCCGGCGGATCGGGCGGCGGGTCCGGATCGCACTCGCTGAACGTGCTGATGGTCAACAACCCCCAGATGGTCGACCTGCAGAAACTCACCGCGGCCAACTTCACCAAGTCCACCGGCATCAAGGTCAACTTCACCGTGCTGCCCGAGGACGACGTCCGCGACAAGATCACCCAGGACTTCTCCAGCCAGGCCGGCCAGTACGACATCGCCACCATCAGCAACTACGAGACGCCGATCTACGCCAAGAACGGCTGGCTGGCGCCGCTGACGTCGGAGGCGAACGCCGACACCGCCTTCGCGCAGAGCGACATCCTGCCCGCGATGCAGAAGTCCCTGACGTACAACGGGCAGATCTACGCCGAGCCGTTCTACGGCGAGTCGTCGTTCCTGATGTACCGCAAGGACGTGTTCGCCGCCAAGAACCTGACCATGCCGGCCAGCCCCACCTGGGCGCAGGTCGCGGACCTGGCGGCGAAGGCGGACGGCGCGCAGGCGGGGATGAAGGGCATCTGCCTGCGCGGCCAGCCCGGTTGGGGCGAGCTGATCGCCCCGCTGACCACGGTCGTCAACACCATGGGCGGCACCTGGTTCGACAAGGACTGGAAGGCGCAGGTGGACAGTCCCGAGTTCACCAAGGCCACCCAGTTCTACGTGGACCTGGTGCGCAAGCACGGCGAGGCCGGCGCTCCGCAGTCGGGGTTCACCGAGTGCCTGAACGACCTGGAGCAGGGCAAGGTCGCCATGTGGTACGACGCCACGTCCGCGGCCGGCTCGCTGGAGGCCTCCGACTCCCCCGTCGCCGGGAAGATCGGGTACGTGCCCGCGCCGGTCGACAAGACCAAGAGCTCGGGGTGGCTGTACACCTGGGCGTGGGGTGTGCAGAAGGCCAGCAAGCACCAGTCCGACGCGTGGAAGTTCATCTCCTGGGCCTCGGGCAAGGGGTACGAGAACCTGGTCGGCACCAAGCTCGGCTGGTCCCGGGTGCCCGCCGGCAAGCGCACCTCGACGTACAGCAACGCGGCCTACGTCAACGCCTCGTCCGCGTTCGCCAAGCCCACGCTGAACGCCCTGGAGGCGGCCGACCCCGGCAACCCCGGCGTGCAGCCGCGCCCGGCCCCGGGCATCCAGTTCGTCGGCATACCGGAGTTCACCGACCTGGGCACCAAGGTCTCCCAGGAGATCAGCTCCGCGATCGCCGGCCACACCAGCGTCACCAGCGCCCTGAAGACCAGCCAGTCGCTGGCCGCCAAGGTCGCGGACAAGTACGCGGGGCAGTGAGATGAGCACCCCGACCGTGTCACTGTCCTCCGCCGCCGGTACGGCGGCCGGGCGCGCGGGCGCCTCCCCGCCGCGCGCCCGGCCGCGCGGGGCATGGGCCCGCAGGGCCCCGCTGCTCCCCGCCCTCGTCTTCATGATCGTCGTCACGCAGCTGCCGTTCGTGGGCACCCTGGTGATCTCGTTCATGCGCTGGAACGCGCTCGACCCGGGCGACAAGGGCTTCGCCGGGGTGAGCAACTACAAGGCCGAGTTCACCGACCACCAGCTGCGCTCCTCGATGACCACCACCGTGGTCCTCACCGTGGCCGTGGTGCTGGTCAGCCTGGTGCTCGGACTCGGGCTGGCGCTGCTGCTGGACCGCAAGTTCCTGGGCCGCGGCGTGGTGCGCACCCTGCTGATCACCCCGTTCCTGGTGGTGCCGGTGGCGTCCGCGCTGCTGTGGAAGCACGCCATCTACAACGCCGAGTACGGCCTGATCAACGGCAGCCTGAACTGGCTGTGGAAGCTGTTCGGCAGCGACAACGCGCCGCAGCCGGACTGGCTCTCGCAGTCGCCGAAGCTGGCGGTGGAGGCGTCGCTGATCTGGCAGTGGACCCCGTTCATGATGCTGATCCTGCTCGCCGGGCTGCAGTCCCGCCCCTCCGACGTGATCGAGGCGGCCCGGGTGGACGGCGCGAACAGCTGGCAGATCTTCCGCTACCTCACCTTCCCCCACCTGCGCCGCTACCTCGAACTGGCCGCGCTGCTGGGCACGGTGTACGTGGTGCAGAACTTCGACGCCGTGTTCACCCTGACCTCCGGCGGACTCGGCACCGCCAACCTCCCCTACGCCGTCTACAGCACCTTCTACCAGGCCCACGACTACGGGCAGGCGTCCGCGGAAGGCGTCATCGTGGTGGTGCTGTCGATCATCGTGGCGACCTTCGCGCTGCGCACCGTCTCGTCGCTGCTGCGAGAGGAGACCCGGTAATGACGACAGTGACCCTGGGCGGTAAGCCCGAGGCGCGGGCCAACGCGGCGCCCACCGCCGCGCGCGAGCGCCGCAACCGCACCCTGCTGGGGCTGCTCGCGTGGGTGTGCGGGATCGTCTTCTTCCTCCCCTTCGCGTGGATGGTCCTCACCTCCCTGCACAGCGAGCAGGACGCCGCGGCGAACCCGCCGCACCTGGGCGCCTCGCTGACCCTGCACGGCTACCGCGAGTTCTTCGGCTCCGGCACCGGCGTCAGCCCCTGGCCGCCGCTGGAGAACTCGCTGACCGCCGCGGTCGGCTCCACCCTGCTGGTGCTCGCCCTCGCCATCCCGGCCGCGTACGCGCTGTCGATCAAGCCGGTGCGCAAGTGGTCGGACGCGATGTTCTTCTTCCTGTCCACCAAGATGCTGCCCGCGGTGGCCGGCCTGCTGCCGGTCTACCTGATCGCCAAGAACGCCCACCTGCTGGACAACATCTGGCTGCTGGTCCTGCTCTACACCTCGATGAACCTGCCGATCGCGGTGTGGATGATGCGCTCCTTCCTCGCCGACGTCCCCTCGGCGATCATGGAAGCGGCCAGCATCGACGGCGCGGGACTGCCCACCATCCTGGTACGGATCGTGGCGCCGGTGGTGATGCCGGGCATCGCCGCCACCGCGCTGATCTCGTTCATCTTCAGCTGGAACGAGCTGCTGTTCGCCCGGGTGCTGACCGGGGTGGTGGCCGGCACCGCACCGGTCTTCCTCACCTCGTTCGTCACCAGCCAGGGCCTCTTCCTGGCCAAGGTCTGCGCCGCGGCGGTGTGCATCTCGCTGCCGGTGCTGGCCGCCGGATTCGCCGCGCAGGACAAGCTCGTCCAGGGCCTGTCCCTCGGAGCGGTCAAGTGAGGCCGCGGCCCGCCACCCCGTGCGGCTGCCGTCAAGTGAGGACCGTCAAGTGAAGGTTGGAGCAGAAAAGTGAAAGCTGCCGTCATCAGCTCCCCCGGCGTCGTCGGTATCGAGACGGTCGACGATCCGGCGCCGGGCCCGTCCGACGTCGTGGTGCGGGTCGCGGCCTGCGGTCTGTGCGGCACCGACCTGCACATCCTCCAGGGCGAGTTCGCCCCGACGCTGCCCATCGTGCCGGGCCACGAGTTCGCCGGCGAGGTGGTCGCGGCGGGCGCCGCGGTGGAGCGGCTGGCGGTCGGCGACCGGGTCGCGGTGGACCCCTCGCTGTACTGCCACGAGTGCCACTACTGCCGCATCGGCCGGTCCAACCTGTGCGAGCGCTGGAACGCCATCGGCGTCACCGTGCCCGGCGGCGCGGCGGAGTTCGCGGTCGCGCCGGAGGCCAACTGCGTCAAGCTGCCCGACCACGTGCGCACCGAGGACGCGGCGCTGATCGAGCCGCTGTCCTGCGCGGTGCGCGGCTACGACATCCTGCGCTCCACGCTCGCCTCGCACGTGCTGATCTACGGCTCGGGCACGATGGGCCTGATGATGCTGGAGCTGGCCAAGCGCACCGGCGCGGCCACCGTGGACGTGGTGGACCTCAACGAGGAGCGGCTGGTGACCGCCCGCGCCCTGGGCGTCAGCGAGACCGCGACCACCGCGGACGCGATCGAGCGGCCGCGCGGCTGGGACGTGGTGATCGACGCGACCGGCAACGCCAACGCCATCCAGGACGGCCTCGGCCGGGTCGGCAAGGGCGGCACCTTCCTGCAGTTCGGCGTCGCGGACTACGCGGCCCGCGCCACCATCGACCCGTACCGGATCTACAACCAGGAGATCACCATCACCGGGTCGATGGCGGTGCTGCACAGCTACGAGCGCGCCGCCGAACTGTTCGCCGGCGGGGTGCTCGACCCTGAGGTGTTCATCAGCGACCGGCTGCCGCTGGTGGACTACGCCGCGGCGCTCGACCGCTTCAAGGCGGGCCAGGGGCGCAAGATCCAGGTGAACCCGTAAACGATCCCGTCCGCCGTCCCGTCCGTCCGCCCGCCGTGCCGAGTCCCGGAGCGGCGGGCTCGGACGCGGGCGCGGGCGGTGACGGGCGCGGGAGCCCGATGGCGGACCATGGCCGGGGACGGCCGGAACACGACGGCCGGCGGCGACGGCCGGGAACGGAACGAGGAGGCGACATGGCGCAGGCCGCCCTGGTGATCGGCGAGGCGCTCACCGACGTGCTGGTCGGCCCGGACGGGGAGCGGCGCGGCATGCCCGGCGGCAGCCCGGCGAACGTGGCGCTGGGCCTGGGCCGGCTCGGCCACCCGGTGCGCTTCGCGACCCGGATCGGCCGCGACTCCTTCGGCACGCTGCTGCGCGAGCGGCTGGAGGCGGGCGGCGTCGAGTTCGTCGCGGGATCGGTGGACGACGCCCCCACGTCCACCGCCACCGCGCGGCTGGACGACGCCGGGTCGGCGACCTACGACTTCGACATCGACTGGGAGCTCGCGGCGGCGACGGTACGGGCGGTGCGCGGCGGGCCTGCCGCGCATCTGCACACCGGCTCGATCGCCGCCGGGCTGCCGCCGGGCGCGGACACCGTGCTCGGCCTGGTCGAGGGTGCGCGGGCGGCGGCGACGGTGTCGTACGACCCGAATCTGCGCCCGGCGCTGCTGGGCCCGCCGGAGCGCGAACGCGCCCGGGTGGAGCGCCTGGTGGCGGCGAGCGACGTGGTCAAGGCGAGCGACGAGGACCTGTCCTGGCTGTACCCGGGCGTGGAGCCGGCCAAGGCGGCCGCCCGGTGGGCGGAGCAGGGCGGCCCGGCGCTGGTGGTGCTGACGATGGGCGGGCGCGGTGCGCGCGCCTGGTGGCGGCGGGGCAGCGTGCACGTCGCGGCCCCGGTGATCGAGGTGCGGGACACCGTCGGGGCGGGTGACGCGTTCACCTCGGCGCTGCTCGCGGGGCTGCTCTCGGCGGGGCTGCTCGGGGCCGGCGAGGGGCCGCGCGCGGCGCTGGCGGAGGCGACCGACGGGCCGGCGCCGGCCGCGCCGGTGCTGCGCGCCCTGACGCTCGCCGCCCGTGCGGCGGCGCTCACCTGCACCCGCGAGGGCGCGGACCCGCCGACCGCCGCGGAGCTGGAGGGGCACGCCGCCTGAACCCGGGGCCCCTGGCCTCGACTCTCGACCTCGACTTCAGGGTGAGGGCGGCCCCGGGGGCGGCGGTCGCAGGCTGAGGCTCAGCCGAAGGGTCGCAGGTCCGGGAAGCGCGACGAGCGGCCCTCCAGCAGGCCGTGGTCGTCCTCGTCGCGCAGCCACCGGCCGAAGAACGCCGCGAGCAGCGCCCGGTCGGCGGCGACGGCCCTGCGCGGCGGCACGGTGCCGATGTCCTGCGCCACCGTCGCGGCGGACAGCCCCAGTTCGCGGGCCAGCTGCGGCACGATGACCTCGTAGTCGGTGAAGGTGCCGTGCGCGGCGCCACGCAGCGAGAAGCCGGCCCGCGGCCCGCGGCTGTTGCGCCACAGCGCGTCCCACGACGGCACCGTGCGGCGGGTGTTGCCGTCGCTGCCGACGAGCAGGAACGGACGGTCCAGGCCCTCGGCGGCGACCGTGGACAGGAAGCCGGCGTCGGAGTCGTCTTGGACGTAGGCGGCGACCCCGTCGAGGTCCGCCGCGGCCAGCAGCCGGGGGTCGTCGTGCGTCGCCTGGAGGGCGGCGAACCCGCCCGCGGACTGGCCGAACGCCCCGACGCGGCTCCAGTCCGCCGCCGCGTGCAAAGACCCGGCCGCGGACCGGGACCGCGACCCGGCCATGTCCGGCGCCGCACGCCCGGCCGCGCCCGGGATCGCGCGCCCCGCCGTGTCCGGTGGCGCCGGCGCGGACAGCGCCGCCGGCAGCGCGTCGAGCACGAAGCGCAGGTCGTCCACCCGCACGCCCAGCACCTTGCGCAGCAGGGCGGCGACCCGCACCGGGTCCGGGTGTTCCGGGTCGGGCACCGCCTCGGCCAGCTCGGCGGGCAGCACGCTCGTCTCGACGCGCCCGCCGGGGAACTCCACCGCGCACGCGTCGTAGGTGTGGTCGACCATGACGACGACGAAGCCGCGGGAGGCCAGGTCGTCGCAGAGCGTGGTGCCGAGCGAGCGCGGGTCGCCGGCGCCCGGCGAGTAGAGCACGACCGGGCGGCGGCCGGGGGCGGCGGGCGCGCCGGTGTGCGCCCGGGTGCGGGTGGCCGCCCAGTCGACCCGGTCGGCGGGCACGTCGCCGAGGCTGTTGAGCGCGACGAAGCCGGCCGCCTCGCCGGGCAGCATCTGCGGCGCGGCGGGGAATCCGGCGACCGCCGCGGCCGGGTAGCGCACCGACACCATCAGCTCGCGGCTGCTCCGCCCGGTCCACGGGTCGCGCCGGGCGGGGTCCACCAGGTGCAGCGCGAGCGTGCCGACCGGTTGCGGGCCGCCGGGCGCCGGGAGCGCGATCCGCACCGGCTCCCCGCGGCCGTCCCCGGCGCCCCGACGACGCCCACGGCCGGGCGGGCCCGCGGCGGCATCGGCGCGTCCGGTCGCGGCGGTGGCGGCGACCCACCCCGCCGCGCCCCGGGAGCCCCCGCCGGGCGCCCACCCCCACCTGGGGGGGGGCTAGAGCGCTTTGTTACAGGGGAAACATCGCCGTCGGGTCAGGA
>JAJSZB010000374.1:0-6952 GCA_050613715.1 Streptomyces sp. IBSBF 3018
GGGGTGGCGTGGGGCGTCAGGAGGCGGGGGTGACGTCGGTTCCGGCGGCCCAGACGCGCTTGATGCCGCGGGTGGCGCCGATGTCGGCCAGCGGGTCGCCGTCGACGAGAACCAGGTCGGCGCGGAGTCCGGCCTGTACGGCGCCCCGGTCCGGCAGGCCGAAGTGGCGGGCGGGCAGGGCGGTGGCGGCCCGCAGGGCTTCGGCGGGGGTGAGACCGGCCTCGACGAGGAGGGCCAGCTCGTGGTGGAGGCCCGATCCGTGGGTGACGGGGTCGGGGATGGGGGCGGGCCCGGAGAAGGCGTCGGTGCCGGCGAGCACGGGGATCCCGGCGGCGTGCAGCGCGGTGACGGAGTCGCGGCTGTAGGCGTAGTCCTGTCCCTCCGGGCGGGCCCCCTTGATGACGGCTTCCATCATGGCCAGCGTGGGGACGGTGACGGTGCCCTGCTCGGCCATGCGGGCGAGGGTGTCGGCGTCGAGGACGCCGTCGCGCGGCACATGCGTGATGACATCGGCGCCCGCGTGAACGGCCTTGTGGTAGGCATCGACGGAGGACGCGTGGGCGACGGTGAGCTTGCCCTGCGCCTTGCCCTCGGCGACCACCGCGTCGATGGTGGCCTGGTCGAGCAGATCGCCCTCGACGACGACCTTGATGTAGTCGGAGCCGTCGGACACGCGCCGCGCGACGAACCCCTTCGCCTGGCCGGCGTCCGTGAGGACGGCCTCGCGGGGCATGCCGGGCATGCGGGCGTGGTTGCCGCCGGGGCCGATCGCGGGAATCCCCGCGCTGCGGATGTCGGGCACGCGGCCGCGGAAGGAGTTCACCCGCTCCGGCGGCCAGCAGGCCATGTCGAGGGCGGTGGTGATGCCGTGATCGGCGAGGTTGGTGAGGTCCTCGGGGTAGATCAGGTGGACGTGGGCGTCGAACAGTCCGGGCAGCAGGGTGGCGCCGCCGCAGTCGACGGTCTCGGCGCCGGTGGCGTCGGTACCGATCACGGTGCCGTCGATGACGACGGTGGCGGGCTCGCTCAGCCGTGTGCCGTCGAAGACCCGGACGTTGACCAGGGCGGTCCTGGTGGCGCTCATGCGTACTCCAGAAGTGAGGGAGGGGAGGAGGGAGGGATCAGGCGAAGCGAGGGAAGAGCGCCAGGGCGTTGTCCCGCTGCACGGCATCGCGCTGAGGGTCGGTGAGGGCGCTGTTGGCCATGAGCTGCTCGATGGTGTGCTCCACCGTGGGTTCGGGCGCTGCGGGCCAGTCGGTGCCGAAGAGGATGTGGTCCGGGCCGGTGACCTCCAGGGTGGGCAGGATCGAGTGCCGCCCTCCGGCCAGAGCCGTCTCGTAGTACAGCCTGCTCAGGACGTCGGTGACGTGGGCCGCGTCGATCGTGGCGTCCCCGGGAGCCGTGCCGAGGGTCGAGTGCTCGGCGATGCGCCAGCCCAGGGTCGGCAGTGCTCCGCCGCAGTGGGCGAGGATGAGCTTCAGGTCGGGGTAGCGCTGGAACACGCCTCGGTAGAGGGCGTTGATGACGTTGCGTGCGGTGTCGAAGGGGAACTCGCACACCGAGCTGGCCCGGCCGAAGCCGAGGTGTTCCGCGATGACGGGGCTGTCGATCGGGTGCAGGAAGACCGGCACCTGCCGCCGGTCGAGTTCGGCGAGGAGCGGCTCGGACCACTCCTCGCCCAGGTAGCGGCCCGCGACGTTGGAGTTCAGCATGACGCCGTCGAGGTGGAGGGTGTCCAGCGCGTACCTGAGCTCTTCGAGCATGGCCTCCGCGCTGTCGCCGGGAAGGGCGGCGAAGGCGCCGAATCGGCCGGGGTACTCCTCGATGAGCTGTGCGAACTCCTCGTTGACCTGCCGTGCCCAGCGCTGCGCGAAGCCGGGGTCGTCGGGGGTGCCGGTGAAGGTCCAGGGCGCCGAGAGGATCTGGGTGGCGATGCCCTGGCGGTCCATGTAGGCCGACGCTTCCTGAGGCGACCACCGGGCGGACATCTTGAAGCCGCCGGCCAGTGTGAAGCCGCTGCGGAAGGTCTCGTCGACGGTGCCGCCGGTGTAGTGGGCGTGGACGTCGATGCGGTTGTGGGGCACGTGCATCACCTACAAAAATAAGATACAAATTTGTTCCCTAAGGGCAGCCTACTCCACCACCGGGAGTCCGGCGACCGGAGAGCACCACGGGCGCTCCGCGCCGTTCGACGCGACGCCGGTTCGACGGCTATAACCGGAGCGTGACTGCAGCTCGCCATCCCACCGGCCACGAGCCCGGCGCCTCATCGGCGAAGGACCCCGCCACCCCGCGGACGGGCAGTCGGCGGCGGGGGGACGCGCTGCTCCAGGCGATCTTTCTGGCCACACTCGAGGAGCTGGCGGAGACGAGCTTCGAGGAGGTCACCTTCGACCGGATCGCGGCCCGTGCCGGCACCGGGAAGACCGCCCTCTACCGCCGCTGGTCCACTCCGGCGGAACTGGTGCTGGCCGCCCTGTCCGACCCGTCGGCCGGCTACCCCAGGCCGACCGCGCCCGGCACCGGGTCGCTGCGCGAGGACTTCATCTCGGTGCTCGGCCTGCTGGCGGCGAGCCTCGCGGAGCCGCGGGGCCGGGCGCTGCGCCCGTTGATCGCCCAGCGCCCGCGCCATCCGGAGCTGTTCGACGAGATCTTCCGCGTGCTGATCGTGCCGCACCAGCGGCTCCTGCTCGACATCCTCCGTGCCGCGGCCGACCGCGGCGAGGCCGATCCCTCGGCGGTGACCCAGCGCATCGCCTCGCTCGGCCCGCGCCTGATCGTCATGGACGCGATGCAGCACGACTCGGTGCCGCCCGCCGAGGTGGCGGCCGTCGTCGACGAGGTGCTGCTGCCCCTGACAGCCCCGCGCGGCTGAGCGGCCCCGGCGCAGTCCCGGGCGTGCCCGGGCGCCTTCCGGGGCGCAGTCGTCACGCCACACGGGCCGCGTCCTGCGGTGCCGCATACGGGAAGAAGCCCCGCCCGCTCTTTCGCCCGAGACGGCCCGCCTCCACCATCCGCGACAGCAGCGGAGGCGGCGCGTACTGCGGCTCCCTGAACTCGGCGTACAGGGACTCGGCGATCGCCAGAGCGGTGTCGAGGCCGATGTGGTCGGCCAGGGCCAGCGGGCCCATGGGATGGGCGCAGCCGTGGACCATGCCGCTGTCGATGTCGTCGGCCGTGGCGAAGCCCGACTCGAACATGCGAATCGCTGACAGCAGATACGGGACCAGGAGGGCGTTGACGACGAAGCCGGCGCGGTCCTGGGAGACGATCACGCGGCGTCCGAGCGTGCCCTCGACGAAGCCGCGCGCCCGCTCCCAGGCGGTGTCGTCGACGACGAGCGACGGGACGAGTTCGACGAGGTCGAGGACCGGCACCGGGTTGAAGAAGTGCATGCCCACCACCTGGCCGGGGCGGCCGGTGGCGGCGGCGAGTTTCATGAGGGGCAGCGAGGACGTGTTGGAGGCCAGCAGCGCCTCCGGCTTGGCGAGCGTCCGGTCGAGGGCGGTGAACACGTCGAGCTTCACCCGCTCGATCTCCGGGACCGCCTCGACGGCGAGGTCACGGTCGGCGAAGTCGGCCAGGTCGGTGGTGTACGTGATGCGGTCGAGGGCGCGGTCGCGTTCGCCCGGGGTCAGACGACCCCGCTCGCAGGCGCGGGCCAGGGAGCGCTCGATGCGGCGCCGGCCCGCCTCGACGGCGGAGGCGTCGACTTCGTGTACGAGGGTGTCGAGCCCGGCACGTGCGCAGATCTCCGCGATGCCCGAGCCCATGAGTCCGCAGCCCACGACGCCGACGTACCGGATCTTCCCGGACGCGTCCTTCACCGTGAACCTCCGGTCGGGCGGGGCAGGTTGCGGGCGGGCGCGCCCAGGTACCGTGTCTTCAGCTCGTGCATGATTCCTCGGTTGTCGATCGGAAGGGATCGGACGGCGCAGCTGCGCGGCGCCGGCGTACGACTGTGCGGTTCTGCCCTCGCCCGTACGCGCCGACGTTCAGGGGGTGCCGCTCGTTCTCGCGGCGGGCGGAGCGCCGTCGGTGCGCGACGCGGTGGGCGCGTACCGGGTGAAGTACTCGAGAGCCGCGATGTCGTCGACGGCTTCACGGCTCGCGACCTGGGCGAGGTCGGCGCCCTGCAGCAGCCGTTTGACGGGGACTTCGAGCTTCTTGCCCGTGCGCGTGTGCGGCAGGGCGGGCACCTCGATGATCGTGTCGGGGACGTGGCGGGGCGATGCCTGCGTGCGGATGGCGGTGGTGACCGAGTCGCGCAGTGCGTCGGTGAGCTCGTGTCCCGGTGCGAGGACGACGAACAGAGGCATCCAGTAGTCCCCGTCCGGGAGTTCGGCGCCGATGACAAGGCTCTCGCGGATGCCGGGGAGCTCGTCGACGACCGCGTAGATGTCGGCACTGCCCAGGCGTACGCCGTGCCGGTTGAGGGTGGAGTCGGAGCGGCCGGAGACGACGACGCTGCCGTGCGCGGTGCGGGTCATCCAGTCGCCGTGCCGCCACACCCCGGGGTAGGAGTCGAAGTACGCCTGGCGGTACCGGCTGCCTTCGGGGTCGTTCCAGAAGAACAGCGGCATCGAGGGCATGGGCCTGGTGACGACGAGCTCGCCCACCTCACCGGTGACGGGCCGCCCCCTGGAGTCGAACGCCTGGAGTGCGACGCCCAGCAGCGGGGCGGAGATCTCGCCCGGCCACACGGGCGTCAGGGGAGAGCTTCCGGCGAATCCGGAGACGACGTCCGTGCCGCCGCTGAGCGAGGAGGTCTGGACGCGAGGACCGACGTGGTCGCGCACCCAGTGGTACGACCGGGCGGGCAGCGGGGCGCCGGTGGACCCCAGTACGCGCAGCGCGGACAGGTCCAGGTCGCGCCCGGGTTCGAGGCCGGCTTTCGCGCAGGCCTGGAGGTAGCCGGGGCTGACGCCGAGGACGGAGGCGCGGTGCTCGGCGGCCAGTTCCCACAGGCGCTGCGGACCGGGCCTGGTGGGACTCCCGTCGTAGAGCACGGTCGTCGCGCCGACCAGCAGGGCGGAGACGACCAGGTTCCACATCATCCAGTTGGTGGTCGTGTACCAGAAGAAGCGGTCTTCGGGCCCCAGGTCGAGGTGCAGGCCGAGGAGTCTGTGGTGGTCGAGCAGGACGCCGCCGTGGCCGTGCACGATGCCCTTGGGCGTGCCGGTGGTGCCGGAGGAGAACAGCACCCACAGCGGGGTGTCGAAGGGCACCTGCTCGAACGCGCAGTCCGCGGGTTCGGCAAGCGCCTCCGCCCAGCCGACCACGTCGTCCTCGGCGGAGGCGGGCAGATCCAGATTCGGGACCCGCACGGTGACGCGGACGCTCGGGAGCGCGGCGCGCAGCGCGGCGCTCTCCGAACGCCGGTCGTGGGCACGGCCGTTGAAGCGGTAGCCGTCGGCGGCGAAGAGGACGGCGGGTGCGAGCTGCGCGAAGCGGTTCGCGGCGCCGTCCGCACCGTAGTCCTGGCCGCAGGCCGACCACACGGCGCCGACGGAGGCCGTGGCCAGGAAGGCCACCACGGTGTGCGCGGTGTTCGGCAGGTAGCCGACCACGCGGTCGCCGGCCCGCACGCCCCGGCGGCGCAACCATGCGCTCAACGCCCCGACCTGGGCGCGCAGTTCGGCCCAGGTGACGTGCTCGGTGGTGCCGTCCTCGCCGACCGAGATCAGCGCGGTGTCCGCGGGGGCGCCGCCGCGCAGGGCGTGCTCGGCGTAGTTGAGCCGGGCGCCGGGGAACCAGCGCGTGGCCGGCATCGGGGCGTCGTCCAGGACGCGGTCCCACGTGCCGGTGGTGCGCAGGTCGAAGAACTCACGGACTGCCGCCCAGAAACCGGACAGGTCCCGCACCGACCACGCCCACAGGGACGCGTAGTCGGGGTGGGTGATACCGGTGCGCCGGGCGACGAGGTCGGTGAACCGGGCGATGCGCGAGCGTGCCGCCTCGGCCGGGTCGGGCCGCCAGATCGGCTCGGGCGCCGGGGAGTGTCGCGTCGTACCGGTCACCGTTCACCGCCGGAAGCGACGGAGGGGGCCGCAACGGTGGCCTCCCGCGCGCGGGTCCCGGTGAAGCGGGGGATGCTCAGGCGCATGGCGGACCCCTTCACCGCGCGGGCGTGTGGGCGCCGGTCATCAGGCCCGCCAGGTCCTCGGGGGCGAGGAAGGAGGGCGGCGGGGGCGGGCCCCAGGCGTAGAGGGCCCTTGCGCCTTCGAAGACGCCGGGTTTCCACAGGGCGTCGTCGACGATGCAGTCGAGGTCGGAGTAGTACTCGGAGAAGTTGCCTGCCGGGTCCTTGAGGTACCAGAAGAAGTTCGAGCCGATGTAATGGCGGCCCAGGCCCCAGGTGTGCCGGTCGGGGTCCGCCTCCAGCATGGCGGTGGCGCCGCGGCCGATCTCGTCGACGTCGTCGACCTGCCACGAGGTGTGGTGCAGAAAGGCGACCGGCGCCTGCTGCACCAGCACGTTGTGGTGGTCGGTGGAGCAGCGCATGAAGGCGGCCAGGCCCCTGACGGTGTCGCTGACCTTGAAGCCGAGGCCCTCCTGGAAGAAGCGCTGGGACGCCGCCTGGTCGGTCGAGCCCAGGACCACATGGCCGAGCTTGCGCGGCCGGACCGGGTCCGGTCGCCGGATCCCGGGAGCGCGTTCCTGCAGCCGGGCCGTCGTTCCGGGGCCGTTGTACGGGGGCGTCGGCGTGGGGTGCTGCCGCAGCCTCGGGGCGAGCTCCACCCGGACCAGGACCTCGGTGCCCGGGTCGAGGGCCGTCATGCCTGCGTCGACACGCTGGACCGGAACATCCAGCCGGGCCAGGGAGGCGGCGATCCGGTCCAGGTCGTCCGGATCGTCCGCGCCGACGCCGAGTTCGACCAGGCGGCGGCGCGGGGAGTGCACGACGCGCAACTGCTCACCGCCGTCGACGGTGGCGAGGACGGGGGCGGAG
>JAJSZB010000375.1:0-6951 GCA_050613715.1 Streptomyces sp. IBSBF 3018
CCCCCGCGAGGACCTCCCGCAGGACGTCCGCCCGCGCCCCCGGCCGCACCCGCAGCGCCCCCGGCAGGGCCCTGCACGCCCGCACCACCTGGTTGTCCAGGAACGGCGCGTGCAGCCGCTGGCTGTAGACGGCCGCCGCCTGCTCCAGCACGCGGTAGTCCGCCGCGTGCCGGGCGAGCGCGGCGCGGGCGCGGCGCTCCCCGGGCCGGTCCAGCGGCCAGGGCCGGCGCGCCGCGTCCTGGAGGCGTATCGCGATCTCGGCGCGCGCCTCGCCGGTGAGCCAGCGCGCCGCGGGCCCCGAGCGCACCCACGCCATCGCGGCCAGCGACGCGCCGAGCGGCCCGCCGCCGGGGCCCCCGGCGAGCGCGGCGTCCGGCGGGGCGAGCAGCGCGTTCGCCGCGTCCTCGACGCCGCGCTGGTACGGGGTGCGGGCCAGCCGCCGGGCCGAGCGGTAGACGGTGAAGGGCACGGTGAACGGCACCAGGACCGCGGAGTGCCCGGCCACGGCGACATCGGCGCGGGTGAGGGCGGCGACGGGCCGTACGAGGTGCCGGCGGCGGCGGTCCATCAGCAGGTCGGCCAGCCGCGCGGGGTGCGCGTCGAGCACCTGGCGGGCGCCGAAGCCGATCAGGTGGTCGGCGCCGCCCGCGGACAGCCGCATGCGGTGGCGTTCGGCGAGGATCAGCGAGGGCCCGGGCTCGTCGGTGAGCGGGATGCCGCCGAGGTTGCCGCCGACCAGGTCGGCGTAGGGCAGGGCCTCCGCGCCGCCGGGCACGACGACGTGGCGCAGCCGCGGGTCGGCGCCCATCGCGCGGGCCCGTTCGAGCTCGGCCTCCCGGCCGCCCGCGCCGCCCGCGCCGCCGGGTCCGTCGCCGACGAGGTCGTTGAAGGTCACGGCGAGGAGGCGCTCGCCGGCCAGCGAGCCGGGGGCGCCGGGGAGGGTGCCGGGCATGCCGGGCAGGCCCGCTGCGAGCAGCGCGAGGGTCGCGGAGGCGGCGCCGCCCGAGAGGTCCGCGCCGATGCCGGGGGCCGGCGCCTCGTCGGGGTCGGGCACGAACCGCGGCTGGGCGAGCCGGGCGCGCACCGCGTCGAGCAGCGCCTCGCGCACGCCCTCGACAGCGGCCTCCGCCTCGGCCGCGCCGACCGGCTGGTGGCCGACGGCGAGCGAGGCGGTCGGCTCGTAGCCGGTGATCTCGGGGGCGCCGTCGCGCAGGATGAGCGCGTGGCCGGGCGGCACCCGGCGCACGCCGAGGTACGGGGTGCCGTCGCCGAGCGCCTCGGGCGCGTCGGGGCAGGCGAGGGTCGCGGCGAGGTGGGTGACGTCGAGGCCGGCCTCGACGAGGTCGGCCAGCGGCAGCGCGGCGGTGGCGTAGGCGGTGCCGCCGGCCCAGGGGGTGTGGAAGACGGGGAGCGCGCCGGCCAGGTCGCCCAGCACCGTGATGCGGCGGCCCAGTTGGAGCACCGCCGTATAACTGCCCGGCCAGGCGGTCACATGGCGCAGGGCGCCGCCGCGCGCGGCGACCAGGCCCAGCCGCAGTTCCGCGTCGGTGGCGCCGCAGCGGCCGAGGACCGCGAGCCGTGCGACGCCCTGTCCGTTGCCGTACCCGTTGCCGTAGCCGCCCCGACTGCCGTTGCCGCCCTGCCCGTTGGACCCCGCGCCGCCGTAACCGCCGTACGCGCTGCCGTCGTAGCCGCCGTACCCGTCACCGTACGTGGCGGAGGAGCCGGCCCCGGTGTGGAACGAACTCGGGGAGCCGTACGACGAACCCATGCCGTACGTGGTGCCGCCCGACGGGCCGCTGTCGGCGTGCACGACGCGGATCTCGTCCGGCCGCCAGTCGCCGACCGCCCACAGCGGGTCGGGCTCCTGCCAGAGCAGCCGGGCGCCGACCGGAAGGAGCCGGCGTGTCCTGGACCCGCCCCCGCCGCCCGGACCGGGACCCGCGGCGGCACTGCTCCACCCCACCAACCACCGCATCGCCGCCTCCACAGGCTGTGGACAGCGCGGACGGGGCGCATTGCCGGTTTCGCCCCGCCTTGCCGCCACGTCTGACGTCCGAAACACCATGCTGCCACGTGGAAGCGCGCAAGGAGGCGCACGGGCGCACCGAGGGGCGCGGGTCGCGGTCGGCGGCGGCGCCGTGGGACCGCTCCCGGGCGGGGCCTCCCGGGCGGGAGGACGCGACCGCGACGAAACGTCGGAATCGCGCCAAAGTCCGCGGCACATGCCGCAGTTGATATGCCGGAGTACCGGTCCGCGGCGGACCGCCGGGGATGCCGCGAGGCCGGGAACCGGCTTTACTTCGGACGTCGCAGGCGATCAACGGGGCGACGGCCCGGGAGGGGCGGTGGCACCTCCCGGGCCGGTCCGCCACCCGCGGGGAATTGTGGCAGCGGAACCCCTTGGCCCGCCCCACCCCGTCATAGCCGCGTGCCGGGGCCGCGGGCCGACCCACGCCACCATGCAAGCGCCGCGCCCGCGAACGGCACAGAGCGCACGGCCGGGCGCACGGCCACATATACCGGGAGCACACGCCGGATCACGCGCGTACCGCTCCGGGGCCGCCGGCGGCCGGGGGGCCGGATTCCGGCCATCCGGCACAAGCCTCTTAACGGTCGGGATGCGGCGAACTACGCTGGGTGTACCCGGTTCGCACACGTACGCGCGAGTCGGGTATCCGGCACATGCGCCGGGCGGGTCCCAAGGGGGTCTGCACGGTGGCCGAATCGGTTCCAGGGGAGGGCGACCCCCGTGCCCCAACGACATCACCAGGCCGACCGGCCTGCCCCCAGCGGCATCACGAGGTGAACCGCAGTGAACAGAGAACACCGCGGGCCGAACGAGAAGCTCGGCACCCTTCTCGCCATGGCGGGCATCAGCAACGCCGGACTCGCCCGCAGGGTCAACGATCTCGGCGCACAACGCGGCCTGACGCTGCGTTATGACAAGACCTCGGTGGCCCGCTGGGTCACCAAGGGCATGGTGCCGCAGGGCGCGGCGCCGCACCTGATCGCGGCGGCCATCGCCGGCAAGCTCGGCAGACCCGTGCCGCTGCACGAGATAGGCCTGGCCGACGCCGACCCGGCGCCCGAGGTCGGCCTGGCCTTCCCCAGGGATGTCGGCGAGGCGGTGAAATCGGCCACCGACCTGTGGCGGTTGGATCTTGCCGGGCGGCGCGGGCCGGGCGGCGGCGGCATCTGGCAGAGCTTGGCCGGATCTTTCGCAGTGAGCGCTTACGTGACGCCCGCTTCGCGGTGGTTGATCACCCCTGCGGACGCGACGGTGGCCCGCGACGCCCCCGCGCCGGGCATGGCGCACGTCGGCCACACCGACGTCACGAAACTGCGCGAGGCGGCCGAGGACGCGCGCCGCTGGGACTCCAAGTACGGCGGCGGCGACTGGCGTTCGGGCATGGTGCCGGAGTGCCTGCGGGTCGAGGCGGCGCCGCTGCTGCTCGGCTCGTACAGCGACGACGTGGGCCGCGCGCTGTTCGGCGCGACCGCCGAACTCACCAGGCTGGCCGGGTGGATGGCCTTCGACACCGGCCAACAGGAGGCGGCGCAGCGCTACTACATCCAGGCGCTGCGGCTGGCCAGGGCGGCGGCCGACGTCCCGCTCGGCGGCTACGTCCTGGCATCGATGTCGCTGCAGGCGGTCTACCGCAACTTCGCGGACGAGGGCGTCGACCTCGCGCAGGCCGCGCTGGAGCGCAACCGCGGCCTGGCGACCTCCCGCACCATGAGCTTCTTCCACCTGGTGGAGGCGCGCGCGCACGCCAAGGCCGGCGACGCGGCCGCCTGCGGGGCGTCCCTCGCGGCGGCCGAGGCGCTGCTGGAACGCTCCCGCGAGGGCGACGCGGACCCCAGCTGGCTCGGCTTCTACTCCTACGACCGGCTCGCCGCCGACGCCGCGGAGTGCTACCGCGACCTGAAGATCCCGCGGCAGGTCCAGCGGTTCACCGAGCAGGCGCTGGCGCGGCCCACCGAGGAGTTCGTCCGCTCGCACGGGCTGCGGCTGGTCGTCTCGGCGGTCGCGGAGCTGGAGTCCGGCAATCTCGACGCGTGCTGCGCGGCCGGCGTCAAGGCGGTCGAGGTCGCCAACCGCATCTCGTCCGCGCGGACCACGGAGTACGTCCGCGACCTGCTGCACCGGCTGGAGCCGTACAACGACGAGCCGCGGGTGCTGGAGCTGCGCGAACGGGCGCGCCCGCTGCTGGCCGCTCCCGCGTAGGGGTCCGGCGCGGGGGTCCCGGCGCGGGGTCCGGGCTGGCGTACGGTCCGGCTCCCGCACGGTCCGACTCCCGCACGGCCCGGCTCCCGCACGGTCCGACTCCCGCACGGTCCGACTCCCGCACGGTCCGACTCCCGCACGGCCCGGCTCCCGCACGGCCCGGCTCGCGTACGGGCCCACGTCCGCCGGTCAGGCGTGCGTCCTTGCGTCGTACGCCCGCCGGCAGTCGTGGATCGGCCGGCTGGGGCAGTCCGCCCGGAACACCGTCCGCGTTCCGGCGCTGAGGCGGCGGCGGTAGGCTCCGCGCATGGGGGACATGCGGGACGTGACGGACGTGATGGACGTGACGGTGATCGGCGCGGGGATCGTGGGCCTGGCCACCGCCTACGCGCTGACGCGTCGGACACCGGCGCCCCGCGTGCGGGTGGTGGAGAAGGAGCCCGCGCCCGCACTCCACCAGACCGGCCGCAACAGCGGCGTGATCCACAGCGGCGTGTACTACCGCCCCGGCAGCCTCAAGGCGCGCTACTCACGGGCGGGTTCGGCCGAGATCCCGCAGTTCTGCGCGGCGCACGACATCCCGTACGCGATCACCGGCAAGCTGATCGTCGCGACGTCGCCCGACGAACTCCCGCGGCTGGCCGCGCTGGTGGCCCGCGGGCGGGAGAACGGCCTGGACGTCACGGAGTTGGACCCCGCGCGGATCGCCGAGCGCGAGCCCGCGGTGGCCGGCCTCGCGGCCGCACACGTCGCCTCGACCGGGATCGCCGACTTCGGCGCGGTCGCCGCCGCGCTGGCCGACGAGGTGGTGCGGGCCGGCGGCGAGGTGGTGTACGGCGAGCGACTCACCGCGGTGGACCGGGCGGACGACGGCACGGTGGTGCTGCGCACGGCGGCCGGGAGCACGTTGCGCACCCGCGTGCTGGTCAACTGCGCGGGCCTGCACAGCGATCGGGTCGCGCGGCTGGCCGGCGCGGACCCGGGGATGCGGATCATCCCGTTCCGCGGGGAGTTCTACGAGCTGGCCGCGGCGCGCCGCGGGCTGGTGAACGGGCTGGTGTACCCGGTGCCCGATCCCCAGTTCCCGTTCCTGGGCGTGCACGCGACGAAGGACGTGCACGGCGGAGTGCACCTCGGGCCGAACGCCGTGCCCGCGCTGGCCCGCGAGGGCTACCGGTGGCGCACCGTGCGGCTGCGCGACGTCGCGGACACGGCGGCGTTCGCGGGGACGTGGCGGATCGCGCGGCGGCACTGGCGGTACGAGGTCGGCGAGGTGCGGCGGTCGCTGTCGCGGCGGGCCTTCGCGGCGCAGGCGCGGCGGCTGCTGCCGGCGCTGCGGGCGGAGGACCTCGTCCCGGCGCCGGCCGGGGTGCGGGCGCAGGCGGTCCTGCCGGACGGGACGCTCGTCGACGACTTCCTCTTCGGGGGCGAGGCCCCTTTCGTGCACGTGCTGAACGCCCCGTCCCCCGCGGCGACGGCCGCGCTCCCCATCGGCCGCGAGGTCGCGTCCCGGGCCCTGGCCGCCCTGTCCCTGGACGACGCGCCCTGAGGGCTCGACGCTGGGCGTTCGACGCCCGGCGTCACGCGGAACACCCACCAGGCCGGGCCCGGCGCCGGACGCGAGCCACCAGGGGCGCGGGGTCCCGCGTAGACTCGGACATATTGTGAGCAGCTCTTCCCCCACCACGCACTCCACCACGCACCGCGCAGCGGCCGGGACCGGGAGCGGGGCCGGGAGGTTCCCGGCGGGTCCCGCCGCGGACCCCGCCGGCTCGCGCGCCGAGCACCGCATCCGCTCGTTCCACGCCCGCCGCGGCCGTATCACCCCCGCCCAGGCCGCGGCGATCACCCGGTACTGGCCCGCGTGGGGCGTGGAGCTGGACGGCAGCCCGCTGGACCTGCGGAAGCTGTTCGGCGCGCCGGACGCGGGCACGGGCGCGGACACCGGCACGGGCGCGGGCGCGGACACGGGCACCAACGCCGGCACCGTAACGAGCACCGGCACCGGCACCGGCACCGGCGCCGTATCGAGCACGGCCGAAGGCGCCCCCTCCGACATGCCCGTCGTCGTGGAGATCGGCTTCGGCATGGGCGACGCCACCGCCGAGATGGCCGCCGCCGACCCGGCCACCGGCATCCTCGCGGTGGATGTGCACACCCCCGGCCAGGGCAATCTGCTGATGCTCGCCGACCGCCTCGGCCTGACCAACCTCCGGGTCGCCAACGGCGACGCCGTCGTGCTGCTGCGCGACATGCTGCCGCCGGCCTCCCTCGCCGGGCTGCGTGTGTACTTCCCCGACCCCTGGCCCAAGCCCCGCCACCACAAGCGCCGGCTGATCCAGCCCGCGTTCGTGGACCTGGTCCTGCCGCTGCTGCGCCCCGGCGCGACCGTGCACTGCGCGACGGACTGGGAGCCGTACGCCGAGCAGATGCTGGAGGTCCTGAGCGCCGCGCCGGAGCTGGTCAACCAGGACCCCTCCGGCGGTTTCGCCGCGCGCCCGGCGTTCCGGCCGATGACCAAGTTCGAGCGGCAGGGCCTGGCCAAGGGCCACGTCGTACGCGACCTGCTGTTCACCCGCCGCTGAGGCGCCCGCGGCGACGATTCCGTACGATCCGGGCACCCCACACCCTCGCGGAGCGACGCCCCGCACCCGTACTGTCGACAAGGTGTCAACGTACCCGTTCGCGGGGCCGCCCCCGGCCCCCCCCCCCCCCCGGCA
>JAJSZB010000376.1:0-6932 GCA_050613715.1 Streptomyces sp. IBSBF 3018
CCCCCGCCCACCGCCGCCGCGATCCGCCGGTAGCCGTTCAGGTCCACCACCAGGTGGTGGTCGACGCGCACCCCGCTGAACCCCTCGAACGCCCGGATCGCGCAGGCCGCGCCGCCGCGCCGGAAGGCGTCGCCGAACCGCTCGTACGCCCCGGGAGCGCCGCAGCGCTCCGGCGCCCGCACCCGCAGCGCCGCCGGCACGCCGACGACGACCGCGGCGCGCCCGCGCCCCGCGGACAGGTGCAGCAGGACCGCGGCGTCGGCGTCGACATCGCGACCGGAACCGCGACCGGAACCGGCGCCCGGGCGCGCGTCCGCCGCGTCGGCGCCGGGACCAGAGCCGGGACCAGAGCCGGCCCCGGAACCAGCCCCGGAACCGGCCCCCGAACCGGCCCCGGAACCGGCCCCGGAACCGGCCCCTGCGTCAGCCGGCCCGTCGCCCGAACTCCCGTCGCCCATCACCAGGATGTTGCGCGCGCCCGGCACCAGCGCGGGCGGGCGCTGCGCCGCGTACCGCGCGAGCACCCGTTCGGCGGTGCGGTCGGTACGGATGTTGCCGCTGAATCTGCGGTAGGCCGCGAGCCCCAGGCCCGCCGCCACCACCAGGACCAGCCCGGTGGCGATCGCCGTCCAGCGCAGCACCCCGCGCATCTCCCGGTCACCTCCGCCCACGCGTGGACCCGTTCGCCGACCTGTCCATGTTTGTCACGATCGGCGCGCCTTCAATCGCCCCCGCGCGGCGTACGCTCCCCCCACGGCCGCACGCCCCGGACGCACCGGCCGCCGCGCCGCCGGGGCCGGGCCGGCCGCCGCGACACAGATCACCAGCGGCGCGGCTTTATGGCCCCGGGAAACCCGGGTAACCTCAGCCGAGACCGGAGTAAGTTACCGCTTAGTACGTTTCGGATCAGGCAGGCCCGAGGAGGCCCCGTGCAACTCGCCGCGATCATCGTGTCGCTGGTCCTCACCGCGGTCGGCATCGCGCTCATCAGCCTCGCCGTCGCGCAGATCTACCGGACCGTCCGGATCGGCCAGCCGGTGCCGGCCGGTTCGCGCACGGACGACCCGTGGTCGCGCACCAGGACGCTGGCCCGCGAGTTCGCGCTGCACACCCGTATGAACAAGTGGGGTGTCGTCGGCGTCGCGCACTGGTTCGTCGCGGTCGGCTTCCTCACCCTCGGGCTGACGATCATCAACGCCTACGGGCAGCTGTTCCAGGCCGACTGGATCCTGCCGTGGATCGGCAGCTGGCTCCCGTACGAGCTGTACACCGAGTTCATCGCCACGTTCACCACCCTCGGCATCCTCACGCTGATCGTGATCCGGCTGCTCAACCTGCCGTCCCGGCCCGGCCGCAAGTCCCGCTTCGCCGGCTCGACGGCCTGGCAGGCGTACTTCGTGGAGTACGTCGTCCTGGTCATCGGCCTGGCGATCATGACGCTGCGCGGCCTGGAGGGCGCCCTGCACGGCGTCGACCACTACGAGGCCGGGTACTTCGCCTCGTACCCGCTGGTCGCCGCCTTCCGCGGGCTGAGCACCGGCACGCTGCAGAACATCGTGTACCTCACCGCGATGATCAAGCTGGGCGTCACGATGGTCTGGGCGATCGTGCTGGGCCTCAACACCACGATGAGCGTGGCCTGGCACCGCTTCCTGGCGTTCCCGAACATCTGGTTCAAGCGCAACGCCGACGGCGCGGTGGCGCTCGGCGCGCTCCAGCCGATGACCAGCGGCGGCGTCCCCATCGACTTCGAGGACCCGGGCGAGGACGACCAGTTCGGCGTCTCCCAGGTCGAGCACTTCTCCTGGAAGGGCATCCTCGACTTCTCCACCTGCACCGAGTGCGGCCGCTGCCAGTCGCAGTGCCCGGCCTGGAACACCGGCAAGCCGCTCTCCCCCAAGCTGCTGATCATGTCGCTGCGCGACCACGCGCACGCCAAGGCCCCCTACCTGCTGGCCGGCGGCGGCAAGAACGCCGAGGGCGAGGAGCAGGGCACCCCCGAGCAGCTGGCCGGCGTCCCCGCCGCCGCGCTCGCCGAGGCCGAACGCCCGCTGGTCGGCACCCTCGACGACGGCCCCGAGGGCCTCGGCGGCGTCATCGACCCGGACGTGCTGTGGTCCTGCACCACCTGCGGCGCCTGCGTCGAGCAGTGCCCGGTGGACATCGAGCACGTCGACCACATCGTGGACATGCGGCGCTACCAGGTGATGATCGAGTCCTCGTTCCCGTCCGAGGCGGGCACGATGCTCAAGAACCTGGAGAAGAAGGGCAACCCGTGGGGCCTGCCCAAGAAGCAGCGGCTGGCCTGGGTCAAGGAGGTCGACTTCGAGGTGCCGGTCGTCGGCGAGGACGTCGAGGACCTCACCGAGGTGGACTACCTCTACTGGGTGGGCTGCGCGGGCTCCCTGGAGGACCGGGCGAAGAAGACCACCAAGGCCTTCGCCGAGCTGCTGCACATCGCGGGCGTCAACTTCGCGATCATGGGCGGCGAGGAGAACTGCACCGGCGACTCCGCCCGCCGCCTCGGCAACGAGTTCCTCTTCCAGCAGCTCGGCCAGGAGAACGTCGCCATGCTGAACATGGCGTTCGGCGAGGAGCTGGACGACGACGGCAAGGTCGACCCCGCGAGCCGCAGGCCGCGCGCGTCCAAGAAGATCGTCGCGACGTGCCCGCACTGCTTCAACACCCTGGCCAACGAGTACCCGCAGCTCGGCGGCGAGTACGAGGTCATCCACCACACGCAGCTGCTGCAGCACCTGGTGGACGAGGGCAGGCTGGTGCCCGTCACCCCGGTCGAGGGCCTGATCACCTACCACGACCCGTGCTACCTGGGCCGGCACAACAAGGTCTACACGCCGCCGCGCGAGATCATCGCCAAGGTGCCGGGACTGCGCAACGAGGAGATGCACCGCCACAAGGAGCGCGGCTTCTGCTGCGGCGCGGGCGGTGCGCGCATGTGGATGGAAGAGCGGATCGGCAAGCGCATCAACAACGAGCGGGTGGACGAGGCGCTGTCGCTCGACCCGGACATCGTCTCCACCGCCTGCCCGTTCTGCCTGGTGATGCTGACCGACTCGGTCAACGGCAAGAAGAACGACGGCACCGCGAAGGAGTCCGTCCAGGTCGTGGACGTGGCGCAGCTGCTGCTCGACTCGGTGCGGACGCCGGAGCCGGTGGGCGCGGCGGTCGGCGCGGGGTCCGGAAACGGCGGTGACGGCGACGGCGACGGGGCGGACGGGGCCGCGGGCGTCGCGGCCGACGCGGGGTCGTAGCCGGGACGCCCGGGGCGGACGCGAAGTCCTGGTCGCGACGCCCGGGGGCGGCCCCCGGGACCCCGGCGGTTCAGTCGAGGCCGTGCTGCTTGAGCGCGGCCTCGAAGCCCGCCGGGGTGAGCACGTCCCCGGTCAGCCGCTTCCCGTCGATCGAGACGGTCGGCGTGCCCTGGACGCCCGAGGCGACGAAGGCGTGCTCGGAGCCGCTGACGAAGGACGCGTACGTCTGGCCGCGCACCGCCGCGTCGAACGCCGGGGTGCGCAGACCCTGCACCTGCCCGGCCAGCTGGAGCAGGAACGGCACGGTGAAGCCGTCCTGCGACTCCGCCGGCTGCCGCGCGTAGACCAGGGCGTGCAGCGGTGCGAACCGGTTCTCGGCGACGGCCGCGCGCAGGGCGTTGACGGCGCGCTTGGAGCCGTCGCCGCCGAGGTTGTCGTCGAGGAACGAGGCCAGCGTGTACTGGACCTTCACCCGTCCGGCGGTGGCGAGCGCGGTCAGCTTCGCGCCGTTCGCCTTCTCGAAGCGCGCGCAGACCGGGCAGCGGGGGTCCTCGTAGACGCTGACCGTGTGCGGCGCGGCGGGGTCGCCCACGGTGATCGTGGTGCCGTCCGGCTCCAGCCGGGAGGGCAGCGTGCCCGGCGCGGGCTTCGGCGTGCCGGTGGCGGGCGGCGCGGGCGGGACGGGCACGCCCGAGGCGCCGGCGGAGGCGGTACGGGTGGCGGTCGGCGTCGCGGAGCCGGAGGCGCCGGAGGAGGAGGCGGACGAGGCGACGGACGAGGTGGCCGAGGCGCGGGCCTTCGTGTCGTCCGATCCGCCGCCGGAGGCGCCCGAGCCGCCGCAGCCGGTGAGCGCGACGGCCGCGGTGACGCCCAGCGCGAGGGCGGCGGCGCTCCGCCGCAGCGTTCGCGTACGCCCTGCCGCCGTCACCCCCATGGCCTGCGCGGTCGGCGGCACGGTCTGCGCGGCCCGCGCCGCCCGCCCGGCCCGCCCATGCTGCCCGGCCCGCTCGGTCTCCGCGGCCTCGCCGCCCGTACGGCCCTGTTCGCGCGCTGCCCTCGGCACGTGCCCTCCCCCTGGCTCCGCCGGTCGTTCCCCGGCCCCTGACCGTACCGGGCCCGCCGCCCGGCCGGTTCCCGGGCGTGTCACAGGTTGGACCCAATGGCCGCGCGCTCCTCGGGCTCCCGCACGGGGGTGACGGGGAGCGGGTACGTTCGAAGGGTGGCTGGACAGACGCATCGACAGGGCGACGGCGGCGGCTATCCGCCCGGGTACGGGCAGAACCGGCCCGGGGGGCACGGGCAGCCCGGGTACGGACAGCCGTACGGGCGCAGGCGGCCGGACGCGTACGACGCGTACCCGGCGGCGAGCGGCGAGCCGGAGTACTACGCCCCGGGGCCGGCGGGCGCCGCGGCCCACGACGACGCCCCGGGCCACACGCGCGCGTTCACGATGGGCGAGCCGGCCCTGTCGTCCGAGGGGGGCTACGGCGCACAGGGCGGCCAGGGCTACGGCGACCGCGGCGGGGACGGCGCGTACGGCGACGGCTACGACAACGTGGCGACGTACCGGGCCGGCCAGTCCGCCGCGCCGCCGGCCGGGCCGCGGCTGCACTGGAAGGAACTGCTGAGCGGGATCGTGCTGCGCCCCGGACGCACGTTCTGGCAGATGCGCGACCACACGGTGTGGGGCCCGGCGCTCACCGTCACGTTCGTCTACGGCCTGCTCGCCGTCTTCGGCTTCGACTCCGCGCGCCACGACGTGCTCGACACCACGCTCACCGCGAGCATCCCGTGGGTGCTGACCACCGGCGTCATGGTCGTGCTGTGCGGCCTGACGCTCGGCGCGGTCACCAACACCCTGGCCCGCCAGCTCGGCGGCGACGGCGCCTGGGCGCCCACGATCGGCCTGGCGATGCTCGTCACGTCCCTCACCGACGCGCCGCGGCTGCTCTTCGCGCTGTTCCTCGGCGGCGGCAACTCCTTCGTCCAGCTCCTGGGTTGGCTCACCTGGCTCGCCTGCGCGGCCCTGCTGACGTCGATGGTCGCCAAGTCGCACGACCTGCCGTGGCTGAAGGCGCTCGGGGCGTGCTCGATCCAGCTGGTCGCGCTGCTGATGCTGTTCAAGCTGCCGCTGATCTGACACGGGGGCGGGCACGGGGAGGCCGGGGGTTTTCCGCGTACGCGCAAGGAACGTACAAGACCGGGCGGGCGGTCCACGGCGAGCGTGGGCGTATGAGCAACGAGCACACCGAACCCCTCGACCCGCCCCGCTTCGAGACGAAGATCGCCGTCCTGCTGCGGGACGACCTGGAGCAGTGGCAGCGGCTGAACGCGACCGCGTTCCTGGTCAGCGGTCTCGGCCCGACGCTGCCCGAGGTCGTCGGGGAGCCGTACGAGGACGCGGACGGCACCGCGTACCTGCCGATGTTCCGGCAGCCCGTGATGGTCTTCGAGGGCACGGAGGACCTGCTGGCCAAGGCGCTGGACCGGGCGTTGACGCGCGCGCTGCCGCGGGCGCTGTTCACCGTGGACCTCTTCGCGACCGGGCACGATGCGGCGAACCGGGCCGCGGTGCGCGCCGTGCCGCGTACCTCGCTGGACCTCGTCGGCCTGGCGGTCTACGGGCCGCGCAACGCGGTGGACAAGGTGATGAAGGGTGCGCGGATGCACCCGTAGCGCCGGCGGGGACGTGCGGGGGCGTGCCGAGCCGCATCGTGGGCCGTGGGCTGTGGGCCGGGGGCCGTGGGCTGTGACGTCCGCCGACCGCCCTGCCGCGGCTGGGCGTTCAGACCTGCGTGCGATGGAAGTTGAGGTACGAGCGGGAGGGCGTCGGCCCGCGCTGACCCTGATACCGGGAACCGTACTTCTGCGACCCGTAGGGGAACTCGGCCGACGAACTGAGCCGGAACAAGCAGAGCTGGCCGATCTTCATGCCGGGCCAGAGCTTGATCGGCAGCGTGGCGACGTTGGACAGCTCCAGCGTGACGTGCCCGGAGAAGCCGGGGTCGATGAACCCCGCGGTGGAGTGCGTGAGCAGGCCGAGCCGGCCGAGGCTGGACTTGCCCTCCAGGCGGGAGGCGATGTCGTCGGGGAGCGTGATCACCTCGTACGTCGAGGCGAGCACGAACTCGCCCGGGTGCAGGATGAACGCGTCGTCGCCCTCCTGCTCCACCAGCCGCGTCAGGTCGGGCTGTTCGACCGCGGGGTCGATGTGCGGGTAGCGGTGGTTCTCGAACACCCGGAAGAACCGGTCCAGGCGCACGTCGATGCTCGACGGCTGCACCATCGTCGGCTCGAACGGGTCCACGCGCACGCGCCCGCTGTCGATCTCGGTCCGGATGTCCTTGTCTGAGAGAAGCACTCCCCGAGACTAGCGCCCGCGGGGGCGGCCCGCGCCGAGCCGGACTACTTCTCCGCGCCGTGCGCCTCGACCGGTACGGCGTGCCGCAGCCGCCCGCACTTCGGGCACCTCAACAACCGCGCGGGGCCCAGCCGATCGGCCCCCAGGTGCTGCATCGGAAACGAGCCCGTGGTGAACACGTGCCCCTCGGCACAACGAACAACGGTGCGCTCCATGAAGTCCCTTCCCCAACTCCGCGTGGCCGGACGAACCCACACATTAGGGGATGTCCCACCCGGACCCCAGGACCACCACACCGC
>JAJSZB010000377.1:0-6919 GCA_050613715.1 Streptomyces sp. IBSBF 3018
GCTGTGGGGGCGGGCGTCTCATCGCCATGGTGACGTCACGGGTGCGTGCGGTGTTGGCGGCGGGCGGCGCGGTGGTGGCGCTGGTCGGGGCGGCTGCGTGCGGGCAGGGCGGCGATGAGGACGGCGTGGCGCGGGATGCGCCGTCGTCGGGGAGTTCGGCGCCGCGGACGGTGTTCCTGTCGTCGTCGGTGCGGGCGGTGCCGCCGGCGCATGAGGTGCTGCGGGACCGGGCGCAGGTGGAGCGGTTCGCGGGACGGTTCGACGCGCGGGACGCGCCGGCCGCCGCGGGGATCAGGGCAGCCGGGCGGGCGGCGGACTTCTCGCGTTCGGTGCTGGTGGGGTGGACGGCGTCGACGGGGTGCGGTGCGGCGGCCTCGGCGCGTCTGGAGGTGGCGGGCGAGCGGCTGTCGCTGCGGGTGGTCACGCCGCGCGCGTCGCAGGAGTGTTTCGCGGCGTACCGGGTGACGGCGGTGTTCGAGGTGGCCCGGGAGCGGGTGCCGGCTGAGCCGGTGTTCGCCGACGGTTCGTGAGGGCACGTACGCCGCGGGCGTGCCGATCGGACCCGCTGTCGGCAGTGGGGTCACGGGGCGCGACGGCGTACGGGGCCGCGGGCCCGCCCGCCCGGTGTTCGGGGCCGGGCGGGCGGGCCTGGGCCGGCGGTGGGCGAGGGGGCAGACTGCCGGGTCAGGCCGCGGCGCGGACCTCGCCGGTGAAGGTCCGCCAGAGTTCGGCGTAGTGGCCGTCGCGGGCGAGGAGCGCCTCGTGGGTGCCGTCCTCCACGACGCGGCCGTGGTCGAGGACGATGACCCGGTCGGCGCGGGCCGCGGTGCTGAGGCGGTGGGCGACGACCAGGGTCGTGCGGCGGACGGCGAGGCGGTCGGCGGCCTGGTTGACCAGGGCTTCGGTGGCCAGGTCCAGTGCGGCGGTGGCTTCGTCGAGGAGCAGAACGGCGGGGTCGACGAGCTGGGCGCGGGCGAGGGCGATGAGCTGACGCTGGCCCGCGGAGAGGTTGCGGCCGCGTTCGGCGACGTGGTGGAGGTAGCCGCCGTCGAGGGTGGCGATCATCGCGTCGGCGCCGACAGCTCGGGCCGCGGCCTCGACTTCGGCGTCGGTGGCGTCCATCCGGCCGTAGGCGATGGCGTCGCGCACGGTGCCGGGGAAGAGGTAGGGCTCCTGGGGGACGACGCCGAGGCGCTGCCGGTAGGCGGTGAGGTCGAGGTCGCGTATGTCCTGGCCGTCGACGAGGATCGCGCCGCCGGTCGGGTCGTAGTAGCGGGCGACCATCTTGACCAGGGTGGATTTGCCGGCGCCGGTCTCGCCGACGAAGGCGACGGTCTGGCCGGCGGGGATGTGCAGCGAGATGCCGGTGAGTGCTTCCGGGTTGGCCGCCTCGGGGCCGCCGTAGCGGAAGCGCACGTCGCGGAATTCGACGTCGCCTTCGAGGGCGGTGACGGGCTTCGGGTCGGCGGCGGCGGGTGTGCCGGTGGTCTCCCGCAGGAGCTGGCTGATCCGGCCGAGGGAGACGCTGGCCTGCTGGTAGCCGTCGAAGACCTGGGAGAGCTGCTGGACGGGTGAGAAGAACAGGTCGATGTAGAGCAGGTAGGCGACGAGGGCTCCGGCGGTGAGGGTGCCGTCGTTGACGCGGTGGGCGCCGACGATGAGGACGAGGGCCGCGGAGGCGCTGGACAGGAGTTGGACGAACGGGAAGTAGACCGAGATGAGGAACTGTCCGCGGACGCGGGCGTCGCGGTAGGAGTCGCCGCGGCTGCGGAACCGCTCGGCGCCCTGGCGTTCGCCGCGGAAGGCCTGTACGACGCGCAGTCCCGACACGAACTCCTGCAGGTCGGCGTTGACAACGGCGATGCGCTCGCGGGCGAGTTCGTAGGCGCGGACGGATTTGCGGCGGAAGATCCAGGTGGCGGCGATGAGCGGCGGCAGGGTGGCGAAGATCAGCAGGGCCAGTTCGACGTCGATGGCGAGCAGGGCGACGAGGATGCCGGCGAAGGTGAGGACGCTGACGAGGGCGGTGACCAGGCCGGTCTGCAGGAACGTGGACAGTGCGTCCACGTCGGTGGTCATCCGGGTCATGATGCGGCCGGTCAGTTCGCGTTCGTAGAAGTCCAGGCCGAGGCGGTGCAGGTGGGCGAAGATCTTCACGCGCAGGGTGTAGAGGACGCGTTCGCCGGTGCGGCCGGTGAGCAGGGTGGAGCCCCATTCGGCGAACCACTGGGTGATGACCAGGGCGAGGCCGATCAGGGAGGCGGCCCAGACGGCGCCGAGGGCGTGGCGGCGGACTCCGGCGTCGATGCCGTGCCGGATGAGGACGGGCAGCAGCAGTCCCGCGATGGCGTCGACGGCGACCAGCAGCAGGCTGACCAGCAGGGGTGAGCGGAAGCCGCGGAGCAGGTGGCCGAGTCCGAAGTGCGGGTCGGCGGCGCGGGCGTCGTCCTCGTCGACGTCGGGGGTGTCGGTGGCGGGCGGCAGGGCGGCGACCTTGGCGAGCAGGTCGGGGGTGGCGGGCATGCCGGCGAGTGCGCCGGCCATGGCGCCGCGTCCGGGTGCCGCGGCCGGGCTGCCAGGGGTGCCTGTCGCGCCGGGGGTGTCGGCGGCGGGGTCGGTGCGGCGGTCTTCGGGCCACAGGTGCGGGGTGATGCCCGGGTGCCCGGGGGTTCCGGCCGTGCCGGGTGCTTCCTGGGTCGTGACCGCTCCCCCGCGCATCTCGGGTCCGGGCGCGGCATCGCCGGCCGGGTCGTCGGCCTGGAGCCGCGTGTGCGCCCTGGCGCCGGCGCCGGCCGGGTCGAGTGCGACGACGTCGGCGCCGAGGGCGTCGGGGTCGGTGAGCAGGGAGCGGTAGAGGGCGCTGCGCTCCTGGAGTTCCTCGTGGGTGCCGACGTCGGAGAGCCGGCCGGCGTCGAGGACGGCGATGCGGTCGGCGAGTGCGAGGGTGGAGCGGCGGTGGGCGATGAGCAGGGTGGTGCGGCCGCGCATGACGTCGCGCAGGGCGTCGAAGATCTCGGCTTCCACGCGGGCGTCGACGGCGGAGGTGGCGTCGTCCAGGAGCAGCAGTCGGGGGTCGGTGAGGATGGCGCGGGCAAGGGCGACGCGCTGGCGCTGGCCGCCGGACAGGGTGAGGCCCTGTTCGCCGACGACGGTGTCGTAGCCGTCGGGCAGGGCCGTGATGAAGTCGTGGGCCTGGGCGGCGCGGGCGGCGGCGTGGATCTCCTGGTCGGTGGCGTCGGGTCGGCCGTAGGCGAGGTTGGCGCGGACGGTGTCGGAGAACAGGAAGCTGTCCTCGGGGACCATGCCGATCGCTGAGCGCAGGGAGTCGAAGGTGAGGTCCCGTACGTCGGCGCCGCCGACTCTGACGGCGCCGGCGGTGACGTCGTAGAAGCGGGGGAGCAGCAGGGAGACGGTGGATTTGCCGGAGCCGGAGGCGCCGACGATGGCGACGGTCTCGCCGGGGGCGACGTCGAGGGAGAAGCCGCGCAGGACCGGCCGGTCGGGGCTGTAGCCGAAGGTGACGTCGTCGAAGGAGATGGTGGCGGGCGCGTCGGCGGGCAGGGTGGCGGTGCCCTCTTCGAGGGTGGGCTCGGTGTCGATGAGTTCCAGGACGCGTTCGACGCCGGCGCGGGCCTGCTGGCCGACGGTGAGCATCATGGTGAGCATCCGGACCGGGCCGGTGAGCTGGGCGAGGTAGGTGGAGAAGGCGACGAAGGTGCCGAGGGTGATCTGGCCGCGGGCGGCCATCCAGCCGCCGAGGGCGAGCATGCCGATCTGGCCGAGGGAGGGCACGGCCTGCAGTGCGGGGGTGTAGCGGGCGCTGAGTCGTACGGTGCGCAGCCGGCCGGCGAAGAGTCTGCGGCTGACCGTGGCCAGCTTGGTCATCTCCTGCTGTTCCTGGCCGAATCCCTTGACGACGCGGACGCCGGCGACCGATCCGTCGACGATGCCGGCGACGGCCGCGGCCTGTCCCTGGGCGTACCAGGTGGCGGGGAAGAGGCGTTTGCGGGAGCGGTCGGCGATGAACCACAGGGCGGGGGCGACGGCGAGGGCGACCAGGGTGAGCAGCGGTGAGAGCACCAGCATGACGACGAGGGACATCAGGAACAGCAGCAGGTTGCCGATCATCATCGGCGTCATGAAGAGCAGGCCCTGGATGAGCTGGAGGTCGCTGGTGGCGCGGCCGACGACCTGGCCGGTGCTGAGGTCGTCCTGTCGGCGGCCGTCGAGCCGCATGATCGTGGCGAGCATCTCGTTGCGCAGGTCGTACTGCACGTCGAGGGCGAGGCGGCCGCCGTAGTAGCGGCGCATGTAGGTGAGCACGTAGACGACGAGGGCGGCGGCGACGAGGGCGACGGCCCAGGGCATGAGCGGTTTGTCGTGCTTGACGATGACGTCGTCGATGATCAGCTTGGGCACGAGGGGGACGAGGGCGGTGACGGCCATGCCGCCGAGCGAGGCGCCGAGCGCCAGCAGCACGGTGGTCTTGTAGCGCCAGCAGTAGGCGAGCAGCCGACGGAGCCATCCGGGCTCCGTGCCGTCCTTCGTCGCCGTCCGCGGCCTCGCCGTCGTCACGCGGTCCTCCCATGGGTCGCCGGGCGCGTCTCGCGCGGTCCGTGTCCGTCGCTGCCCGCAGTCGTCTGTAGTCGTCTGCCGCTGTCCGTCGTTGCTTGTCGGTCACCGCTGCCGGTGGCCGTCGTGCGCCACCGCCACACGGCGCCGCGTCGCACAACGTGCCGGGCTGCGGTTTTCATCCTCCTGCAACATTCCAACGACCAAGGTCGCACACGAGTGCGACCTTGGTCGTAATCCTTTCGGGTGGTTTGCCGAAGGGTTTGCCGAGTGCTGGGGGTGCGGGGTGCCGGGCCCGGCGGTGGGTTCCCCGGGGGCGCACGCCGGGGCGGTTCAGCGGGCGGCGGCGATCTGCCGGGCCATGATCGTGGTGAGTTCGTAGGCGGTGTGGGAGGCGGCGACCGCGGTGATCTCCGCGTGGTCGTAGGCGGGGGCGACTTCGACGACGTCGGCGGAGACCAGGCGGAGGTCGGCGAGGCCGCGCAGGATCTCCAGCAGTTCGCGGGAGGTGAGTCCGCCGGCCTCGGGTGTTCCGGTGCCGGGGGCGTGGGCGGGGTCCAGGACGTCGATGTCGACGGAGACGTACAGCGGCCGGTCGCCGATCCGTTCGCGTAGTTGCTGGACGACCTCGTCGACGCCGCGGCGCATCACGTCGGCGGAGGTGACGATGCCGAAGCCCATCCGCGCGTCGTCGTCCAGGTCCTGCTTGCCGTAGAGGGGGCCGCGGGTGCCGACGTGGGAGAGGGCGGAGGTGTCGAGGATGCCTTCCTCGACCGCGCGCCGGAAGGGCGTGCCGTGGGTGTAGGCGGCGCCGAAGTAGGTGTCCCAGGTGTCGAGGTGCGCGTCGAAGTGGAGCAGGGCGACGGGGCCGTGGCGGCGGGCGACGGCGCGCAGCAGCGGCAGGGCGATGGTGTGGTCGCCGCCGAGGGTCATCAGGCGGGCGCCGGTGGCGAGCAGGTCGTCGGCGGCGCCTTCGACGGTCGCCACGGCCTCTTCGATGTCGAAGGGGTTGGCGGCGATGTCTCCCGCGTCGGCGACCTGCGCGAGGGCGAACGGCGAGGCGTCCTGCGCGGGGTTGTACGGGCGCAGCAGCCGGGACGCCTCACGGACGGCGTTGCCGCCGAAGCGGGCCCCGGGGCGGTAGGAGACGCCGGAGTCGAAGGGCACGCCGACCACGGCGACGTCGGCCGCTCCCACCTCGTCCAGCCTCGGCAGCCGGGCGAAGGTGGCCGGGCCGGCGTAGCGCGGGATGCGGGAGGAGTCGACGGGGCCGCGCGGCGCTGCGCTGCTCATGGGGATGGCCTCTCTGTATGGCTTGCCTGGGTTGTCCGGCTTGTTTGGCTTCTGTCTGGCTTCTGCCTGGCTTCTGCCTGGTTCTGTCTGCCGTGACGTACGGTATGCGGCGGCCCGAAGGCGCCGGAATGTACGTTTCCTCCAATCCGCAGCGGCCATTGCGCCTCGGCGTCGATCGCCGGTCCGTCGCACGGGCGGCGTCCGGAGGGCGACAATGTGCGCATGCCATTGGATTCCGCACCGGGCGCGCCCAGCCGCCAGACCCTCGCCGCCCATCTGATACGCACCCGGATAGCCGGGGACGTCGCCACGAGCCGGGACAACAATCTGGACCACTACCGGGCGCTGGCCGAGGGCAGCCGGTACTACTGGTTCGGGCTGGACTTCGGCGACCGCTGGCAGGACCCGCAGGCGGTGCTGGAGCTGATGGCGGAGCGCTGCGGGGTGGTGGCCGACCCGGAGCACCGTCACGGGCAGGACACGATCGATCCGCAGCTGACGGTGGACGCCTTGGAGAGGATGGCGGAGGCGCTGGCCAAGGCGGCGGAGAACCGGTCGCGGGTGCTGCTGGCGACGGGGCATCCGGCGGGGTTGTTCGCGGTGCACGAGGCGCTGGCGGACGCGCTGCGGGCGGCGGGGTGCACCATAGCGGCGCCGGCCGAGCACCTGTACGCCGACGGCGGCGAGGTGCGGCAGCTGGCGGGGGTGTTCATGCTGCACCGCGGCGGCGGCCTGGTGCACACGCACTCGCCGGACCCGATGCGGGAGATCCTGGACGCCCTGGAGCGCGCCGGGGAGCCGCTGCCGGACCTGGTGGTGGCCGATCACGGCTGGGCGGGGCACGCGGGGTCGCGCGGCATCGACACGGTGGGTTTCGCCGACTGCAACGACCCGGCGCTGTTCGTCGGCGAGGCGGAGGGCTCGATCAAGGTGAGCGTCCCGCTGGACGACAACGTCGCGCCGCACTTCTACGCGCCGATGACGGCGTACCTGCTGGCCGCGGCCGGGTTGCACGGCCGCCCCTGGGGCTGAGCGGAGGGGGTCGGGCGGGAGG
>JAJSZB010000378.1:0-6919 GCA_050613715.1 Streptomyces sp. IBSBF 3018
ACGCTGCCCCAGACCCCCGGCCACCGCCCGCGGGCCCGAAGCCCGCAACCCCGAGGCCCGCACCGGTCAGGGGCAGCGTCAGTGTGCGCCGCGGATGTTGAGCACCACCACGCCGGCGATGACGAGTGCGATGCCCGCCCACTGCGGCCGGCCCATCGGCTCGCCGAAGGCCACCGCGCCGATCGCGGCCACCGCCGCGGTGCCCGCGCCCGACCAGACCGCGTACGCGACCGACACCGGTATCCGGGTCAGCGCCCGGCCCAGCAGCACGAACGACAGCACGTAGCCGAGCGCGACGCCGAGGGTGGGCCACAGCCGCGTGTAGCCGTCGGTGAGCTTCAGGCAGCTGGTGGCGCACACCTCGGCGGCGATGGCGAGCGCGAGCAGCAGGTAGGACACGGTGGACTCCTGATCGGTTCCCGGGACGACGAGCGCCGAGAGCAGTATCAGGCAGGGCCGGACCGGGTCAGGTCTGGGTGTACGTGTAGTGCGGGGAGTCGTACTGGGGGCCGTTCTTCTCGTAGGTGAACCAGTAGGTGAGGACCGAGCCCGCGGTCAGCGAGCCGACGGACTGCGTCCAGGTGCCGCCGTTGTTCGTCATCCGGAAGTTCTGCTGGTTCGCGCCGTTGACCAGGTAGTGCACGTCGACGTAGGCCGCGGGGGTGGTCGGCTGGAAGCTGATCAGCGCGTGGCTCGCGTCGGTCCGGGTGACGCTCGCGGTGAAGTCCGGCGTGGTGGTGCCGCCGGTGCTGCCGGCCGTCGACCCGCCCGTGGTGCTCCCGGCCGTGGTACCGGTGCTCGTGCCGGTCGTGCTGCCGGCGGTGCTGCCTCCCGAGGTGGTGCTGCCGGTCGTGGTGCCCCCGGCCGTCGTACCGCTGCCGCCCGTGCTCCGGTAGACCGCGAACCAGTCGACGCTCATGCCCGCGCCGGAGCTGATGTCGGCCGAGGGCGAGGTGCAGCCGCAGACCTTGTTGGGGTACGAGCCGCCGATCGCCACGTCGAAGATCGCGAAGAAGCCGTGGTCGACGGCCGCCTGCCAGGTGGCCGTCGAGACCTGGTTCTCGTTGACGGTGTACGTCAGGGCGCCGTCGAGGTAGAACCGCAGTTGCTCCGCCGCGGTGTTGGTGCGGTCCACGATCACCGAGTACGTGTGGAAGCCGGTCTGGCAGCCCGCGCACGCCTGCAGCCCGCTGCTGATGCCGTCCGGGTCGTGGCATTCCCCGGCCCAGGCGCCGCAGTGGAAGGTGGTGGAGTGCTGGCTCAGCGCGTTGACGTCCTCCATGATGTCCAGCTCGCCGATGCTCGGCCAGTTGGTCGCACCGACCGGCCGGGCGTCGGCGCCCATCGCCCAGAACGCGGGCCAGTAGCCCAGCCCGTGCGCCGGGTTGGGCTGCTGGAGCGACGCGCTGATCTCCAGCTGCCCGCCGGCCGGTGCGGCGAAGTCGGTCCGCTGGGTCTCGACGCGGCCCGAAGTCCAGTGCCCGGACGCGTCCTTGACCGGCTTGATCACCAGGTGGCCGGCGCCGTCCTGGTAGACGTTCGTGGTCGAGTCGGTGGCGGACTCGATCTCGCCGGTGCCCCAATTGCCGGCCGCGCCGGGGTAGTTGTAGCCGGTGCCGAGGTCGTAGAGCCAGTTCGAGCGGTTCAGACCGGTGCCCGAGGCGCCGTTGAAGTCGTCGCTGAAGACGGTGGTCCACCCGGACGGCGGCGCCGGAGCGGCCAGCGCGGTCGAACCGCCGGACACCGTCAGCGCCAACGCGCCGGCGACCAGCAGGAGCAGAGCGCTCAGCACCGCGAGCGGCCCGCGCCGGCCGCGCGCGTGGACGCGAGCGTGCACGCGCCCGTACGCGCGCCGGCGCCGGCCATCGGCCACGCCCGGCCCCTCGGCCACACCCGGAACCTCGGACGCCTCAGCGGCGGCGTCCCGCACCGCACCGAACCACGGCAGACGTTTCACAGCAGAACCTGACCTTTCCGCCGGTGCGCTGGATCGAGGCGAGGGCCGGGCAGGCCGCGGAGACCGGAAGGCGCGCACCGTCGTGGGGGGTTGGGGCCCGTCTCCTGAGCGCACTCGGTCTGAGAGCGCTCTCACGCAGGGATCGTCCCGCAGTCTCGACGCACGCCAGGTCCACGTCAACCCGCCCGGCGGGATCGGGTGGTCGGCGTACGGGTCGGGCACGCCGCGCGGCGGCCCGTGCCGTATCGGCGGGTGGACCCTGGTTCGCGGGCGCCCCGCGCCGGTCGCCACCGCTCAGCCTTCGCTCAGCTCTCGCGCCGGCCCCTGCCGCCTCATGCGGCCCGTGCGGCGCCCGCGCGGACCCCGCGACGCCGCGGAAGTCGCCCCGGTCACCGCCGAATACGTTTCAGTCTCATTGACACTCCCCGCCGCCCCCATCAGGATGGCACCCGTTCCGCCGCTGTCCTGGAGGAGGCTCTCGCACCCTCCTTGAATGAATCGTTTCATTTCGGAGGCTTCGATGGTGCAGCCCAGAACCGCCGCCGGCCGGCTCGCCGGTCGCCGCCCCGTGCTGTCGCTGCTCGCGGCCCTGACCGCGTGGCTGACCGCGGCCGGTCTCGTGCTCGGCGCCCCGGCGCCGTCCGCCGCGGCCGCGGCCGGCCCGGGCCACGGAGCGGGCCGGGGAGCGGGCCACGCGGCGGCGCACCCCCGCGACGGCGCGGGAGCGGCCCCGCACGGGTTGACCGTCGGGGGCCTGACCGGCCCCGTCGACGTCGACGCGAGCCGTACGCCGCTGCTCGGATGGCAGGTCGGCGCGGGGCGCCAGAGCGGGTACGAGATCCAGGTCGCGACCACGGCCGCCGCCCTGGCCGGCGCCCCCGACGTATGGGACTCCGGCCGGGTCGCCTCCGCCGCGAGCAGCGATGTCGCCTACAGCGGCCCGGCGCTGCACGCCGCCTCCGGTTACGTGTGGCGGGTGCGCACCTGGGACGCCTCGGGCACGGCCTCGGCCTGGTCGGCCGCCGCGCCCTTCGGCACAGGTCCCGGCACGAGCTGGAGCGGCGCCTCGCCGATCTGGGCGGCCGACGCGCTGTGGCGCGACTACACCTTCGAGGGCAGCTTCGTCATCGACGCCAAGTACGCGAGCGTCACCTTCCGCGAGTCCGACACCCGCGACTTCTACCTGTGGCAGTTCAAGGGCAACGGCGAGAACACCATCGCCCCGCAGGTCCAGAAGAACGGCGTGTTCTCCGACCTCAAGGCGGCCGAGCCGCTGCCCTTCGCGCTGACGACCGCGGCGGCGTACGACTTCCGGATCGTGGCCGCAGGGCCGACCTTCACCACCTACCTCAAGCCCGCCGCCGCGACCGCCTGGACGCTGGTGGACACCACCACCGACGCCACCTTCGCCTCGGGCGGCATCGGCTTCCGCACCGGGATGACCGAGCAGGCCACGTTCGACGACATCACCGTGACCGGCTCCGGCGGGACGCTGCTGTACCACGACGACTTCAGCAACCCCGGTGACACCGGCTTCAGTTGCGGCACCGTCGTCGACCAGGCGCTGTTCATCGACAAGAGCAGGAGCTGCGGCACCGGCTTCGGCTCGGTCGACTGGGTCTTCCTGCGCGGCGACACCACCCTCGCCGCGGGCAAGCAGATCGCCTGGGCGCACCTGTACGCGACGGCCGCCTCCACCGCGCCGACCCGGCAGTTCGTCTACAAGCTGTGGGTCAACGGCCGCTTCACCGGCGTCGGTCCGACCCGGCCGGTCGGCTCGGAGACCCGCTACGACGGCTACGACGTGGCGCCGCTGCTGCGGCCCGGCGCCGCCAACACCCTCGGCGTGCTCGCCTACACCACCAGCGACCAGCGCTTCCTGGCCGACCTCGTGGTCCGCTACACCGACGGCAGCAGCCAGACCTTCGGCACCGGCCCCCGCTGGCAGGCCAGAAGCGGCGCCGACGTCCTACCGAGCGCCGGCAGCATCGGCACCGGCTACTACACCGCGCCGATGGAGGACTTCGACTCCCGCACCTACCCCGCGGGCTTCGCCGCCCCCGGCTTCGACGCCTCGTCGTGGACCGCGCCCGTCGTCAAGTCCGCCTTCGCCGACCTGGAGCCCACCCCCACCGCCAAGGTCGGGCAGCAGCTCAAGTCCCCCGCCTCCGCGGTCGAGTACGCGCCCGGCGACTACTTCGTCGACTACGGCCGCAGCTGGATCGGCGGGCTCTCCCTCGACCTGCGCGGCAGCGCCGGCCAGGTGCTCGACATCCGCTACGGCGAGGTGACCTCCGGTCCGAACACCGTGAGGTACACGACCTCGGCGGGCAACACGTACGAGGACAAGTGGACGCTGAAGGCGGGCAGTCAGCACCTGGAGACCTGGGGCATGCGGGTCTTCCGCTACGTCCAGATCACCGGCGCGCCCACCGGCCTGACCGCCGCCGACCTCACGGCCGAGGCGTACGTCTACCCGTTCGACGAGTCGGCCGGCGCCTTCGACTCCTCCGACGCCTCGCTCGACCAGGTGTGGGCGCTGTCCAGGAACACCGTGGAGATGTCCGACCAGAACCTCTACGTCGACTCCTGGGAGCGCGAGCGCGGCGTCTACGAGGCCGACTCCTACCTGCAGTTGATGGCCAACCTCTACACCGGGGGCGACGCCGCGCTCGGCGACTACTCGCTCGACTTCCTGCTGTCCCACCGCACCTGGCCCACCGAGTGGCCGATGTACCTCATCCTCGCCGTCCACGACAGCTACGAGGCGACCGGCGACACCACCGCGCTCGCCGCGGGCTACACCGCGTTGCGCGGCAAGCTGCCCGACCAGTGGTTCGACCCGGCGAGCGGGCTGATCCACAAGACCACCGGCGACACCGGCGGGACCTGCGGCACCGACTGCGACATCGTGGACTGGCCCGCCTCCGAGCGCGACGGCTACGTGTTCAGCTCGTACAACACCGTGGTCAACGCGATCGGTTACGCCGCCTACCGCGACATGGCCGACATCGCCACCGCGCTCGGCCGCACCGCGGACGCCGCCGCCGACGACGCCAGGGCCGACGCGATCAGGTCCGCGGTGAACACGAGGATGTGGGACCCGGCCAAGGGCACGTATCGCGACGGTCTGGACGACTCCGGCGCCCCCATCGGCCACTACGCCGTGCAGGCCGGCGTGTTCGCGACCGCGTTCGGCCTGGCCGACAGCGGGCAGGCGGCGCAGGTCGCGAGCTACCTCGGCACCCGCGGCATGGCGTGCAGCGTCTACTGCGCCGCGTTCATGATCCAGGCGCTGTACGCCGGCGGCCGGCCCGACCTGGCCCACGCCCTGCTGACGTCCACCGGCACCGACAGCTGGCTGAACATGATCAGGGCGGGCGCGGGGGCCACCATGGAGGCGTGGGACCTGTCCCTGAAGCCCAACACCACCTACTCCCACCCGTGGGCCGCCTCGCCCGCGTTCGACATCCCGCAGGGCATGTTCGGCATCAGGCCGACCACCCCCGGCTACGCGACCTTCGAGGTCAGGCCCCAGCCGGGCGGGGTGAGCTGGGCGCACATCACCGTGCCCACCCCGAAGGGCGGGATCGGCGCGGCGTTCCGGACCGCCGCGGACGGCCATGTCGACGTCACGGTGACGGTCCCGCCCAACACCACCGCCGACGTCTGCCTGCCGAGCGCCACGACCGCCGCCCACGGCTCGCCCGACGGCGCGGCGCACGCCTCCGGCCACGGCGCCGCCGGCGCCTTCGCCTACCTGGACGGCCACCGGGTCCGGGCCGCGGACGACAACGGCTGTCTGCGGGTGACCGGCGTGCAACCCGGCCACCACGTCCTCACCACCACCCCGGGCCGCTCCGCCGACGCCCGCTGACCGCTGACCGCCGAGGAAGACGATGAGGATCTCCCGACCCCGACGTGGACCTCGACGCCGACGTGGACGCCGATCCCGAGGGCGGGGCTGCGCGGCCACGTTTTTCACGGGCGGACGGGCGCGCGCCGCATGGGGAAAATCACGCGAGCGGTCGGCGCCGTCGGCCTGGCGACGGCGGCGGTCGGTGTGGTCGCGGCCGCTCCGGCGCAGGCCGGCGCCGTGCAGCCGCGGGCGTGCAGCGTCTCGTACGACTGGGTGATCAACAGCAGGACCAGTCACTTCATGCCGGCGGCAGGCACCAGCTACAAGGACGGGCCGGGTGGATCGATGACGGTTTCCGTGCTGACCGCGTCCACCATTTCGGGGACCATATCCGGAACCGCGGAGTCCGATATCGGTTTCCTCGTGGCGAAGGCGAAAATCTCGGTGTCGACGTCGGTGACGAAGAGCGTGACCGTCGCCAAAGGTCACAGCCACACCCATGCCATGGCCAAGAACAAGTACGGGCACATGCAGTACGGGACCTGGGGTCACAGCCTCAAGTGGACCGAGTACATCAACAACGGTCCGGCCTGCCTGTCGCACGTCTACAAGCAGGGGACGGCCGTGCTGCCGCGCACCGAAGTGGGCTGGCGCCACTGGGAGACGGCGTCCCAGCCGACCTTCGCGTCAGGGGCGGGGGAGGTGGCGGCGGGCGGCTTCCACGCTGTCTGCGCCATGGGTGTTGAAGGCGATCGCGGCCTGCGGGGCGTGGCGGCGGATCAGGTTCACCGTCTGCTCGAAGAGCGGCAGCAGCGGCTCGGCCTTGCGGATGCCGCCGCCGATCACCACCACGTCCCACGGGCGTTCGGACAGCGCGGCGGTGAGCGTGGGCTCGGCCGACTCGTCGAAGACGAGCAGCGCCATGGCGGCGTCGATGCCCTGGTCGCCGAACCTGGACAGTTCCGCGTCCAGGCCTGCGCGCAGGGCCGCGCCGTCGACACCGGGGATCGCTTGCGGGTCGTAACCCACGACAAGTACGGAGGCCATGCCGCGAGTCTCGCAACCTCCCCGCCCCGAACGCCACTTGCCCCGCCGGGCCCGCC
>JAJSZB010000379.1:0-6885 GCA_050613715.1 Streptomyces sp. IBSBF 3018
GCCCTCTTCACCCCCTACCGCCTCGGCCCCCTCACGCTGCCCAACCGCGTGGTGATGGCCCCCATGAGCCGCGTCAGGGCCGCCGCCGGCGGACTGGCCACGCCGTCCATGGCCGCCTACTACGCGCAGCGCGCCACCGCGGGCCTGATCGTCAGCGAGGGCGTCCAGCCGAGCCTGATCGGCCAGTCCAACCCGGGCACCCCCGGCCTGCACACCGACGAGCAGACCGCCTCCTGGCGCCAGGTCACCGACGCCGTGCACGCCAACGGCGGCCGGATCTTCGCCCAGCTCATGCACGGCGGCCGGGTCTCCCACCCGGACACCACGGGGATGCAGCCGGTCGGGCCGTCCGCGGTGGCCGCGGTCGGCGACGTGTTCACGCCGAGCGGGCCGCAGCCCGCGCCGGTGCCGCGCGCCCTGGAGACCGCCGAGGTCCCCGAGCACGCCGCCTCCTACGCCGACGCCGCCCGCCGCGCGATCCAGGCCGGCTTCGACGGGGTCGAGCTGCACGGCGCCAACGGCTACCTGATCTCGCAGTTCCTGTCCTCCAACGCCAACCTGCGCACCGACCGCTACGGCGGCCCGATCGCCAACCGCATCCGGTTCGCCGTCGAGGCGGTGACCGCCACCGTCGAGGCCGTCGGCGCGCAGCGCACCGCCATCCGGCTCTCCCCGGGGGCGGAGTTCTGGGGCGTACGGGACAGCGAGGTGCCCGAGCTGTACGCCGCGCTGCTGGCCGAGCTGGCCCGGCTGGACCTGGCCTACGTCCACCTGGAGGCCACCGCCGGCGAGGAGGTGCTGCTCGGGCTGCGCCGGGCCTGGCCGGGCACGCTGGTGCTCAACCCGGTGCTGCCGATGGGCCCGCGGCAGACCGGCCGCGAGGACGCCGACCGCTGGCTGGAGCGCGGCGCGGACCTGATCAGCTTCGGCCGCGGCTTCATCTCCAACCCCGACCTGGTCGAGCGGCTGCGCGCCTCGCTGCCGCTCGCGCCCTTCGACGAGGCCACCTACTATCAGGGCGGGGACGCCGGCTACATCACCTATCCGGCGTATCAGTACACCGCGTGACACCACCGGACACCCCCTGACACCCGCCCGCGCGCGGGCCCGTGTCCGGCGTGTCGCGGCCGCGTACCAGCCGTGTACCAGGCCCCTCCGCCGCTCCTCCCCGGTTCGTCCGCAAGGGCGTTCGCGCAGTAATGTGGCCGCCGGGCGACGAGCGCAGGAGGGGCTGGTACGCGATGAATCTGCGCGACCTGGTGTACGGGCTGTACTCCCGCAGGGTGGAACGCAGACTCGACGTGTCGCAGGCCCCCAAGCACATCGGCGTGATCCTCGACGGGAACCGGCGCTGGGCCAAGGCGTCCGGCGGCACCACCGTGCAGGGCCACCAGGCCGGCGCGGACAAGATCTCCGAGATGCTCGGCTGGTGCGAGGAGACCGGCGTCGAGGTGGTGACGCTGTGGCTGCTGTCCACCGACAACCTGGACCGCCCCGCCGAGGAGCTGGTCCCGCTGCTCGGCATCATCGAGGACGCGGTGACGCAGCTGGCCGCCAACGGCCGCTGGCGGGTGCACCACGTCGGCACCATGGACCTGCTCCCGGCACAGACCCAGTCGGTGCTCAAGGAGGCCGAGCAGGCCACCGACGGCGGCACCGGCATCCTGGTCAACGTGGCGGTCGGCTACGGCGGCCGGCAGGAGATCGCCGACGCGGTCCGCTCGCTGCTGCACGAGCACGCCGGACGCGGCACCTCGATCGAGGACCTCGCCGAGATCCTCGACGTCGAGCACATCGCCGAGCACCTCTACACCCGCGGCCAGCCCGACCCCGACCTGGTGATCCGCACCTCCGGCGAGCAGCGCCTGTCCGGGTTCATGCTCTGGCAGAGCGCCCACTCGGAGTACTACTTCTGCGAGGTCTTCTGGCCGGCCTTCCGCAAGGTCGACTTCCTGCGCGCGCTGCGCGACTACGCCGCCAGGCACCGCCGCTACGGCTCGTGACACCGGGCCCCGCGGGGGCCGGGACCAGGGCGCACGGGGACCGCGACCAGGGGCGCACCCGGTCGGTACGTGGTCCGTACCTGCCCCGTACCCGGTGGTGAGCGCGCGGTGACCGGCCGGTGACCGGTCGATGACTGTCATATGCATTCGCATGGGTGTGGGCCGATCCGGGCATATCAAGGTCAGACCGGCATCCGGACCTTGGCTGCCGGACCGCAAGACTCACCTCTCCCGAGGGGGTTCGTCCACACGTGGTGACCAGCAAGAATCGCCGTGATCACGACCGGCGCACGTATGTACTCGACACCAGCGTGCTGCTCGCCGACCCCAGCGCCTTCACCCGTTTCGACGAGCACGAGGTCGTGCTGCCGGTCGTCGTGGTGACCGAGCTGGAGGCCAAGCGCCACCACCCGGAACTCGGCTACTTCGCCCGGCAGGCGCTGCGGTCGCTCGACGAGTTCCGGATCAGGTACGGCAGGCTCGACGCGCCGATCCCGATCGGCGACATCGGCGGCACGCTCCGGGTCGAGCTGAACCACTCGGACCCCGGGGTGCTGCCCGCGGGCTTCCGGCTCGGCGACAACGACTCGCGCATCCTCGCCGTCGCCCGCAACCTCCAGGCCGAGGGGTACGACGTCACGGTCGTCTCCAAGGACCTGCCGCTGCGGGTCAAGGCGTCCTCGGTCGGCCTGCTGGCCGAGGAGTACCGCGCCGAGCTGGCGATCACCTCGGGCTGGACCGGGATGGAGGAGCTGCACGTCGCGGCCGAGGACGTGGACGCGCTCTTCGCGCAGGAGACCGTCGCGCTGCCCGAGGCGGCCGAGCTGCCGGTGCACACCGGCCTGGTGCTGCAGTCCGAGCGCGGCAAGGCGCTGGGCCGGGTCACCGAGGACGGGCGGGTCCGGCTGGTGCGCGGCGACCGGGAGGCGTTCGGCATCCACGGCCGCAGCGCCGAGCAGCGCATCGCGCTCGACCTGCTGCTCGACCCGGAGGTCGGCATCGTCTCGCTCGGCGGCCGGGCGGGCACCGGCAAGTCCGCGCTGGCCCTGTGCGCCGGTCTCGAAGCGGTCCTGGAGCGCCGCCAGCACCGCAAGGTGATGGTCTTCCGGCCGCTGTACGCGGTCGGCGGCCAGGAGCTCGGCTATCTGCCGGGCACCGAGGCCGAGAAGATGAGCCCGTGGGCGCAGGCGGTCTTCGACACGCTGTCCGCGGTGACCACCAAGGAGGTCATCGAGGAGGTGGTGGCGCGCGGCATGCTGGAGGTGCTGCCGCTCACCCACATCAGGGGCCGCTCGCTGCACGACGCCTTCGTGATCGTCGACGAGGCGCAGTCCCTGGAGCGGAACGTCCTGCTGACCGTCCTGTCCCGGGTCGGCGCCGGCTCGCGCGTGGTGCTCACCCACGACGTGGCGCAGCGCGACAACCTCCGGGTGGGGCGGTACGACGGCGTGGTCGCGGTGGTCGAGAAGCTCAAGGGCCACCCGCTGTTCGCCCATGTGACGCTGACGCGCTCCGAGCGCTCGCCGATCGCCGCGCTGGTGACGGAGATGCTGGAGGACGGCGTCGGGTGAACCGACCGTGACCCCTCCGGGGACCGTTCGGGCGAACTGTCCCCGGATCATATGATTTACGGCTGCTGCGTCCCCGAACGGGGCGCAGCAGCTTAGCGTTTGGGGCCGCCGCTGTCCGGGATTCCGCTCCGTCGGCAGCATGTGAGCTTTGCCACTCAACCGGAAATTGCCGGAGCGCGTCCCCGTACGGCAGGGTGTGAGGCTGTCAGGCCCCGCTCATGGCACTCCCGCGCCCCCGGGCAACGGATCGCACCACACACAAGTCAACATCGCCGCCATGAGCCGCCCGCAGCAACACGCGGAATCCACACCGGAGTTCGCACCGGGCCCGAGCCCCCGTGACCGACCGGCCCGTCCGGCGGACCGGCCAGGGGGACCGCGTCAGGGGCAGATTGCGTCCGTGCGGTCACCGAGCGGGCGATTCCGGAAGGAAACCGTGTGAGCCCGATCTCGGTACGGGGACTGGCAGTGGCCTCCGCCACCGCCGTCACCACCGTGGGCGCCGTCGTCGGCGTCGCGTCAGGCGCGGAGAAGAGCGGGCCGAGCGAGCCCGTCGAAGCCGCCGGCACGACGACCCTCCTCGCGGACATCCCCGAGGGGCAGCAGGTCCAGCAGGCATCGCTGACCGAGCAGGTGCTCGCTCAGTCCGACGCCGCGGACGCGACAGCGCGCCAGAGCGCCGAGCAGGCCGCCCGAGTCCAGGCCGCCAAGGACGCCTCCGCCAAGAAGAAGGCGGCGGACGAGGCGGCGGCCAAGGCCGCGGAGAAGAAGAAGCTGGAGGAGCAGGCGGGTTCCGGTGACGCGGGCGCCAGCTTCCCCACCCAGTCGTCGTACTCCATCGCCGAGGTCAAGGCGATGGCCCAGCAGATCGTGGGCAGCGGGCAGTTCGCCTGCTTCTCCAACATCGTGACGCGCGAGAGCGGCTGGAACTACCTGGCCGTCAACCCCTCGTCCGGCGCGTACGGTCTGGTGCAGGCCAACCCCGGCACCAAGATGGCGTCGGTGGCCTCCGACTGGCGGACCAACCCGGCCACCCAGATCAAGTGGGGCCTGAACTACATGAACAGCCGGTACGGCAGCCCCTGCGGCGCCTGGGACTACTGGCAGGCCCACAGCTCGTACTGAGCCGCCCGCCCGCCACCGGCGGTCCGTCCCACCGGGCGCGGCCCCCGCGAGGGCACACGGCTCACACGGCTCCCGAGGAGCACGCACGACGCGGCCGGCGGTCCGACACCCGCCGGCCGCTCGCACTCCGCCGACCGGAGCAACCCCGCCTCCCGGTAACGTCGTCCTCCACAGCAGTGCCACAGCGGGCGCTGCCACGGACGGCTGAGGGGTCAGGGGAGAGCACCATGCCGGACAAGCGCCACTGGAGCGCCACATTGGCGCGCGGGTTGGCGGACCTCGCCGGACGCATCGAGCAGCGGCAGGCCGCCGTGAGCGCCGCGCGGGCCCGCGCCGAACTCGCGGACCTCCCCGATCTGCCCGATCTTCCCGAACGTTCCGGCCTCGCCGACGACGACCACGCCGGCCGGCCGCCGGCCCCCCGCCGCGAGACCCGCACCGACCCCGCCCCCGGCGCCCACGCGGACCCCGCGCAGGGGACCGGGCCCGGTCGCGGCGCCGGCCCGGGGCATGGCGGCGATCCCGCACTCCCGTCCGCCGCCGCGGAGTCCGCCGTCGTGCCCGCCCAGCGGGCCGCGCCGCGCGACCCGGTCGCCGCGGTGCCCTGGAGCATGCGGGTCTCCGCCGAGGTCGGCTGGCGGCTGCTGGTGCTGGCCGGCACCGTCTGGGTGCTGATGCGGGTGATCGGCGCGGTCCAGCTGGTGGTCCTCGCGTTCGTCGCCGGACTGCTCATCACCGCGCTGCTCCAGCCGTTCGTGGCCCGGCTCAAACGCGCCGGGGTGCCGCGGGGACTTGCCACCGCGATGGTCTGCATCGGCGGCTTCATCGTGATGGGCCTGGTCGGCTGGTTCGTGGTGTGGCAGGTGATGGACAACGTCGACACCCTGTCGAGCCGCCTCCAGGACGGTATCTCCGAGGGCAAGAAGTGGCTGCTCAACAGCCCCTTCCACGTCACCGACGACCAGATCAACCAGATCGCCAACAACCTCAGCAACGCGCTCAGCCACAACACCAAGCAGCTCACCGACGCCGGACTGCAGGGCGTCACCTTCATCGTCGACCTGCTCACCGGCATGCTGCTGGCGATGTTCAGCACGATCTTCCTGCTCTACGACGGCCCCAACATCTGGAACTGGGTGCTGCGGCTGTTCCCGGAGCCGGCCCGCGACGCGCTGTCCGGGGCCGGCCCGCGGGCCTGGTCGACCCTCACCCACTACGTGCGCGGCACGGTCATCGTCGCGTTGATCGACGCGATCTGCATCGGCGTCGGCATCTTCTTCCTCGGCGTGCCGATGGCGGTGCCGCTGGCCGTGGTCATCTTCCTGTCGTCGTTCGTGCCGCTGGTCGGCGCGGTGGCCTCGGGCGCGATCGCGGTGGTCGTCGCGCTGGTCACCGAGGGGCCGTTCAGTGCGCTGCTGGTGCTGGGCGTGGTGCTCGCGGTGCAGCAGATCGAGGGGCACATCCTGCAACCGTTCATCCTCGGCCGGGCGGTGCGGGTGCACCCGCTCGCGGTCGTGCTGTCGGTCGCGGCCGGCTCGCTGATCGCGGGCATCGGCGGCGCGGTGGTCGCGGTCCCGCTGGCCGCCGTGTCCAACACGGTCGTCGCCTACCTGCGCGCCTACCAGAAGGTGGGCCGGGCCGGCGCGGACGCGATGCCGGCCGGCGGCGGCGCGGCGGCGCTCACGGCGGGCGCCGGCGGTGCCGGAGGGTCCGCCGACGGTTCGGCTACGGACTCGGGTACGGACTCCGGTTCGGCTACGGACTCCCGTTCCGGCACGGACACGGGCTCCGGCTCCGGAGATGCGGCGGCCGGGACGGCCGAGGCGGGGGAGAACGCCGGGAGTTCGGACCGCGCGGACCGCGCGGACCGCGCGGAGCACGCGGACCACGCGGCGGACCCGGCGAAGGCCGCGCAGGACGCCGCGGCCGGCACGGGGGCCGGCGCTGGGGACAAGACCGACGCCGGCACCGGGACCACGACCGACGCGGGCCCTGACGCCGAGCCCGGCGCCGGTCCGGACTCCGACGCCCCCGGGGACGCCCCGGACGACACCCCGGGCCCGACATCCGGCCCCGGCACCCCGACCGAGCCCGCCGACGCCGAGGTCTGACGCCGAGGTCTGACGCGGGGACCTGACACCGAGGTCTGACACCGGGTCGGCCCCCGCCCCGGTCGGCCCTCGCCC
>JAJSZB010000037.1:0-31566 GCA_050613715.1 Streptomyces sp. IBSBF 3018
CCGCCGGGGAGGGCGGGGCCGGGCGCGGGGGCGGGACGCAGCCGGTAAAGTGAGCCCCGGCGGCGCGTTCGCGCGCCGCGCGGCGGTGGGGCCCGCCGTACCCGAACTGCGGCGACGACGCCGCCAACGGTCCCTGCTTGCGACGTGCACGTCGTGTCATTGCCCGTGCCTGCGAGTAGGAGACGCATCCCATGGCAGAGCCCCCCACGCCCGCGGTCGGCGAGGCCGCCGGCCCCGACGACCCGGTCCGCCCCGCCGAACCCGTCGCGGACACCGCCCCGGCCCCCGTGCGGCCGGGACCGTGGCAGCGGTTGCGCGCGCAGGGCCAGCTCCCGGTCGTCGCTGTCGTGGCGGCCGGCGGCGCCATCGGCTCCTGCGCCCGCTACGGCGCGGCGCTCGCCTGGCCCACCCGGGACGGCGGCTTCCCCTGGGCCACCTTCGCCGTCAACGTGACCGGATGCGCCGTGATAGGCGTGTTCATGGTGATCATCACCGACGTGTGGGCGGCTCACCGGCTGGTCCGCCCGTTCTTCGGCACCGGCGTGCTGGGCGGCTTCACCACCTTCTCGACGTACGTCACCGACGTGCGGCGGCTGGCCGACGCAGGCCACCCGCGCACCGCGCTCGCGTATCTGGTGCTCACCGTCGCCGCCGCGCTCACCGCCGTCTGGGCGGCGTCCGCGCTGGCCCGCAGGACCGTGCAGTGGAGGCAGAAGTGCGACTGACCGGATCGGCGCTGCGACTGACCGTCTACATCGGCGAGAACGACACCTGGCGGCACAAGCCGCTCTTCGCCGAGATCGTCCACCGGGCCCGCGAGGCCGGGCTCGCCGGCGCGTCGGTCTTCCGGGGCGTCGAGGGCTTCGGGGCGTCCTCGCTCATCCACACCTCCCGGCTGCTGTCGCTCAGCGAGGACCTGCCGGTGGCCGTGGTCGTCGTGGACACCGAGGAGCGCGTCCGCGCGTTCCTGCCGCAGCTCGACGGGCTGATCACCGAGGGGCTGGTCACGCTCGACCCCTGCGAGGTCGTCCACTACACCGGGCGCGGGGCCGACGCGCACCCGGGAGGGGAGGGCGACCCCGGCCCTGGCGGCCCCGGCCCTGACGGCCCCGGCACCGACGGCGGCCGGGGCCCCGCCCCCGGGGAGGCCCGGTGAACTGGCTGCTGGTGATCGTGGGCGCGGCGGTGGGCGCGCCTCTGCGCTACCTCACCGACCGCAGCGTGCAGACCCGCCACGACAGCGTCTTCCCGTGGGGGACCTTCGCGGTCAACGTGGCCGGCAGCACGGTCCTCGGCGTGCTGGCCGGGGCCGCCGCCGCGGGCGCCGCCTCCTCGCACGTCCAGCTGCTGATCGGCACCGGGCTGTGCGGAGCGCTGACCACGTACTCCACGTTCTCCTACGAGACCCTGCGGCTCACCGAGGACGGCGCGCGCTTCTACGCGGTCGTCAACGTGGTGGGCAGCCTCGCCGCGGGCCTCGGCGCGGCGTTCACGGGCACGGCGATCGCCGAGGCGATCTGGACCTGATCCGTTCCTGATCCGCACCTGGTCCGCGAGGCCGGTCCGGGGCCGCGCCGGGACCGGCCCGGCACGCGCCGGGGCCGCCGGCGGGCCTCACCGGTGTGCGGGGACGCTCCGCCCCGCGGGCCGCCCCATCCGCCGGGCCTGCTCGGCGAGCCATTCGTCGAACGTCTGCGTGCCGCGCGGCCCCGGACCGTCCGGGAGCAGCGCGCCGCCCGCCAGGCCCCGGCCCGCGGTGCCCGGAACCGGCAGCGCCAGCACCGGGCGCCGGCTGCCGCGGACCCGCAGCAGCCGGCGGGCCATGTCCGGCACCGACTCCACCCGCGGTCCGGCCAGCTCCGGCGCGTACCCGGCGGGGGCGCCCACCGCCAGCTCGGCCAGCGCGTCGGCCGCCTCCCGTACGGCCACCGGCTGCGCACGCATCCGCGGCACCACCGCGAGGGGGCCGGGCACCAGGTCGAGCACCTGCCCCGCGTACTCGTGGAACTGCGTCGCGCGCAGCACCGACCAGGACCGCGCGCCGGACCTGACCAGCTCCTCCTGGCGCAGCTTGCCCCGGTAGTAACCCCAGTCGACGCGGTCGACGCCGACGATCGACAGCACCACATGGTGGCGCACCCCGGCGCGGCGCCCGGCCGCGACCAGATTGCGCCCGGCCCGGTCGAAGAAGGACAGCGCCGCCTTGCCGCTGGCCGTCGTGATGTTGGAGACGTCGACCAGGACCTCCGCGCCGGACAGGGCCGCGTCCAGCCCGGCGCCGCCGGCCAGCAGGTCCGCGCCGCGCGACCGCGCGACGACCACCACCTCGTGTCCTCGCGCGGTCAGGGCCGCCGCCACGTGCCGGCCGGCCAGCCCGGTCCCTCCCGCCACCGCCACTCGCATGTGAGGTCACGCTCCTCTCCGGTCTCCGGCGAATGCCGTTGCACACGGTCCTTGCCCGCGTATGCCCGGTTATGGCGTGGATCAACGGATTTTCGTACGGGGCCGCAGCGGGCGGGTTCGTACGCGCGTCCCCGCGGCTGCGGCCGGGGCAGTCGCAGGCCAGCCCGAATCGCGGTCCCGGCGCCCGGCCCCGCTCCTCGCGCCGCCGTCGTACAGCCTTCAGACAGCCGTGCGCCGGGCCCGCCACCCGGCGCACGGGACCCCGCCGCCTCTTCAGCGGGCCGAGAGCGGCACCCGCCCGCTCGCCGCGAACGCCGCCGTGGGCGTCATCGCGACACCCCGCACGCGTACCGTCGCCGTCCTGGCGACCCGCGCGCACGCGAGCGGATCGGCGGCGGTGCGGCCGCGCGCGACGTCGGCCGACCCGCCCGCCGAGTCCGCCGCGCCCGCGACCCCGTCCCCGGCCGGGCGCAGCGGCACCCCGCCGGCGTCGCCGCGCTCCTCGCCCGGCTCGTCGAACGCCTCGTCGGCCGGCGGACCCGCCGCGGCAGCCGTGGACCGGGCCGCCGAACCGGCCTGCGGTCGCACGGCCGGCCGGACCGCGGACCCGCCCGGCGAGAGCGCCGCGGACCGGGACTGCCCGCGCGCCGCGGTCCCGGCCGGCGCGGCCACCGTCAGCGGCAGGTCCGAGGCGACCGCCGCGAAGAGCGGGCCGGCCGCGGGCGCCGGCACCAGCCGCGCGCCGTCCAGCGGATCGGGGCGCACCGGCATGGTGGTGAAGACCAGCCGCGCCGACGGCACCTTGCGCACGTCGGCCGCGAGCCCGGACAGCCGGGACACCGAGCCCAGACCGGGGTCGACGGTCAGCGCGCGCGTCGCGGCGTCCGCCAGCGACAGCAGCCCCGCGGGGTCGCCGAAGGAGCCGCCGGAGCGCATCCGGCGGGCGAGCGCGGCCAGGAACAGGTGCTGGGCGTCGGCGCGGCCCAGGTCGCCGCCGTCGCCGAAGGCGTGCCGGGAGCGCAGGAAGGCGAGCGCCGCCGTCCCCTTCAGCGCGTGCCGCCCCGAGCGCAGCCTGAGGTGGGAGTACGGGTCGTAGAGATCGCGGTCCACGCACACCGGGACCCCGCCGACCGCGCCCGACATCCGCACCACCCCCGCGAAGTCCGCCATCACGAAGTGGTCGACGGGGAGCCCGGTCAGGGAGTGCACCGCGGCGACCGTGCAGCCGGGGCCGTACTGCAGGGTGGAGTTGACCGGGCCGCGCCGGGCCGGTGCGACACGGCCGCCGGGCATGCGGCAGGCGGGCAGGTCGGTGACGGTGTCCCGGGGGATGGTCAGCACCGAGCCGTGCGAGCGGTCCGCCGACAGGTGCAGCACCATCGCCACGTCCGCGTTCTGCCCGGGACCGCAGCCGCCGCCGAGCCGGCAGTCCGCGGCGTCCGCGCGGCTGTCCGAGCCGATCACCAGCACGTTGACCGGGGTGCGGCCGAAGGCGTCGGGCCGCTCGGCGCCCGCGTCCCCGCCGACCCCGCCGAACAGCGGCGACTGGCGGATGTTGCCGTCGAGGCGCAGGTACACGAGCGCGCCCGCCGCCGCGGTCAGCAGCACCGCGGCGGACAGCCCCAGCACCGCCCAGCGCAGCACCCGGCGCGCGGCCCGCCGCCGCGCCCGCGCCCCCGCGCCTCCCCGCAATCCGCTGCTTCCCCGCACCGCGCCGCTTCCCCGGGCTCCGCCGCCTCCCCGCGGTTCGCCGCGCGGCGGGAGCCGCCGCGGGTCGCTCCAGCCGGAGTGACGGTGGGGGTCGTGCTGCCCGTCGGCCATGCGTCAGTACGTCCTCGGGTCCGTCCGCGGACCGGCGGTCGGGGCGAGCGCCGGCATCCAGGCAGTATCGCCCGGTCGCACGGCCCGGCCCGGCTCCCGCGCGGCCGTGTCCCGCGTCCCGTTCCGCCCGCCCGGTCCCGCGGTTACCGTGGGGTCACCCGGTCGGACGAAGGAGGGGCCGATGCGCGAGGCTGATCCGGGACTCTTCGGAGCCGATCCGGGACTGTTCGGACCGGACTCGGTGACCTGGCAGCTGCACGGCGACCCGGTGATGTGGATCGCCGGCGTACGCGCCCTGTACCTCCAGGCTCTGCACCCGCGCGCGATCCGCGGCGTCACCCAGAACTCCGACTTCCGCGAGGACGCCTGGGGCCGGCTGCTGCGCACCGCGTCCTTCGTCGGCGAGATCACCTACGGCACCACCGCGGCCGCGGAGAAGGCCGGCGCCAGGGTCCGCGGCATCCACCGCAGGCTCTCGGCGACCGACCCCGGCACCGGCGAGAGGTACCCGCTGGACGACCCCGCGCTGCTGCTGTGGGTGCACTGCGCGGAGATCGACTCGTATCTGCACGTTGCCCGCCGCTCCGGCTTCCCGCTCGACGACGCGCAGGCCGACGCCTACGTGGACGAGCAGCGCGAGGCGGCCCGGCTGGTCGGCCTCGACCCGGCCGACGTGCCGGCCGGCGCCGCGGAGCTGGCCCGGTACTTCGAGAAGGCGCGGCCCGACCTGTCGGCCACCCCCGAGGCGTACGACGTGGTCCGCTTCCTCAAGGCGCCCCCGGTGCCCGCGCCGCTGGTCCCGCTGCGGACGGCGGTGTGGCGCTCGGTCGCGGGCGCCGCCTTCGCCGCGCTGCCGCCGTACGCGCACGAGCTGTACGGCCGCACGCCGCCCGGAGAGGCCGCGACGACGCGCCGGTTGCGGGCGGCCGGACGGCTGCTTCGGGCCGTCCCGGCCACCGTGCGCTGGCAGTTGCCGCCCGGCCACATCCTCAAGGCGGTCGCCCGGCTGGGCCCCGGCACCCGCCCCTCGGCCCGCCGACTGCCGCGGATCGATCCCGTTCTGCCCTGATCCGCTGTGCCCCCACCCGCGCCCGACGGCCATACTGGTGGCGGGGAAGGACCGATGAGCACGGGGGCGGCGGCACGCGATGGCGGCTGGACACCACGACGGACACCGGGACGAAGCACGCACTCCGGGGCCGGTGACGGGCGCGCGCGGCGCCGCGCCCGGCGGCGCGGGCACGCTGATCCAGGGCCGCTACCGGCTGCACGAGCTGATCGGCCGCGGCGGCATGGGCGAGGTGTGGCGGGCGCTGGACGAGTCGCTGGGCCGGCGCGTCGCCGTGAAGTGCCTCAAGCCGGCCGGCGGGGCGAACGACGCGGGCTTCGCGCACGTGCTCCAGGAGCGCTTCCGCCGGGAGGCCCGGGTCGCCGCGGGACTGCAGCACCGCGGCATCACCGTCGTGCACGACTTCGGGGAGCACGAGGGCCTGCTGTTCCTGGTGATGGAGCTGCTCGACGGCCGCAACCTGCTGCAGACCCTCGACGACGCGCGCCGCCACCCGCTGCCGGTCCCCGACGTCGTCGACATCGCGGAGCAGGTCGCCTCCGCGCTGGCCTACACCCACGCGCAGGGCGTCGTGCACCGCGACCTCAAACCGGCCAACATCGTCCGGCTCACCGACGGCGGCGTGAAGATCTGCGACTTCGGCATCGCCCGGCTCGGCCACGACATCGGCTTCACCTCGCGGCTGACCGGCTCCGGCATGGCCATGGGCACCCCGCACTACATGTCGCCCGAGCAGATCGACGCCGCCGAGGTCGACCACCGCAGCGACCTGTACTCGCTCGGCTGCGTACTCTACGAACTGGCCACGGGCGCGCCGCCGTTCGACCTCGGCGACGCGTGGGCGATCCTCGTCGGGCACCGCGACACCGCGCCCGAGCCGCCCTCGGCGCGCCGCCCGGAACTCCCCGACGACCTCGAACGGCTGATCCTCGACCTGCTGGCCAAGGACCCCGAGGACCGGCCGCAGGACGCCGCGGACGTGTGCGGGCGGCTCAAGGCGATGCGCGCCTCGGCGGGCGCCGCGCCCGCGCCGCCGCCGTCGACGCCGTCCGCGCCAGCGTCCCCGTTCGCGTCTCCGTCCGCGTCGCCGGGCGAGCCCCCGTCCCCGCCGCCGTCACAGCCGGCTCCCGCCGCCCTGCCCGGATGGGCACGCGGCCTGACCACCGGCACCGCCGCGCACTCCACCCGGGCGGCGCCGCCCGCCGCCGCCCGGCACGAGCTGACGGGCGCGTGGTCCACCCGCGCCGCCGCGCCGGGAGCCGCCGCCGGGCCCGGACCCGGCACGCTCGCCGTGCTGACCGCCCGCGAGGCCGAGGCCGGCGACCTGGCCAGGATCGGCAACTGGGCGCAGGCCCACGACCTGTACACCGCGACCGCGGCGGAACGCGACCGGGCGCAGGGCGCGGACCACCCCGACGCCCTCGCCGACCGCTTCGAGGCCGCGTACTGCCTGACCCGGCTCGGCCGCACCGAGGAGGCCCTGCGGCTGTACGGCCGCGTCGCCGAGGCGCGGGGCCGGGTGCTCGGCCCGGACCACACGGACACGCTGGCCGCGCGGCACGAGGCGGCGTACGAACTCGGCCGGCTCGGCCGGCACCTCGAAGCCCACCGCGAGTACACCGCGGTGCTGGCCGGCCTGGAGCGCACCGCGGGACCCGAGCACCCGGACACCCTCCAGTGCAAGCACAACCTCGCGTTCAACCTGGGACAGCTGGGCCGCGACGAGGAGGCGCACACCACCGCGGCGCAGGTCGCAGAGGCCCGCGCCCGGGTGCTCGGCCCCGACCACCCCGAGACGCTCACCACCCGCTTCGAGGTCGGCCACGCGCTGGGCCGGGCGGGCCGCTGGGCCGAGGCGCTCGACGTCCACCGCCAGGTCGCCGACGCGCGCGCCCGGGTCCTGGGCGCGGACCACCCCGACACGCTCGCCGCCCGCTACGAGACCGGCATCTGCCTCGGCGGCCTGGGCCGCGGCGCCGAGGCGCTGACGCTGTACGAGGACCTGGTCGCCGCAAGGACCCGCACCGCGGGCTCCGCCGACGCCGAGACGCTGCGGGCCCGGCACGCGCTCGGCGTCAACCTCGGCCTGCTCGGCCACTGGGACCGCGCGCTCGCCGAGGCCCGCGACGTGGCCGCGGTGCGCGAACGCGTCCTGGGCCCCGCGCACCCCGACACCCTCGTCAGCAAGCGCGAGGTCGCGGTCTGCATGGGCTGGCTCGGCCGCTGGCCCGCGGCGCTGGCGGTCTACCACGAGGTCACCGCCGCGCGCGAACGCGTCCTCGGCCCGTCCCACCCCGACACCCTCACCAGCCGCAACGACGAGGCCCGCTGCCTGCAGCACCTCGGCCGCACGGCCGAGGCCCAGGCCCTCTACCAGCGGGTGGCCGCCCAGACCGACGGCGCCCCGCACCGGCTGTGACCGCGGGGGCCGCCCCACGGCCTAGCCGGCGGTGGCCGCCGCGGTGAGCGCCGGGAAGAAGGCGCGGGCGATCCGGGCGTATCCCGCGTCGTCGGGGTGCAGCCGGTCCGCCATCTGCGCGCGGGTCAGCGCCGGGGGAGCGACGTACCAGAAGGACCGGCCGCGGGCCCGCTCGGTGCGCTGGAGGGCGGCGGCCCGGCGGTTGTAGGCCACGGCCTGGGCGGTGAGGCCGGGCGTCGTGGGGATGAGGCCCATGAGGACGACGCGCACCCCCGGCCGGTCCGCGTAGATGCGGTCCACCAGGCCGGTCAGCCGCTGCGGCGCGTGCGCCGGGTCGACGTGCCGGTGCAGGTCGTTGATGCCGATGTGCAGCAGCACGACGTCCGGCCGGGCCGCCGCGGTCCAGCGGTCGACGCGGGCCCTGACCTCGCCGATGGTGTATCCGGGGTGCCCTTCGTTGCGCGGCTCGGGCAGCTTCCCCGACACCTGCGAGCCGACGAAGCGGATCGCGTACCGGGACTGCCCGGCCACCAGGTCCCACAGCTGCGCGCGGTACGACGAACGGGTGGGGCTGCCCTCGCCCCAGGTGATCGAGTCGCCCAGGGGCAGCACCCGCAGCAGCGGCCGGTGCTGCGGGCTCGCCGAGCCGCGCCCGGGCAGCATCGCGACGAGCGCCGCCAGGACCGCGGTGGCCAGCACGCAGGCCGCGATCAGCAGGCCGAGCCTGCCGTCCCGGGTCCCGTGTCCTGCCCCGGCGCCGCGCGTACTCGCACGCATCGCCCACCCCCTGCCCCGCCCGGTCCGTCCGACTACCGGATCACCCTAAGGTCAGCCCGTGTACGCGAAGGTGTCGGGGTCGGGCCCGGTGCGCTCCCCGCGGTCCAGCGCGGAGATCGCCGCGACGTCCTCGTCGGTCAGCTCGAAGTCGAACAGCCGGAAGTTCTCCTCCACCCGCGCACGCGTCACCGACTTCGGGAAGACGATGTCGCCGCGCTGGATGTGCCAGCGCAGCGTCACCTGCGCGGGCGTGCGGTCCACCCGCACCGCGATCGCGGCGATCACCGGGTCGCCCAGCACCTTGCCCTGCGCGATCGGCGACCACGCCTGGGTGGCGATGCCGTGCCGCGCGTCGAACGCCCGCACCTCGTCCTGGACCAGGTAGGGGTGGATCTCCACCTGGTTCACTGCCGGGATCACCTCGGTCTCCTCGAAGAGCCGGCGCAGGTGGTGCGGCTGGAAGTTGGACACGCCGACCGCCCTGACCCGCCCCGAGCGGTAGATCTCCTCCATCGCCCGCCACGTCTCGACGTAGTCGCCCACGCCCGGCAGCGGCCAGTGCACGAGGAAGAGGTCGAGGTACGGCGTGCCGAGGTCGTCCAGGCTGCGTGCGAACGCGGTGAGCGCGTCGCCGTACGCGTGGTGCCCGTTGTCCAGCTTGCTGGTGACGAACACCTCCTCGCGCGGCAGACCGGACTCGCGCAGCGCCTGTCCGACCTCCTTCTCGTTGCCGTACATCTCGGCGGTGTCGATGTGCCGGTAGCCGGTCCCCAGCGCGGCCAGCACGGCCTCGCGGGTGTCCTCCGGCTCGATCTGGAACACCCCGAAGCCGAGCTGCGGGATGGTGACGCCGTTGTTGAGCATGACATCGGGCACGGCGGATGCCCCGGGGTGTGAGGTCATGGGCTTGCTCCTCGCGGTGGCTTCCTCGCGGTGGCCTGCTCCGGTCGCGGCGCGGCGCCGGGCGCCCGGGGGCGGGGGCCGCGCGTCCCTCCACCGTAACCGCGGGTGCCCGCCGGGGCCCGTCGAGCGGGTGCGGTCCGCCGCGGCGGCGCTCGGCGCGCCCGCTCGGGCCCGGCGCGCGATGATCGGAGGATGACGCGGATCGGCGACAAGGGGGGCGTGCCGGAGCTCGAACCCGAGGTGTTCGACGACGCCATCGTGGCCGTCGCGCTCACCGCGGGCCCCGACCACCGCCTGGTGTACGTCAACGACGCCTTCCGCAAGCTCTTCGGTCCGCGCGAGCTGGGCGCCCGCAGCTCCGAGGTGTTCACCGAGCCCAACGCGGCGCACTACCTGGACATGCTCGACCAGGTCTACGCCGACGGCGTCGCCCGCCAGGTCCTCACGCCGCGCACCACCGAGGGCACCGCCCCGGGCGCGCCCGGCCGCCGGCACTTCATGTACAGCGCCTCGCCCGTGGTCTCCCGGTACGGCCGCGGCGTGCTCTCCGTCGCCGTCGACACCACCGCGCAGGCCGAGGCCGCCCAGCGGGCCGAGCAGCTGTCCGAGGAGCGCTTCCGCGGCCTCCAGCGCTACGAGGCGCTGATGTCGGCGGTCACCCAGATCGTGTGGCTGATGCGTCCCGACGGCGCGATCACCGAACTGGTCGGCGGTTTCGAGGAGTTCACCGGGCTGCCGTGGCGGCCGGTGATCGACGAGGAGTGGCTGCGGTCGGTCCACCCGCACGACCGCTCCCACCTGGTGCGGGCCTGGCAGGAGGCGTCCGGGGGCACGCCCTCGCGGTTCGTGTGCACCTTCCGGATGCGGACCGCGACCGGCGAGTACCGGCACGTCCAGTCCCGGGCGGTGCCGATCGTCCGCGGCGGCAGGGCCGCCGAGTGGATCGGCGCCACCGCGGACGTGGAGGACCAGTGGCGCAACCGGCTGCGCGAGCGGCTGCTGGCCCGGGTCGCCACGGTGACCGGCGCCCAGGACGTCGCCCAGGCGTTCGCCGCGGTCGCCGCCGCGGTCGTCCCCGAGCTGACCGACGCCTGCGTGGTGTTCGCGCTGCCGGTGGCGGGCGCCCCGGGCGAGCCGCTGACCGCCACCCGGGTCGCCTCCAGCGCGCGCCCCGGCCTGCCCGAGCTGCCGCCGCTGGGCTCCCGGTCGTACACCGTCGGCCCGGTGGCGCGGCGGGTGATCGAGAGCCGCCGCACCGAGCTGCTGGTCTTCCCCAGCGGATGCCCGCCGGAGGGCGTGGTGCCCGACGTGTCGCGGGACTGGCTGCGGGCGGCCCGCGCGACCAGCCTCACCCTGGTCCCGATCGTCATCGACTCGGCCGTGGTCGCCTACGCCTGCGCGGCCGGCTGCGCCGACAGCCCGCCGCCCGCCGCCGCCGACGTGGCGCTGCTCAACGAGGTGCTGCACGAGGTCCGCGAACCGCTGCGGCAGGTGCTGGAGCTCCAGCGCACGCGGCACACCGCGTACACCCTCCAGCGGGCGCTGCTCACCTCGCCGCCCAGGGTGCCCGGCGCCGACCTCGCCGCGCACTACCAGCCGGCCAGCAAGACCGCCGAGATCGGCGGGGACTGGTACGACGCGCTGCTGCTGCCGGACGGCGCGGTCACCCTGAGCATCGGCGACATCGCCGGCCACGACCTGGACGCCGCCACGTCGATGAGCCAGCTGCGCAGCATGCTGCGGGTCATCGCCTACGACCGGGCCAGGCCGCAGACGCCCGCGGAGAGCCTGGCACAACTGGACCGGGTCGCCGAGGGCCTGGACCTCGCGCCGCTGGTCACCGCCGTGCACGCGGTGCTCGCGCCGCGGCCGGACGGCGGCTGGCACGCCGCGTGGTCCAACGCCGGCCACCCGCCGCCGCTGCTGCTCCCGGCGCAGGGGCCGCCGCGCTATCTGGAGGGCGGCGCCGGCCCCGACCTGCCGCTGTGCGTGGCGCCCTGGCTGCCCCGCACCACCTGGCACTACGACCTGCGCCCCGGCGACCTGCTGCTGCTCTACACCGACGGGCTGATCGAGGTGCCCGGCACCGACCTCGCCGAGGGGATGACGCACCTCGCGCGGGCCGCGGCCGACGCGCAGCGGCGGGCGATGCCGCTCGCCGAGCTGTGCGCGCACCTGCTCGCCGGGGTGGAGGAGCGGCGCGACGACGCGGCCGTCATCGGCTTCCGCCCGCTGGGTCCGTCCGGCGCCGCTACGCGCGCGCGGCCATCAGCACGCCCAGTGTGATCATCGTGCAGGCGATCACCGCGTCCAGGACGCGCCAGGACTGCGGCCGGGCGAACGGCCGGCGCAGCAGCCGCGCCCCGAAGCCGAGCCCGCCGAACCACAGCACGCTGCCCGCCGCCGCCCCCGCCCCGAACGGCCAGCGGGCCGCGCCGTAGCCGTTGGCGACCGACCCGAGCAGCAGCACGGTGTCCAGGTACACGTGCGGGTTCAGCCACGTCATCGCGAGGCAGGTGAGGACCGCGGCGCGCAGCGACCCGGCACCCGGGGAGCCGGTGCTCGCGGTGCCCCGGGCGCTCCCGGCGGCTTCGGCACCCCCGGCGGCTTCGGCGCTCCCGGCGCTCTCGGCGGTGAGCGCGGCCGACGGACGCAGCGCCCGGCGCGCGGCCAGCGCCCCGTAGCCGACGAGGAACGCCGCGCCGACCCACGACGCCGCCGTCAGCGCCGCGGGCCGGCGGCCGACCACGGTCCCCACCCCGCTCACGCCCGCCGCGATCAGCACCATGTCCGAGACGGCGCAGATCGCCACGATCGCGGCCACGTGTTCGCGGCGGATGCCCTGCCGCAGGACGAACGCGTTCTGCGCGCCGATGGCCACGATCAGGGACAGGCCGGTGCCCAGGCCCGCCAGGGCCGCGAGGAGTGCCGCATGCATGCCCGAAGGCTAGGAGGCCGGGCGGCCATCACGCCAGCTAATGATTCTTAGGTAGCATTAGCCACCGTGATGGTCGATCTGCCGCTGGACCTGGTGCGCACGCTGCTGGCCGCCGTCGACGAGGGGACCTTCGAGGCGGCGGCCGAGGTGCTGCACGTCACGCCCTCGGCGGTGAGCCAGCGGATCAAGGCGCTGGAGCAGCGCACCGGGCGGGTGCTGCTACTGCGCACCAAGCCGGTGCGGCCGACCGCGTCGGGCGAGGTCGTGGTGCGCTTCGGCCGCCAGCTGGCCCGGCTGGAGCGGGACGCGGGGGCGGAGCTGGGACTGGGCGGGCCGGGCGGACCGGCCGCGCTGCCCGTCGCGGTCAACGCCGACTCGCTCGCCACCTGGTTCCTGCCGGCCCTCGCCGAGGTCACCGCGCACCTGGACGTCGCCTTCGACCTGCACCGCGACGACCAGGACCACACCACCAGACTGCTGCGGCAGGGGCGGGTGATGGCGGCGGTCACCTCCTCGCCCGAGCCGGTGCAGGGCTGCTCGGTCCGCGCCCTCGGCCGGATGCGCTACCGGGCGATGGCCGCGCCCGCCTTCGCCGCGCGCCACCTCGCCCACGCGCCGCTGCGCGAGGCCCTGCGCACCGCCCCCGTGGTCGTCTTCGACCGCAAGGACGAGCTGCAGGACCGTTTCCTGCGCGACCTGGCGGCCGTCCCGGAAGGCGGAGACGCGGCGGCGGCCGGGGGTGCGGCGAGCGACCCCGCAGGGGACGCGGCCCGGCCGGCGGCCGGCGCCCGGCACCACGTCCCCTCCTCCGAGGGCTTCGTGGAGGCCGTCGCGCTCGGGCTGGGATGGGGGATGATCCCCGACGCCCAGGCCGCCGCCCATGTGCGCTCCGGCGCCCTGACCGACCTCGCCGAGGGCCGCCACGTCGACGTCCCGCTGTACTGGCAGCAGTGGAAGCTCGACTCGCCCGCCCTCGCCGCCGTCGCCGACGCGGTCACCCGCGCCGCCGCCCGCACCCTGAAGGCGCCGGCGCCGTAGCCCGCGGGCCCCGGCCCTGCGCCGGTCTGCGCCGGTCTGCGCGGAAGCGTGACGCGCCGGCCTGCCGCGAGGACGGACCCGCGCTCGCGGCGGGACCTTTCCCGCCCGGACGGAGCCGGCCTCCGGCCACTCGCCGGCTACTCGCCGCGCTCGCACGCGAAGCCGTCGCCGTCCCGGTCCAGGTGCCTGGCGTACGCCGGATCGGTGCTCGGGATGTCGTAGCGGCCGTGCGCGTGCGCCTGCGCGCAGTCGGCGTACGGGCCGCCGCCCGGTGCGGTCGCGCCCGGCGTCGAGGGACCGCTCGTGCCGGTCTGCCGGACGCTCGCGCCGACGATCACGTCTCCGCGCACCGTGTACGTTCCGGCGAACTCCTTGACCGAGCCGTCGGTCTGCGTCGCCTCCAGCACCACCGCCACGCTGCTGTCCGTGCTGCCGGTGACGTGCACGCGGTCGCCCGCGGTGCCGGCGAAGCCCCGGACGAAGGAGGCGTAGGAGCCGCTGAGGTTCCTGCCGCCGAGGTCCCACGCGGCGCGGTAGTCGTGCGCGTTGATCGCGTCGAAGTACGCGGTGACCACCATGGGCGCGTTCTGCGGCGGGCGGCTGGTGGCGGCCGGCGCCGTCGTCGCCGTGTGCCCCGGGGGCCTGTCCGTGACCGGCGGCGCGGTGGTGGGGGAGGGCGACGGCCTGGCCGTCACCGTCACCGTGCCGGAGTGCGAGGGCGGCCCGGACCCCGAGGAGGAGCCACAGGCCACCGCGGCCACGGTGGCGCCGGCGCACAGGACCAGCGTCGCCGGAATCGGGCGTTTCCTGCCCATCGCACTCACCTCACGCCCCCGTCCAGCGTCCCCCATCCGGCCGAGTGCCGCGCGGTGAGGGAACCGCGACCCGCGTGGGCATCGCCCGGCTGTCGCGGAGGGGGCGCGCCCGGGCGGGCGACGCCCGGTCAGGCGACGACGCGGCCGCCGTCGACCGGCACGGTGGCGCCGGTGATGTATCCGGCGCGCGGTGATGCGAGGAAGACCACCGCGTCGGCGATCTCACGCGTGCCGGCGTGCCGGCCGAGCAGGGTGGTCGCGCCGAGCCGGTCGACCATCTCCAGCGGGGCGCTGGAGGTCAGCGTCGGACCGGGGGAGACGGAGTTGACCCGCACCCCGGAGGGGCCGTACTCCGCCGCCCATGTGCGGGTCAGGGAGTTCACCGCGGCCTTGGTCGCGCTGTAGACGGAGGCGCCGGGCATGCCGATCTCGGCGACCATCGTGCTGACGTTGACCACGCTGCCCTCGCCGCGCGCGGCCATCCCCGGCACGAGCGCGGCCGTCAGGAAGTACAGCGCCCGCACATTGACCTGGAACATCTCGTCGTACGAGGCGACCGACTGCTCCGGGGTGGCGGCGAACTCGAAGATGCCCGCGTTGTTGACCAGGATGTCGACGTCGCCGGCGGCCTCGGCGAGGGCGCGCACCGACTCCAGGTCGGACAGGTCGACGGCGACGAACCGCGCCGCGCCGCCCGCCTCCTCGATCGCGGCGACGGTCCGCGCGCCGCGCTCCTCGTTGCGCCCGCTGACGATCACCTCGGCGCCCGCGCGGGCGAGCTGTTCCGCGATCTCCCGGCCGATGCCGGTGGTGGAGCCGGTGACCAGTGCGGTGCGGCCGGAAAGTTCCATGGTGTCCTGCCCTGTCTCGTGACGTGCTGCGGCCTGCGGCCGCGTCGGCGGCACCCCGAATTGGAGTGTGCGCTCCATTCTTGTCACGGAAAAATTGGAGTGTCAACTCCAGAAAACTGGGCGGCGCGGTACGCTTCCGTCATGGGCAGCAGCACACAGGTCGTCGCGGGCGCGGGGGCCGACGCCGCGCGGGAGGGTGCGCGGACGCCGGCGGGAGAGCCGCGTCTGACGCGCAAGGGCCAGGCGACGCGCGCGCGGATCGTGTCGGCCGCCTCCGGCCTGATGTTCGAGCGGGGCGTCGCGGGCACCAGCACCGACGACGTACGGATCGCGGCCGGCGTGAGCACGTCGCAGATCTACCACTACTTCGCCGACAAGTCCGCGCTGGTCAGAGCGGTCATCGCGCACCAGACAGAGGCGGTGCTCGACGCCCAGCGGCCGCTGCTCGGCAGCCTCGACAGCATGGCGGCGCTGCGCGCCTGGCGGGACCTGGTGGTGCAGCTCCAGCGGGAGCGGAACTGCGAGGGCGGCTGCCCGATCGGCTCACTGGCCGGGGAGCTCGCCGAGACGGACCCGCAGGCGCGTGACGCGCTGGCGGCGGGGTTCGCACGCTGGGAGGACGGCATCCGCAGCGGTCTGCGGGACATGCGGGACCGGGGTGAACTGCGGCCCGAGGCCGACCCCGACCGGCTGGCGCTCGCCATCCTCGCGGGCCTGCAGGGCGGTCTGCTGCTGACGCAGACCCGCCGGGAGACCGCGCCCCTGGAGGCCGCGCTCGACGCGATGCTCGACCACGTCGAGGACCTGCTCACCGACCGGGCCGGGAGCGCCGCGCGCTGAGCGCGGGGCCGGTCCGCGGCCGGCGTGCGGCGGTGGTGGCCCGCGGTGGGCGGCCCGGCCCGGGATCAGCGGGCCGGTCGAGAGCAGAGGCCGGTCCGGCGCCGGCCGCCGGTCCGGCAGTCGGCCCGGCTCGGGGGCCGACAGGCCGGACCCCGTTCAGCAGGTGGTGGAGCCGTCGTCCGCGCCGCCGCTGATGAGGCGCAGCTCCTCGCGGGTCATGGCCGGCACCGGTCCCGCCGGCGTGTAGCAGCGCAGCCCCGCGAACTGGATGTCGACCAGGCGCCGCCAGGCGTCCGGCGCGACGTCGCCCGCGGTCTCGACCACCCCGCGCAGCGACCAGATGAGCGCCATCACGTCGCCGAGCCGCACGCCCGGCGCGATCCGCCCGGCCTGCTGCGCCTGCACGAGCAGATCGTCGATCAGGTCCCGCAGCTGCTCCACGCACGCCGAACGGGTCTTGCCGATCAGCTTGTGCGCATAGCCGCGGTGCTCGACCACGGACTCGCCGATCACCTGCACGAAGAACTCCAGCCCCGCGCCGTCCGGCAGGGCCAGCGCCGCCTTCGCCTCGCCGACCAGCTCGACCAGCATCTGCGCGGCGATCTCGTCGATCAGCGCTTCCTTGTTCGGGAAGTGGCGGTACACCGTGCCGACGCCGACGCCGGCCCGGGAGGCGATCAGCTCCATGCTGGCGTCGGTGCCGTGCTCCGCCAGGACCTCGCGGGCCGCCGCCGTCACCAGCTGGTGATTGCGCACGGCGTCCCGCCTGCCCGTCCTGCAGGGGTTCTCCGGGGCCGCGGCCGGGCCCTTCGCCGCAGGGGTCTGCGCGGCCGCGCCCTTCGCGGCCGGCGTCCGGGGGGTCCGGCCGCCGTCGGTCCGGGTACCGCCCCGGGTGGCGTGGGTCTGCGCTGTCATCGTCACTCCCGCTGCGTGCCGTACCCGTCCCTGGCCGTCCGTACCCCCGGCGCCGTCCGCTACTCCGGCCTGTCGCCGACGACGGTACCGCGCGCGGCCGCCACCGGCGCCGGCTGCGTCTGCTCCTCGGAGTGCGCCACCACGTTGCTGCGGCGGGTCACCGGGATCAGCACGGCCGCGAACGCCGCGATGAGCAGCGCGCCGCCGAGCATCGCGAAGCCGTTGGTGTAACCGGACTCGCGCGGCAGGCCGTCGGCCGCCGGGTTCGCCGTGACCACGCTGGCCATCAGCGCCGCGCCGATCGAACCGCCGATGGTGCGGATGTTGGCGTTCATGCCGCTGGCCACGCCGGTCTGCTCCGGCGGGACCGCGCTCACGATCAGGCTGGACATGGCCGCGAAGGCCAGGCCGAAGCCGGCGCCCATGATGCCCGTGGCCACGTACAGCTCCCAGGTCTCGCTGTGCGCCCACGCCAGCATCGCCATCGACGCGGTGCCGATCAGCGAGCCGACCACGACCACCGTCTTGCCGCCGAAGCGCGCCGCCAGGCGGTTGGTGAACAGGCCCACCGCGAACATCGCCACGCTCATCGGCAGCAGGATCAGACCGGACTTGGTGATGCTCGCGCCGAACCCGTAGCCGGTGGACTTCGGCGTCTGCACGAACTCCGGCAGGAACGCGAAGACCGCGTACATCCCGACGCCGAACAGCAGCGCCACCAGGTTGTTGGTCCACACCGCGGGGCGGCGCATCATCGCCATGTCGATCAGCGGCTGCGCCGACCGGCGCTCGATCTCCACCCAGCCGACCGCCAGCACGGCCGCGGCGACGAACAGGCCGATCACCTTGCCGGAGCCCCAGCCCCACACCGGGGCCTGGCTCAGCGCGACCAGCAGCGCCACCAGCCACGCGGACAGCAGCAGCGCGGGCGCCCAGCTGATCCGGCCCGGGGTGCGCACCGGCGACCGGGGCACCAGCAGCACCGTCGCCACGCCCGCCGCGACGGTGAGGATCATCGGCAGCCAGAAGAGCCAGTGGTAGTTCAGCGCGTTGACGATCGGGCCGGCCAGCACGATGCCCAGTCCGGAGCCGACGGCGATCAGCGAGGCGATCGCGGCCACCGCCCCGCTCACCTTGTGGGACGGGAACTCGTCGCGGATGATGCCGAAGGTCAGCGGCAGCACACCGCCGCCGATGCCCTGGATCGCCCGGGCCACGATCATCACCGTCACGTTGGTGGCGAGCGCCGCCAGCAGCGAGCCCGCGGCGAGCGCGGCGAGCGTCGCCACGAAGACGCGCTCCTTGCCGATCATGTCGCCGATGCGGCCCATGATCGGCGTGAATATGGACGCCGACAGCAGATACGCGGTCAGCACCCAGGTCACGGTGTTCTGGTTGGTGTGCAGGTCCTCCTGGATCGTGGGCAAAACCGGGGTGACCAGGGACTGCAGCAGCGCGTAGGCGGTGACGCTCGCCGCCAGCACCGCGAATGTCACCTGGTGGTGCGTGCGCCGGGTCTCGGACGCCATGGAACTCCCTCACAGCGAAGTCTGAAGCGGAATCGGTGTTCCGTTATGCCTTCAGGCTAGCGCATCAGGAATGGCCATTCCGTTTCACCGGGGTGAGTTCTTGACCACACCGGGGGCGTGTCGAGGCGTGCACGGCGCGCCCGGGCACGCGCGTCCACGGCCGCACCACCGCGCGCCGGCTCCCGTACGCTGGGCCGGTGTTCTCCCCCCAGGGCCCGACAGCGCGCGAACTGGCCGTGCAGGCGCTGTCGTCCGTCGAGCGCGGATACGACCTGCTGGCGCCGAAGTTCGACCTGACGCCGTTCCGCACCCCGGACCGCTTCCTGGACGCGACGGCCGGGGCGCTCGCCGCGGTCGGGCCCTTCGAGCACGGGCTCGACGTGTGCTGCGGCACCGGCGCGGGCCTGCGGGCGCTGCGCCCGCTGTGCCGCGGCTCCGTCACCGGCGTCGACTTCAGCGCCGGCATGCTGGCGCGGGCGCGCGCCGCCGATCCGGCCGGGGACGCGCGGTGGGTGCGCGCCGACGCGCGGGCGATGCCCTTCACCGCGGCGTTCGACCTGGCGGTGAGCTTCGGAGCGTTCGGTCACTTCCTGCCGGCCGAGCGGCCCCTGCTCTTCGCGGGGGTGCGACGGGCGCTGCGCCCCGGCGGCCTCTTCGCCTTCCCCGTCGGCGCGCCGCCCCCGCCGACGTCCCCCTGGTACTGGGCCTTCGCCGGCTTCGACGCGGCGCTGCGGGTGCGCAACGCCCTGCGGCGCCCGCCCTTCGTCATGTACTACCGGACCTTCCCCCTCGGCGCGGTCCGCGCGGACCTGGAGGCGGCCGGGTTCACCGTGCGGCTGACACCGCTGGAGGAGTTCGGCCGCCGCGGCGACGGCAGCCCGCGCTGCCGGCTGGTCCTGGCCCGCCGGGCGTAGGGCGTCCGCGCGGGGCCGTCTCCGGCCGGCCGCCCTGCGCCCCCGCCCCCGACCGTGCCTCCGACCCCGCCCCCGACCTGCTTCCGCTGCGGCGAACCGGCCCTGTCCGTACGGCCCGCGGCCACGCCGGCCGCCGGCTGCGGCGGGCCGCGCCGGACGTCGCGGCCGGGCCTCAGACACCGTCCCGGTCGAGGTCCGCGACCGCTGCGCCCGGCATCGGCCGCCGCGGCGGGGCGCCGTACCGCGCCGCCGGCACGTCGCGGGGGAAGCCCGCCCGCAGCAGGGCGGCGCCGGCGGCGGACGCCAGGACCACGGCGGCGGCCGCGAGCAGCGCCTGGTGGTAGCCGTGCCGCAGCAGCGGCGTGACGACGAGGGGGCCGAGGATCTGGCCGACCGAGTAGCCGGCGGTCAGCAGGGCGACCGCGCGCGGGAAGCGCAGGTGCGCGCCCACGGCCAGGGCCAGCGTGCTGACGCCGATGAAGGTGGCGCCGAACAGGACCGCGGAGCCGAGCGCGGCCCCGACGCCGCCGACGAGCGCCGGCAGGGCGATCCCGGCCGCCTGGACCACCAGCGCGGCGCAGAGCAGGGCAGGACGGGACCAGCGCCGCCCGAGTCCGGTCCACAGCGCCGCGGACGGCACGGCGGCCAGGCCGACCACCACCCAGGCGCCGCTGCCGAGCCACCCGGGAGAGCCCTGCTCGATGGCGGCGACGAGGAAGGTGCCCGCCACGATGTAGCCGACGCCCTCCAGCGCGTAGGAGGCGAACAGCACGCCGAACGCGCGGTGGACACCGGCCGCCGCGCCCCCGGACCCCGCTCCCACGGCCCGCGTCGTACGGACCCCCGCCGTATGCGCCCGCGTCGTATGCGCCCGCGTCGTACCGGCCTGTGACGTACGGACCCCCGCCGGTCCGGCCCCCGCGGGACCGGCGGTCGGCGCCGGCTCGGGCTCCAGCCGCCAGGAGACCGCGGTGAGCGCCGCGCCGAGGGCAGCCGAGGCCCACCAGGCCGCACGCCAGTCGGCGGCCGACCGCAGGACCAGGACGAGCAGGCCCGACAGCGCGATGCCTGCGCCCACCCCGCCGAAGGCCCAGCCGGGCACGTGGTCCGGCTGCCGCCGCAGACGGCTGTGGAGGGAGCTGACGGCGATCACGAAGACCAGGGCGCTGGCGACGCCCGCCAGCAGCCGGAGCACGAGCCACGCCGCGGTGCCGCCGGCGACCGGCATGGCGGCCAGGGTCGCGGTCAGCGTGACCAGCGCGGCCCGCAGGACGGTGCGCGAGCGGACCACGGCGGGTGCGGCGGTGCCGACCAGCGCCCCGACGAGGTAGCCGGCGTAGTTGGCGGTCGCCAGGTGGGCACCGCCGCTCGCGGACAGCCCCGCCTGCGCGTGCATCAGGGGCAGGATCGGAGTGAAGACGAACCGGCCGACGCCCATCCCCGCGGCCAGCGCCGCGGCCGCTTCCAGCACGTGCGCCCAGGGCGAGCGCGACGGCGAGGCCGCGTGCGCAGGGGCGTACGGCGAGTGTCCTGTCATGGCGAAGTCCTTGCGGTCGTACGGGTGTCGCGGGCAGGGGCGGCGCACCCGGGCCGCCCCTCCCGGCCGGCCGCACGGGAGCCGGTCCGCACGGGAGCGGTCCGCACGGGAGCGGTCCGCACGGGAGCGGTCCGCACGGGAGCCGCGTGACGGGTCACGCCGTGCCGTGCCGCCATCGTCCGGCCGGCCGGCGGGTCGCGCCACGACCGGCTGCCTCTCGCGTAGGAGGCTCAGGCTCTCAGGCACGTAGCATGGCCGTCGTGGAGCTGCGCCAACTTCGCTACTTCGTCACGGTCGCCGAGGAGCTGAACTTCAGCCGTGCCGCCGGGCGCCTCCTGATCGCGGGCCCGTCGCTGTCCCAGCAGATCAAGGCGCTGGAACGCGACCTGGGCGTGCGCCTGTTCGACCGGGACCGCCGCTCGGTGGGGCTGACCCCCGCGGGCGCGGACCTGCTGCCGTACGCGCGCGGCCTGCTGGCGGAGGCCGACGAGCTGCGCCGGCGGGCGCGCCGTCTGGCGGGGACGCGGCCGGTACGGCTCGGGCGGGTCGACTGGCTCCCCCCGGACCTCCCCGCCCGCACCTCGGCGGTGGCCGAGGTGCAGGTGGACCCGTGGGTCGCCCCCTCGCACGCCCAGGCCGCACGGGTCGCCGACGGCAGCCTCGACCTCGCCGTGTGCTGGGCCCGCACCCCCGACCTGGAACGGCTGGGCCTGAACGCCCGGCTGCTCGGCGCCGACCGGCTGCACGCCGTGGCCGCCGGGAGGGAGTCCGGGGAGGTGGCCGCCCGGGACACGGCCGTCCTGCTGACCGAGGACGCCACCTCCTGGTCGTCCTGGGACGCCTACGCCGGGGAGCTGGTCCGCGACACCGGCGCGCACGCGCTGCGCGTGCACGACGCGGGCGTCACCGGCCCGGCCTTCTTCGACCACGTCCGCCGCAGCCGGCGGCCGGTCGTCAACTCGCCCAAGGGCCAGGCCGCGCAGCTGCCGCCCGACCTCGTCCGGCGGCCCGTCGTCGGGCCGCGCATCCACTGGACCTGGTCACTGGTGTGGCGCGCCGCCGAGGACCGCGCGGCCGTCCTCGCCACCGTCGAGGCGCTCTGCGAAGGCGTCGGCGAGCCCGCGCTCCACGGCCCGGACGACTGGCTGCCGGCCGGGGACCCCTACCGCCGGAGCTGACCGGCCCGTCTCCCGGCCGACCGGTCCCCTACGGGGCCGCGCGTGGTCGGACCACCCGCCCGGCGCTTGTCTCGGCGGCGGCGCGCGGTCAGCCGTGGAGGCGGTCAGTCGTGGAGGCGGTCGGCCGCGGCGGCGGTCCGGGCGTCCGGGAAGCCCGGGGTCCGCCAGGGCGGGGCGGAGACGGGGACGGCGAGGGCCTCGGCGGCCGGCTGGGCGGTGAGCCAGGCGCGGGCCCCGGCGCCCATGGCGTAGCCGGCGGTCGCCGCGACGTCGGCCTCGGTGAGCGAGGCGGCCGTGACGGTGAGGGAGGCGAGGTCCGTGCGCGGCGGGCGGCCGGTGCGCGGGTCGAGGATGTGCGCGCCGCGCTCGGCAGGACCGGAGGTCGCCACCGCGAGACCGCGCCCGCCGGGCGGCGCGTCGCCGGGGGCCGCCGCGACGACCACCGCCGCCAGCGCGCCGCGGCGCAGCGGATGCGACACGCCGACGCGCCAGGGGCCGCCGTAGGTCTGGACATCGCCGCCGCCGTTGACGCAGACCGCCTCGGCGCCCGCCGCGTCGACCAGCAGGGCCGCCCGCTCGACCGCCCAGCCCTTGACCAGCCCGGTCGGGTCGAAGCCGCCCGCGTACCCGGCGTCGAAGAAGCCGCCGGTGCGCCGCCGGGCGTCCTCGCACAGCGCGTGCACCTCGCGTACCTCGGGGGAGCAGGCGGACAGCGGGAGGGCGCCGGCCGCGAGCCGGCTGATCTGGCTGTCGGCGCGGTACGTCGAGAACACCGCGTCCACGTGGTGCAGCCAGGCCACCGCGTCGCGGAGCGCCGCCGCCACCCGCGCGGGGGAGCCGCCGCGCACGTCGAACGAGAAGACCGTGCCCATGGCGTGCTCGACGTGCCGCACCCGGGTGGGCAGGGCGGCGCTGACCGGGGCGCCGCGCTCGGCCGCGGACCCGGTCGTGTCGTCAGCCATGGGACTTGTTCAGCGCGCTCTGCAGGGACTGGAGATAGCCCTCGCTGGTGTACGTCGCGCCGGACACCGTGTCCACCTGGGCGTTCTGCGCGGCCAGCACCTCCTGCGTGAGCTGCGGGACGGCGAAGGAGGAGATCTCCTGGTCGCGCGGGTTGTCCTGCGGGAGCTGGAGGGTGGTCACCGCGGTGATCCTGCCGCCGGAGAGCGTGACGCGCAGCTGCACCGGCCCGTAGCGGGTCTGCACGGTGTCGCCGTCCACGGTGCGGGTGGCGGAGGAGCCGGACGACCCGGAGGAGCCGGACGACCCGGAGGAGCCGGACGAACCCGGGGTGCCGGAGGACCCGGGCGTGCTCGGGGCACCTCCGGACGTGCCGGACGTGCCCGATGTGCCGGACGTGCCGGAGCTCGACGGCGCGCTCGGCGTCGGACCCGTCGCCAGGTCGGCCACCGCCGAGCCGTGCGGCTTGAGGGACAGCAGGAGCAGGCCGCCGGCCACGGTCGACACGGTGGTGATCACGATGCGGCGCAGCGGCCGGGAGGGGAGTGCGGTCACGTGCGCCTCACAGTTCGAAGGACTCGTGGTGGATGCGGCGGGCCGGCACGCCCGCGGCGCGCAGCACGTCGTAGGACTCGCGCAGCAGACCCGGCGGCCCGCACACGTACACGTCGTGCTGCGCGATGTCGGGCAGCGTCTCGCGCAGACCGGCGACCGTGAGGCGGGGCCGCCCGCCACCCGGGGCGTTGACCACCAGGTGCAGACGGGCGCCGCGGGCGGCGGCGATGGACTCCAGCTCCCCGCGCAGCGCCAGACCGGCCGCGGAACTCGCCCGGTAGACCAGCGTCAGGTCCCCCGGCCGGGCCGGCAGCGACTCGAACAGCGCCCGCAGCGGCGTGACGCCGACGCCGCCGGCCAGCAGCAGCACCTTCTGCCGGGTGCGCCGGTCCGCGGTCAGCGCGCCGTACGGGCCCTCGGCCCAGACCCGGGTGCCGGGCGCGAGGCCGGCGAGGGCCGCGCTGTGCCCGCCGACCGCCTTGACGGTGATCCGCAGCACGCCGGGGCGCGGCGCCGCCGACAGCGAGTACGGGCTCGCGGTCCACCGCAGCCCCGGCGCCAGGAAACGCCAGCGGAAGAACTGCCCCGGCCGGGCCGCGAGGTCCTCCAGCCGGCGCCCGCCCACCAGCACCGACACCACGCCCGGCGCCTCCTCGACGACGGCCAGCACGTGCAGCCGGTGCCGCACGTTCATCCGCACCGGGACCAGCACCCGGAACCACAGCACCGCGGCCGCGGCGCCCGCGTACAGGGCGTACCACGCGGCCCGGGCCGGGCCGCCGCCCACGTCCGCGCCGAGCGCGAGCTGATGCCAGAAGGCGAGGAACACCGCGAGGTAGGTGAGCAGGTGCAGGTAGTACCACGTCTCGTAGCGGACCCGGCGGCGCACCGCGCGCACCGACACCGCGCCCACGCCGAGCAGCAGGAGACCGCCCACGGTGCCCTTCAGCATGTCCGGGTAGGTGGTCACGACCGTCCACGCCTCGCCGGGCAGGGCGCTGTGCGCCTGGACGGCGTAGCCCCACAGGACGAGGACGACGTGCGCGAGCAGCAGGCAGACCGTGTAGCGGCCGGCCATCGCGTGCCAGCGGGCCACTCGGTCGCTGCCGACACCGGACTCCAGCGCGGGGACGCGGGCCATCAGCAGGACCAGCAGCGCGCAGCTGTAGCCGCACAGCAGTCCGGCGATCCGGCCCCCGCCGATCAGCCAGTCCGCCGGGCCGACCACCGCGCGGGTGTCGTGCCACCACAGGGCGACCACGGCGGCCGCGCCCGCCCAGCACAGCGTGAGCACCAGGGCGGCGGGGGAGCGCGGCCCGGTCCGCTCCGGGCGGGTCGCGGTGTGCCGGGCGGCGGGCGGCCGCGCGGGCGGGCGCGGCGGGTACGTGGTGCTCACTGGGCGGTCCTTCCTGGCCGTTCCGGTGCTGCCGGCCGGCGGTGCGGCGGCGCGGGTCCCGGACGTGCGACCCGGCCGTACGATCGGGGTCCGACGCCGGCCAGCTTGCGTCCCCAACCTCTGAACCGGCTCTGAACGGACCCCGCGGCGGCCTGTGAGCGGCGGATTCACAGCCGATGCAGAGGCGGGCGGGCTGCGCGCGGACCCCGGACGGAGCGATGCTGGAGGCACCATGGACAGCACCGCCCACCGGCCGGACCGGCCGCCCGCCCATCCGCTCGCGCACCCCGACGGCAGACCCGTGCGGGTGCTCGTCGTCGACGACGAGCCCGACCTCGCCGAGGTCCTCGCCGGCGTCCTCGCCTACGAGGGCTGGGAGGTCCGCACCGCAGGGGACGCCGCGGCCGCGGTCGCCGAGGCCCGCGGCTTCCGGCCGGACGCCGTCGTGCTCGACGTCATGCTCCCCGACGGCGACGGTCTCTCCGTGCTGCGGGCGCTGCGCACCGGGCAGCCGGACGTCTGTGTGCTGTTCCTCACCGCGCGCGACGCCGTCGAGGACCGCATCGCCGGGCTGACCGCGGGCGGCGACGACTACGTCACCAAGCCGTTCAGCCTGGAGGAGCTGCTGGCCCGGCTGCGCGGGCTGCTGCGCAGGGCCGGGATGACCCGGGCCCGCGACGGCGCGGCCGTGCTGGAGGTGGGCGACCTGGTGATGGACGAGGACGCCAGGGAGGTCACCCGGGGCGGCGTGGCCGTCGAGCTGTCGCCGACCGAGTTCGAGCTGCTGCGCTATCTGATGCGCAACCCGCGCCGGGTGCTGAGCAAGGCGCAGATCCTGGACCGCGTCTGGTCCTACGACTTCGGCGGCCAGGCGCACATCGTCGAGCTGTACATCTCGTACCTGCGCCGCAAGGTCGACGCGGGCCGCGAGCCGATGATCCACACGGTCCGCGGCGCGGGCTACGTCCTGCGGGCGGCGCCCTGGTGACCGCCCGGAACGCCTCGCGGCGGGACCGGCCGGCACTCGCGCTGCTGCCGCGGACCCTGCGGGCGCGGCTGACCTGCGGGCTCGTGGTGCTGCTCGCGCTCAGCTGCGCGGCCGTGGGCGTCGCGGCGGTGCTCGGGCTGCGCGCCTTCCTCACCGACCGGGTCGACCAGCAGCTCGCCGCGGCCGGCGGCCGGTTCCCCGCCAGCCTGGAGCACGCGGCCGACACGGGCGGCGCCGCGAGCACCGGCGGCCCGGGCGCCGGACCGGCGGCCGGCGGCAAGGGCGGCCGGGAGCCGGACGCGGACAACGCGCACGTCGACACCCGGCGCCAGGCCCCCGGCACCTTCGGCGCGCGGCTGCTGCACGGCACGATCACCGGCGCCGCGGTGGTCAGGGCCGGTGCGGACACCTCCGTCACGCTGTCCGCGGCCGACCGCAGGGCCATCGCGGCGCTCCCGGCGGACGGCCGCTGCCGCGGCCTCGGCCTGTCCGCGCTGGGCGACTACCGGGTCAGCGCCATCGCCGGGGACGACGGCGACGTGCTGGTCACCGGCATGCCGATGAGCGGCGTGGAGGACGCGGAGAAGCGGCTGATCGCGGTCGAGGCGGCGGTCTTCGGCGGCGCGCTGCTGGTGGCCGGCGCGGCCGGGGCGTTCTGGGTGCGCTGGTCGCTGCGGCCGCTGCGGCGGGTGGCCGCCACCGCGACCGCGGTGACCGCGCTGCCGCTGGACAGCGGCGAGGTCGCGCTGCCCGACCGGGTGCCGGACACCGACCCGCGCACCGAGGTCGGCCAGGTCGGCGCCGCCCTCAACCGCATGCTCGGCCATGTCGAGGGCGCGCTGGGCAGACGGCAGGCCAGCCAGGAGCGGCTGCGCAGCTTCGCCGCCGACGCCAGCCACGAACTGCGCACGCCGGTCGCCGCGATCCGCGGCCACGCCGAACTCGCGCTGCGCCACCCCGGCCCGGTGCCGGACGGCGGCGGCAGGTCGCTGGAGCGGATCGCCGCGGAGTCCGCGCGGATGAGCGGCATGGTGGACGACCTGCTGCTGCTCGCCCGGCTCGACGCGGGCCGCCCGCTGGCCCGCGAACCGGTCGACCTGACCCGGCTGGTGCTCGACGCGGTGGACGACGCGCGGGCGGCGGGCCCCGGCCACCGCTGGACGCTCGACCTGCCCGAGGAGCCGGTCACCGTCGACGGCGACGGCCCCCGGCTGCACCAACTGCTCGCCAACCTGCTGGCCAACGCCCGTGTGCACACCCCGCCGGGCACCCGTGTCACCGTGCGGCTGCGGCAGGACGCGCGGTCCACCGTGCTCGCCGTCGCCGACGACGGCCCGGGCATCCCCGAGCCGCTGCGCGCCACCGTCTTCCAGCGCTTCACCCGCGACCCGCGCCTCACCGGCGGTCCGCGCCGCCGCTCCGACTCCGGCGCGGGCCTGGGCCTGTCCATCGTCACCGCGGTCGCCGCGGCCCACGGCGGCGAGGCGGCGCTCGCCGTCCGGCCCGGCGAGACCGTGTTCACGGTCACCCTGCCGGGCCGGACGGCGGCGGACCCGGAACGGCCCGGGCCCGCCGCGGAGTGACGGCGGCCCGGGACCCGCGTCCCGCGTCCCCGCAAACCGGGCCCGCGATTGCCGCCCCGCCGCCCGGGTTCCGCTCGCGGCCGGCGCCTCAGCGGTGCCCGTCGGACCGCTTGCGGTGCAGGGTGAACCGCTCGAACACCGACAGCTCACCGCTCGGCTTGTTCACGTTGTAGTACGTGACGTGCAGCCGGGTCGTGTCACCGGGGAAGCGGCCGGGGTCCACGGTGAACGCCGCGAAGCCGTACGGGTGGTCGAGGTCGCGGACACCGGTCCAGACCGCCTCCTCCCTGACGTACGTCGCCGCGCGCTTGCCGCCCGCCGGACGGCTGTCGGCCACCGCGGTGATGACCTTCGCGGTGCCGTCCTTGAAGAACGACTGGTTGGTGGTGCCGGAGACCCCGCCGCCGCCCAGCACCATGTGCACGGTGCCGAGGCCGGTGTCGATGTCGTCGGTGCGGGTCGAGACCGGGTTCGGGGTCAGCGTCTGGCTGCCGCCGACCACGCCGCGCACCGCCAGCGAGCGCTCGTAGTTGTGCTCGTGGCCGCAGACCACCAGGTCCACGCCGTAACGGTCGAACAGCGGGCCGTACTTCTCCCGCAGCCCCAGGTCCGCGCCGTTGGCGTCGGAGGAGCTGATCATCACCTGGTGCATGGCGACGACCACCCAGTCGACCTCGCGGTCCGCCCGCGCGGCCTTCAGCTCCCGCTCCAGGAAGGCCAGTTGGCGGCCGCCGGAGTAGCCGTTGACATAGACGTCGCCGCCGTCCTGCAGGCACACGTCGTCGTTCTGCAGCACGATCACCCGCACCGAGCCGGCCGTGAACGCGTAGTACAGGCCCGCGAGTTCGGCGTCGGTCTCGGTCGACGGCAGCTCGAAGTAGGTCTGGTACGCGCCCAGTCCGATGGGGCCGTTGCCGTTCTCGATCTCGTGGTTGCCCGCGGCCGGCATCCACGGGCGGAAACGGGCCGAACGCGTGTTGTTGGTGAAGAAGTTGTTCCAGGTGCGCACCCGGTCCACGTCCAGGTTGGCGTAGCACAGGTCGCCGTTGAGCAGGTGGAAGAGCGGCGCCACCGACTCGACGCCGGTGACGATGTCCTTGGTCGCGGGAGTGGAGTTGGCGTCCAGCGTGGCGACGCCGGCCGCCGACCACGTCACCTGCGGCGCGGACTGGTCGCCGAAGCTGGTGAAGGTCAGCGGCTGCCGGCCGCGCGGCGCGGTCCTGAAGGTACCGGTGTCCGGCGTCGCGCCGTCGTGCGAGACCAGGTAGAGGTACTCGCCGCCCGGCCGCAGCCCGCTCAGCAGCGCGTGGTGCACGTACACCGTGCGCCCCGAGACGCCGTCGCGGTACGTACGGGTGCGCGCCGTGGCGCCCGAGCCCAGGCCGTGGCCGAGCGTGCCGTACAGCACCCGGGGACGCTTGACCGGGCCGTCGGTGATCCACGAGACGACCATCTGGGTGGACGGGTCCCTGCCGAAGGTCAGGTGCAGGCCCTGCACCGGGGGAGCGCCGGCGGTGTCGGGGGAGGGCAGGAAGGCCGGTGAGGCGGCGGCCGCGGACGGCGAGTCCGCCGCCGCGGGCCCGGCCGCCAGCAGCGGCGCCGCGACCGCGCCGACGCCCGCGGTGCCGAGCAGGCCCACCGCGGCGCGGCGGCTCACGCCGGCGCCGTTCCCACCGGTGCCGCTCACGCCGGCGTCGTGCCTGCCGGCGTCGCGCGTGCCGTCCGCGGCGCCGCTCCCGTCCCCGCCCGCCGCGCGGTGCTCGGGCGTCTCCAACTGTGGTTCCATGGTCGCTCCTCGGTGCCTGGGCGCGTGACGCGTGCAGGCTCCCGCCCGGCGGCCACGGGCGGGTGAACACCGGCTTGCCGGACGGCGTCGGAAGCGGCACCGTGCGCTGTTCCCGCCGCGTACGGTCGCGCGACACACGGCGGACACCGGGCCTTCGCCTGCGCTCGCTGACCTTGGGCGACTCTCACCGAACACCCCTTCCCCAGCGGAGAGGCCTGCGCAGCCATGACCGAACTCAACCGCCGGCGCTTCCTCCAGATCGCCGGCGCCACCGCGGGCTTCACCGCCCTGTCCGGCAGCATCACCCGTGCCGCCGCCATCCCCGCCCACCGGCGCACCGGCACGCTGAAGGACGTCGAGCACATCGTCGTCCTGATGCAGGAGAACCGGTCCTTCGACCACTACTTCGGCACGCTGCGCGGCGTCCGCGGCTTCGGCGACCCCCGTCCCGTCGCCCTGCCCAGCGGCAGGTCGGTCTTCCACCAGCCGGACGGTGACCGCGAGGTGCTGCCGTACCACCCGGACGCCGAGAACCTGGGACTGCAGTTCATCGAGGGCCTGAACCACGAGTGGACCGGCAGCCACGCCGCGTTCGCCGACGGACGCTACGACCGGTGGATCGCGGCCAAGTCCGCGGGCACGATGGCGTACCTGACCCGCGACGACATCCCGTTCCACTACGCGCTCGCCGACGCCTTCACGGTGTGCGACGCCTACCACTGCTCGTTCATCGGCGGCACCGACCCCAACCGCTACTACATGTGGTCGGGTTACACCGGCAACGACGGCAGGGGCCGCGGCCCGGTGCTGGACAACTCCGAGGCGGGCTACGCCTGGACGACCTACCCCGAGCGCCTGGAGGAGGCCGGGGTCTCCTGGAAGATCTACCAGGACATCGGCGACGGCCTGGACGCCGCGCACTCCTGGGGCTGGATCGAGGACGCCTACCGCGGCAACTACGGCGACAACTCGCTGCTGTACTTCGACCAGTACCGCACCGCGCGGCCCGGCGACGCGCTGTATGACAAGGCCCGCACCGGCACGAACGCCGCCGCCGGCGACGGCTTCTTCGACGTGCTGCGCGCCGACGTCCAGGCGGGCCGGCTGCCGGCCGTCTCCTGGATCGCCGCGCCCGAGGCGTTCTCCGAGCACCCCAACTGGCCCGCGAACTACGGCGCCTGGTACGTCTCGCAGGTGCTGGACGCGCTCACGTCCGACCCGGAGGTGTGGAGCAGGACCGCGCTGTTCATCACCTACGACGAGAACGACGGCTACTTCGACCACGTCGTGCCGCCGTTCGCGCCGCCCGCCGCCGGCCGCGGCGGCTCCACGGTCTCCACCGAGGGCGAGATCTACCCCGGCGGCAGCACCTACGCGGCAGGCCCCTACGGCCTGGGCCAGCGGGTGCCGATGCTCGTCGTCTCGCCCTGGAGCACCGGCGGCTACGTCTGCTCCGAGGTCTTCGACCACACCTCGCTGATCCGGTTCATGGAGCGCCGCTTCGGGGTGCGCGAACCGAACATCACGCCGTGGCGCCGCGCCGTGTGCGGCGACCTGACCTCCGCGTTCGACTTCTCGCTCGCGCACGACCGCCCGGCACGGCTGCCCGGCACCGAGGGCTACCGGCCCACCGACGGCAAGCGGCACGACAGCTACGTGCCCGTGCCGCCGGACAGCCAGCGGCTGCCCGGCCAGGAGCGCGGCGCCCGCCCGACCCGCCCGCTGCCCTACGCGCCGCTGACCGACGCGGCCGTGCGGGCCGCGGACGGCGAGGTCACCCTGACCTTCTCCGGCGGCGCGGACGCTGGCGTCTGCTTCCACGTCACCTCGGCCAACCGCACCGACGGCCCCTGGACGTACACCACCGGGGCCGGCCGCAGCATCGACGGCACCTGGCGGACCGCGGCGGAGCAGGGCGCGTACGACCTGACCGTGCACGGCCCCAACGGCTTCCTGCGGGCCTTCCGCGGCGCCGCGCACTCCGCCGGCCCCGAGGTGACCGCCCGCCACCACGCCGCCACCGGGCGGGTCGAGCTCACCCTGGCCAACCCCGGCCGCCGGGACGTCCGGCTCACCGTCAGCAACGCCTACGACGGCCGGCACCGCACGCTCGTGGTGCGCGCGGGGCACCGCGAGACCTACTGGGTCGAGCCGGCCGAGAGCGGCCGGTGGTACGACGTCACGGTGGTCGGCGACCATGACGCGGCGTTCGCGCGGCGGTTCGCCGGGCACGTGGAGACCGGCAGGCCCGGTGTGAGCGACCCGGCGATCGCTACGCACTGAGCGGCCCACCGGAGCCCGGGGGGGGGGGGGGGGGGGGGGGGGGGGGGGGGGGGGGGGGGGGGGGGGGG
>JAJSZB010000380.1:0-6849 GCA_050613715.1 Streptomyces sp. IBSBF 3018
GAGCGGCACCACAAGGAGGAATAATCCCCGGGTGCACAGCGTCCTCGCTGTTGTGTTTCTTCAAAGGAACCACATCCCACACGGAAACAAGTTCCGCGGGAGACGGGGTTATCAACATATCTGGCGTTGACTTTTGGCACGCTGTTGAGTTCTCAAAGAACGGACGCTGCCTTCGAGCACCGTTTCCGGCCGCCCTCCGGGCTTTCCCTTCGTTGTGTTCCCGACTCTATCAGACCCTTTCCAGTGCCTGACCCCCAGTCAGCGGGGTTCGCCTTCCCGGCCGTTGGGCCGTTCCGACGAGTGAGACTTTAGCGGACCGCCTCCCGGCCGACCAAATCGGCCGGGCCATTCGAAAGACCGCTCGCATTCCGTAAAAACGCACGACGACACGACGGAGCGACGAGGTCGCGTATCGCATCGAGAGGTTCCTGCGGGATGGCTGTCCGGGGACCGACCGGGGTCGGCGCTCACACGGGACAACCCGGAGAACATTACGTAACGGACGGGCGCGTGTCAAACATCCGCGGGACGTCGACCTCGCGGTCAGTCCTCCAGGTCCTCCAGCCGGCCGCCGGCGTCGGGCTGGGAGGTCTCCACGCGGCGGAGCAGGCGGATGAGGATCTCGCCGAGCAGGGAACGCTCCACCGGGCTGAGGTCCTGGAGCAGGTCGTCCTCGAAGACGGCGGCGAGGCGCATCGTCTCCAGCCACTTCTCGCGGCCCTCGTCCGTCAGCTCGACATTGACCCGGACGCGGTTGGACTCGTCGCGCTCGCGGGTGACCAGACCCTCGGCGACCATGCGGTCGATGCGGTGGGTCATGGCCGCCGGGGTGAGGCCGAGGCGCTTGGCGAGGTCGCCGGGGCCGAGCCGGTAGGGGCTGCCGACGACCACGAGGGCCTTGAGCACCTCCCACTCGGAGTTGCTGATGCCCAGGTCGACGAGCTGGCGCCCGTACGCGACGTTCATCCGGCGGTTGAGCCGGCCGAGTGCCGTGACGACCTTCTCCACCTGGGGGTCGACCTCGGGGAATTCCCGCTGGTAGGCGGCGATCTGCGCGTCGAGATCGAGCTCCTGCGGCTCCCCCGTCGAACCTCCTGCTGCGGTCATGGAATGAGTATGGCACGTGAGGACGTTGCTCTAAAGCCCTTCTCTGTGTACTCTTTAGTCTCGAACTTTAGCCTTGAAGTCTTCGCATCGAAGCTCTTCGACCAAGAGAGGTGAGTGTGACCACCGCGATGGGCGCTGCGCTGCGCCGGATCCAGCTGGGGAACGCACTGAGCGCGTTCGGGAACGGCTTCACCGTGCCGTTCACGTTCATCTACGTGTCCCAGGTACGCGGCCTGGGCGCGGGCATCGCCGGTGCGGTGCTCGCGACGTTCGCCATCGCCGCGCTCTTCGTGCTGCCCTTCACCGGGCGGCTCATCGACCGGCGTGGGCCCGTACCGGTCGCCGTGGCCGGCACCGTGCTCGCCGCCTCCGGGTCCCTCGGGCTCGGGCTGTCCGGCAGCGAGGCGGGTGTCATCGCCGCGGCGGGTGCGCTGGGCGCGGGCATATCCGTCGTCCAGCCGGCCCTCGCGACGATGATCGTCTGGTGCTCGACCACCGCGACCCGCTCACGCGCCTTCGCGACCCAGTTCTTCCTGAACAACCTCGGGCTCGGCGTCGGCGGCCTGATCGGCGGCCTGATCGTGGACACGGCGCACCCGTCGTCCTTCATCCGGCTGTTCGGCATCGAGGCCGCGATGTTCCTGGTCCTGGGCGCGGTGGTGGCGGGCACCCGGCTGCCGCAGGCCGAGCGCGCCCGCGGGGCGATACGCACCTCCGACGTCGCGACGGCCACGGGCGGTGGCTGGCGCGCCCTGCTCTCGGACCGGGCGATGGTGATGCTGTGCGTGCTCGGCTTCGTGATGTTCTTCGCGTGCTACGGGCAGTTCGAGTCGGGCCTGTCCGCCTTCGCGGTGGAGGTCACGCACATCTCCCCGGCCACGCTGGGCGTGGCGCTGGCCGCGAACACGGCGGTCATCGTGCTCGCGCAGTTCGTCGTCCTCCGCCTGGTCGAGTACCGCAGGCGCAGCCGGGTCATCGCGGGTGTCGGCGTGGTCTGGTCGGTGGCCTGGCTCGTCGCGTGGGTGTCCGGGCTCGTCCACGGGCACCACGTGGTGGCGGTCGCGGCGATCATCTCCACGTACGCGCTGTTCGGGCTGGGTGAGGCGATGCTCGCGCCGACCGTGTCGCCGCTCGTCGCGGATCTCGCTCCCGCGCGGATGGTGGGGCAGTACAACTCGGCGTTCGCGCTGGTCAAGCAGCTTGCGCTGGCGCTCGGGCCGGCGGTGGGCGGCCTCCTCGTCGGCGCGGGGGCGTACGACGCGTACATCGCCATGCTCGTGCTCTGCGCTCTCGCCATCAGCGGCGTCGCGCTCGCGCTCGGTCGCCGCCTGTCTCCGGCTCACGATCTTCCCCGACGCTCGCGGGTCGTCGCGCACTCCTCCTCCGCGAACACCCCCGTCTCCGCGTGACGCTGCCGCTGGGCCTCAACCCGACCCGCCCGTCTGCCCCCCACTCGCCGCACCCGGCCGCGGGTCCGTGGGGTGACCGCGCCCCTTCCGGGTCAGCACCTGCCCCGGCCCCGCCATCGCCGTCCGCCCCGCCATCGTGGCTCGTCGCGCAGTTCCCCGCGCCCCTGAAAAACCGGCACCCCGTCTGCCCCGAACAGGCCATACCCGTCCAACAGTCCGCTGTGGCTGGTCGCGCAGTTCCCCGCGCCCCTGATTACGCAACGTCCAGCGCACAGCCGAACAGAAGCCCCGCGGCCCCGGGGTGAACGCCCAGCGCACAGCCGAACAGAAGCTCCGCGCCCCTGGGGTGAACGTCCAGCGCACAGCCGAACAGAAGCCCCCGCAGCCTGCCGGAACTCAACCCGCAGCGCGATCACTGTCCGAGGGGGCGGTCCGGGGGTGTCCCCGCAGAACTTCGAAAACAACACCGGCAGAAGCCACACAACGAAACGAGCCACTTTCGAAGTTCGAGGAGTCACCCCCGGGACGAACCCGACCGCACAACGCAACCCAGCGCACCCGGCCAAGGCAACGCCCAGCGCCACGCGTCACGCGTCACGCGTCACGCGTCACGCGTCACGCGTCACGCGTCAGCGGGAGCTGCTGGCTAGTCCGGGAGGGCGAACTCGCACCAGACCGCCTTGCCGCCGCCCGGCGTCCGCCGCGACCCCCAGTTGGACGCGATCGTCGCGATGATCGAGATCCCCCGCCCCGCCTCGTCCGCCGGCTCCGCCCGCCGCCGCCGCGGCAGATGCTCATCCCCGTCCGTCACCTCGATGATGAGCCGCCGATCCGTGCGGCGGAGCCGCAACCGCATGGGCGGATGCCCGTGCTTCAACGAGTTCGCCACCAGCTCGCTCGCCGCCAGCACCCCCAGATCCCGCAGCTCCACCGGGAACCGCCACGACGCCAGCACCCCCGACGCGAACGCCCGCGCCCGCGGCGCCGCCTCGACCCCGCCGAGCAGGTCGAGCGACGCGTTCCTGAACAGTTCCGCCTCGTCGCTGCCGGAGTGATCGGGGTGCTGCAGCACCAGGACGGCCACGTCGTCGTCGTGCTCGGACGTGACGCCGAGCGACCGCAGCAGGCGGTCGCAGATGACGCCGGGCGCGCCGCTCGCACCGGCCAGCGCCTGCGTCAGCGTGTCGACGCCCTCGTCGATGTCGCGGTCGCGCCGCTCGATGAGGCCGTCGGTGTACAGGACGGCCGTGCAGCCGGGCCCCAGCGGAACGGCGCCCGAGGTGTGCATCCAGCCGCCGGTGCCCAGCGGCGGCCCGGTCGGCTCGTCGACGCGCCGCACCTCGCCGTCGGGGTCGCGGATCAGGATGGGCAGGTGCCCCGCGCTGGCGTAGGAGAGCCGGCCCTCGCTGGGGTCGTGGACGGCGTAGACGCACGTGGCGATCTGCGTGGCGTCGATCTCGGAGGCGAGGCCGTCCAGGAGCTGGATGACCTCGTGCGGTGGCAGGTCGAGGCGGGCGTAGGCCCGTACCGCGGTGCGGAGCTGGCCCATGACGGCGGCGGCGCGCACACCGCGGCCCATCACGTCGCCGATGACGACGGCGGTGCGGCCGGCGCCGAGGGTGATCACGTCGTACCAGTCGCCGCCGACCGCGGCGTCGGTGCCGCCGGGCTGGTAGGTGGCGGCGACGCGCAGGTCGTCGGGCTGCTCCAGCTGCTGCGGGAGCAGGCTGCGCTGGAGGGTCACCGCGGTGTCGTGCAGGCGGCGCTCGCTCTCGCGCAGGCGTTCCGCCGACTGGACCTGGTCGGTGACGTCGGCGGCGAAGACGAGGACGCCGCGGCGCTCGGGGTCCTGCTCGCCGGCGCGGACGGGGGTGCAGGTGAAGGTGAAGTAACCCTGACGAGTGACGGCCGCACCGTCCGCCCGGGTGACTTTGCGCGCCTTGACGGTACGCGGGCGGCCGCTGCGGTGGACCTGGTCCATCAGCGGGAGCAGGCCCAGCTCGTCCAGTTCGGGCAGCGCCTCGCGCGCGGGGGCGCCGGGGCCGCGCGGGCCGAAGACGTCGGTGTAGGCGTCGTTGACGAAGGCCACGCGGTGGGCGGGGCCGCGGGTGACCGCGATGAGCGCGGGGAGGGTCGCGAGGAGTGCCGCGGCGCCGGCGTCCGGCCCGGAGCCCGCGCCGAGGGTGCCCGCGGAACCGCCCGCGCCGCCCACGCCGGCCGCGCCGTCGGTCCCGGCGACCGCGCCGGCTCCCGTCGCGTCGAGGAACGCGGCGCCGTCCGCGCCCGTAGCGGCGTCCGCGCCGCCCGCCGTCCCACCTGCCGTCGCGACGCCGCCGCGTCCGCCCGCGGCACCGCGTCCCGTACCGCCCGGGCCCGCGGAACCGCCGGCGCCGCCTCCGGAACCCGCGCCCGTACCGGCGTCCGCGCCGCCGGCCGAACCGGCACCGCCCGAGCCGCCGGCCTGCGTGCCGCCCGGCTCACCGGGCCCGCCCGGGGAGCCGCCCGCGGGGTCGCTCGCCTTGCCGCGGGCCGCGGGGACGGCGCCACGCCGCTGTGTTCCGGGGAGCCGGCCGCTCCAGCGCGTCAGGTTCAAACGTCCGATTCCTCGTATTTATTACTCTTTGCCAGTGCGGTTGCACGCGTGGTCACGCGTCCAGTGTGGCCGAAGCCCGGCCGCAGCGGGAATCGCGCCCCGCGCGTGGCGGGCCGCGGTCGGCGCCCGCGGGCGCGCTCAGCGGCGGTCGTCGTCCGGCCCGCCGCCCGCGGCGAGTTCGAACTCGGCGCGCGGGTGCTCCAGCGACCCGAGCGAGACGATCTCCCGCTTGAACAGGCCGGCGAGCACCCATTCGGCCAGCACCTTGGCCTTGCGGTTGACGGTCGGGACGCGGCTGAGGTGGTAGGCGCGGTGGATCAGCCAGGCCGGATAGCCGGTGACCTTGCGCCCGTAGAGGTGCGCGACGCCCTCGTGCAGGCCGAGCGAGGCCACCGATCCGGCGTGCTTGTGGCGGTACTCGGCGAGCTGCTGGCCGCCGCGCAGCTGCGACATGAGGTTGTCGGCGAGGACGCGCGCCTGGCGCACGGCGTGCTGGGCGTTGGGCGCACACAGCGCGTCCGGGTCGTCCGCGGCGAGGTCGGGGACGGCCGCGGCGTCGCCGCCCGACCAGACGCCCTCCACCGGGCCGTCGTCGCCGACCACCCGCAGCGTCGCGTCGGCGCGCAGCCGCCCGCGCGCGTCCAGCGGCAGCCCGGACGCGGCGAGCACCGGCGCGGGCTTGACGCCGGCCGTCCACACGAGCGTGCGGGTCGGCAGGTGGGAGCCGTCGGAGAGGACGGCGACCCGCCCCTCGCACGAGACCAGCCGGGTCTCCAGGCGGATGTCGACGTTGCGGCCGCGCAGCTCCCGCACCGCGTAGCGGCCCAGCTCCTCGCCGACCTCGGGCAGGATGCGCCCGGTGGCCTCGACCAGGACCCACTTCAGGTCGTCGGGCTGGATGTTGTGGTAGTACCGCACGGCGTAGCGGGCCATGTTCTCCAGCTCGGCGAGCGCTTCGGTGCCCGCGTAGCCGCCGCCGACGAAGACGAACGTCAGAGCGGCCTCGCGGACCTCCGCGTCGCGCGTGGAGGAGGCGATGTCGAGCTGCTCCAGCACGTGGTTGCGCAGGCCGATGGCCTCCTCGACGGTCTTGAAGCCGATGCCGTGCTCGGCCAGCCCCGGCACCGGCAGGGTGCGCGAGATCGACCCGGGCGCGAGCACGAGCTGGTCGTACGGGATCTCCAGCTCGGCGCCGCCGTCCTCGGCGGTGGCGAGCGTGGCGACGGTGGCCACGCGCCGCGCGTGGTCGATCGCGCGCGTCTCGCCGACGACGATGCGGCAGCGGTCGAGCAGGCGGCGCAGCGGCACGACGACGTGCCGCGGCGAGATCGAACCGGCCGCGGCCTCGGGCAGGAACGGCTGGTACGTCATGTACGGCTGCGGTTCGACGACGACGATCTCGGCCGCCGCGGGGGTGGCGGCGGGGCCGTCCGGGGTGCGCTCCTGATCACGCTCGCGCGGCGGTTTCAGCTTCCGTTGCAGGCGCAGGGCCGCATACATACCGACATAGCCACCGCCGACCACGAGAATGCGTGGCGTGCTCCCCTTGGCCAAAGCTGTCGACTCCGTCGTCATTGCTCCATGAGGCAATGGACCGCGGTCGTTTGTCCACAGGGCGGACATGATGTTTCAGGGATTTCGCCGGAGCCCACGTCCGCGGGGCGGCGGCATGCGCGGGACGGCTCGCGCCATGGGCCGCCGCATGGGTCACGGGCGGGGCGTGCGCGGGCGCGTGGGGGC
>JAJSZB010000381.1:0-6824 GCA_050613715.1 Streptomyces sp. IBSBF 3018
GGTGGAGGCGGAGGCGGGGAGTGCGGGCGAGGCCCAGCGCGGTGGTCGCGGCCCGGGCCGCGGTGGTCGCCTGGGCGCGGGCGGTCGCGAGGTCGCCGAAGCCGAGGGTCGCGCGGACCCGTACCCGGCGGCGGCCGACCCGCACCCGCGCCCCGCTCACGCCCGCGACCCCCATCACCGTGTCGGTGACCAGCCGGGCCGCCGCCGAGCGTTCGAGCACCGCGTGCCGCAGGTACGGCGCAGCCGACGGGCCGGGCGCGGCCATGGTCAGCAGCCCGCGCCGGCCCGGCGTGAGGGCGAGCAGCAGCAGCCACAGGCCGACGACGGCGACGCCCGCCCCGCCGGCCACCACCACGGTGTCGCCCGGCCCGTGGGACGTCACCCAGTCCAGCACGCGCAGGCGCCACCGGGCCGGCCTGCGCCCGGCCGCGTGCACGGACACCACGTCCCACAGCAGGACGCCGGCCCCCGCGGCCACGACGAGCGCCACCACGGCGGCCGGCCCGCGCCGCTGCGCCCACGTCCGCCCGGTTCGCGTCCGCCCGGTTCGCGTCCGCCCGGCCCGCGCCTCGCGGGCTTCCTTCGCTCCGGTCCCGGCCGCCGTGCCCGTCCCGGCTCCCGCCGCGCCGGAAGCCGCGGCCGTCTGCCCCGCCTCGTCCTCGCCGCCCGCCTCCGCGAGCGGCCCCGCCTGCGCGAGCGGCCCTCCGCCCACGCGCCCCCGCGTTCCCCGTGCGTCCACGTCCGTCGACAGATCGCGGATCTGCACCGCCGTCCGCGTGACCGTCAGGCCGGTGAGGTGCGCGACCCGGTCGGTGACCGTGTCGCGGACGGCCGCGCCGGTGTCGGCGAGCGCCGCCGGGTAGGGGAGGCGGACGCCCAGCGTGAGGTCCGCGCGGCCCCCGCGTACGGTCGCGGCCCCGCGGGTCACCTCGGCGTGGCCGTGCGGGAGCGCGGCCTCGGTCGCGGCGCGCTCGGCGATCCGCCGCACCACGCGCTCGGCGACGACGGTCGCGCCGCGTTCCGCCGCGGGCGGCCGGGCCGGCGCTGGGGTCACCGCGGCCTCCGGTCACCCGACGCGAGGAACTCCCGCCAGTCCACGCCCGCGTCGATCAGCCGTCCCACCACGGCGCCGACCGCGCCAAGCGCCGCCACCAGCAGGAACGCCCCGAAGCCGCCGAACCACCCGGCGAACGCCAGGGCCATGCCCACCAGCATGCCCAGCACCGCTCTGCTCATCGCACACCCCATCCAGGTCGAGGTCGTCCAGGTCATCGCGTGCGCACACGTGGACCGCGCCGCACGCGCCATGCGTGCCGTACATCTGCCGCGGGCGCGCCGCACCTGCCGTACGTCTGCCGTGCGCGCCGCACATGTGTCGTACGCGCCGGGCCCGGCCTCCGCCGCCGACGTACGGTGCGGGCGGGCCTTCCCGCGCCCGCCCGCACCGCATCCGTCCGCACCGCATCCCGTCCGCGCCGTGCCCCGCGCCGCCGGCCCGCCCGCACGGCGGCGCCGCCCGCTGCCGCTACTCCACGCGCGACTCGCCCGCGCGGTCGTCCTCCTCGTCCGGCAGGTGCACGTCGTTGACGGCGATGTTGACCTCCACGACCTCCAGGCCGGTGATCCGCTCCACCGCGGCGATCACGTTCTCCCGCACGTCGCGCGCGACGTCGGTGATCGGCACGCCGTAGTCCACGACGATGTCCAGGTCCACGGCCGTCTGTCGCTCGCCGACCTCGACCTTGACGCCCCGGCCCACGTTCGGCCGGCCGCCGGGCACGCGGTCGCGGACCGCGCCGATCGTACGGGCCAGGCCGCCGCCCATGTCGTAGACGCCGGGGATCTCCCGCGCCGCCATGCCGGCGATCTTCACCACGACCACGTCGGCGATCGACGTACGGCCGCGGGTGCCGGCCGGCTTGTCCGCGCCGGAGGTGCCGCCCGCGACGGTCGTCGCGCCCGGGACCGAACGCCCGACGCCGGCCGTCCCGGCCGACCCGGACCCCGACCCGGCCGTCGGACCCGCGTTGCTCCCGGTTCCGCGCTCCACCTGCTGCGTCGTCATCGCAATCCTCCGAGTCATCCGTCTCTCACCGTGCTTGTGACCGTTGGACACGCCGGCACGCCTGCGCGTGACGCACTCGTACGACTTTTTTTCGCGCGTCACGCCGAGCGGGCAGAGTGTGTCCAACCAAGAGGACGGATGAGGGGAGCGCCGAGTGCCGGGGTTCAGCACAGGCGCGCCGCCGCCCGGCGCGGGACGCCGGGGCCGGGCGGCGGACCTGCTCGCGGTGCGCGCCGCGGAGGGCGACGAGGAGGCGTTCGAGGCCCTGGTCCGGCGGCACGCACCCGAGTTGCTGCGGCTGGCCGCCGGGCTGCTCGGCGACCGGGCGGAGGCGGAGGACGCGGTGCAGGAGGCGTTCATCAGCGCGTGGCGGCGGCTGCCGGAGTTCCGCGGCGAGTCCGGCTTCGGCACGTGGATGCACCGGATCGTCACCAACCGCTGTCTGAACGTCCTGCGGGCCCGGCGGCCGGTCGCCGACCTGTCCGCCGCGCCGGAGCCGGCCGCGCCCGAGCACTCGGCGTCCCCGGTCCGGGCCGCCGAGTCGCACGCGGCGGCCGACGCGCTCGCCCGTTCGCTCGCGTCGCTCAGCGCGGAGCAGCGGGTGTGCTGGATCCTCAGAGAAAGGGACGGCCTGTCGTACGAGGCGATCGCGGAGTCCGTGGGGATCACCCCGCAGGCCGCCCGCGCCCGGGTGTTCCGCGCACGACGCTGCCTGACGGAGGCGATGACCGCATGGCGATGAACTCCGGGAACCCCGGGAACTCGGGGAACTCCGATGCGGACCGGCCGGGGAACGGACCGGGCCCCGAGGAGGGCTTCGGCGACGGCTTCGGGGACGGCTTCGGAGGCGGCTTCGGGGACGACGACGAGCGGCTGGGCTGCGGGCGGATGCTCTCCGAGGTGTGGGACGCGGGCGGGTCCGCGGCCGCGGACACCCACCTGGCGCGGTGCCCGTACTGCTCCGAGGCGCTCGGGCGGCTCACCGTGCTCGGCGACGCGGTGCGCGAGGCCGGCCGGCCGGAGGCCGGGGACTGGGACGCGGCGGCGCTCACCGCGCGGGTGATGGACGTGGTCCGGCTCGAACTGCGCCCCGGGCGGCCGCTGCCGCTCGGCGGGCCCGAGGAGGACCTGTGGGTGATGGAGGCGATGGCGGCCAAGGCGCTGCGCCGGGCCGCGGAGAGCGTGCCCGGGGTGCGTGCGGGCTCGTGCCGCGTCGATCCGGCCGGCCAGGACCGTGCCCGGGGGACCGCTGCGGGAGCGGGGCGCGGGCCGGTGCACGTACGGCTGGAGGTCGTCGCGCCGTTCGCGGCCGAACTGCCGGCGCTCGCGGACGAGGTCAGGCGGCGGGTGCGGGCCGCGGCCGACATCGCGCTGGGCGTGCCGGTCGCGGCGGTCGACGTCACGATCACGGATCTGGTCGGTGCGGCGGAGCTGGACGAGCTCGCCGGTCTCCTGGAGGAGCCGGCGGCCGGGGGCGACGGTCCCGCGGACGGGGAGGGAAGGGAGCGGTCATGAGCGACGAGCAGCAGGCCGGGCGGCACGCGCTGGCGCACGCGGCGGCGAAGGCCGCGGCGCAGGTGCCGGGGGTCGCGTTCCTGCGGCCGGGGATCGCGGACTACCTGCGGAGCGCGGCGCGGCCGCGGGTGCTCGGGCCCTACGGCGGGCCGCCGGCCGGGGTGCGGGTGGCCCGGCGCGAGCGCACCGGGCCGTGGGAGGTGCATGTGCAGATCGTGGTCCGCGGGGGGCACCGGGCGGTCGACGTGGCCCGCGCGGTCCGCGCCGCGGTCGCTGCCGCGCCGGACGCCCCTCCCGCCCTTCACGTCAAGGTGACGGTGGCCGGCTACGTGTGACCCCCGCCGCCCCTCCGGCTCCGCGCCGGGCGGTGCACCCCCGAGGGGCGTGGGGAGCAGTTCCCCGCGCCCCTGGTGTGCCGGCGCCCGGCGTCCGGGCGGCCGGGAGCCGGGTCAGCGGATGTGGATCGTGACCGTCACCGACTTGAGGACCGCGGGGAGCTTCGTCGTGTCGACCTTCAGGATCTCGCCGCTGTCGGGGCGGTCGGTGGCCGGGAGGGTCTTCTGGTGGACCGTCCAGGTGCCGTCCGGGTCGACGGCGATGGAGTCGATCCCGAAGTCGTCGTCGTTGGACAGGTACAGCGTCCTGCCCGCGTCCGCGGTGGCGACGCCCTCGACCTTGTCGTGGCCGAAGAACGCGCCGGACGGGTCGAGTTGGCTGACCAGCGAGCCGACGTCGAGGTACGCCTGCTTCTGCGCGACGTGGACGCCCGCCGCGGTGAGCGCGGTCAGCGCCGCGTTCGTGCCGTCCTTGCCGACCAGCGCCTCGGGCGACCTGCCGCCGATGGTCAGGCCGCTGACGTCGGTCGCGCCGTTGACGTCCACCTGGTAGAGCGTCTTGTGGGCGAACGGCTCGGTGTTGCCGTCGCGCTCGTCCACCAGGAACTTAGTGGCGGACAGCGCGGTGATCTCGCTGGCGGCGTCGCCGGTGTCGTCCGGGTCGTCCAGCAGGTACAGGTACTGCTTGGTGCTGAACGTGCGCAGGTCGACGGTGATGATGCGGGCCGGCGCGACGTTGCTCGCCTTCGGGCCGAGGTCGGGCTGCTGGAGCGCGGACTGCATCACGCCGACCAGCGTGCTGCCGTCCGGGGTGACCGTCAGGCCCTCCATGCCCTTGTTCTTCAGCCGGTTCGCCAACTCGGCCGGCAGGTAGCCGACGATCGTGTGGTACGCGTTGTCCGGGCTGGTGCGGTACGGGGTGAGCCGGCCCAACTCGTAGCCGTCGGCGTCGAAGTGGGTGATGTAGGGGCCGTACTCGTCGGACACCCAGAAGGTGCCGTCGGGCAGCGCGACCAGGCCCTCGGAGTCGTAGCCGTAGGGGTCGTTCGCCACCGGCACCGGTGTGCCGCCGGCCGCGTCGGTCGCGGCGACGTCGTCGATGACCTCCTTGGTGTCGTGCGGCGGGCGACCGCTGTACGGGGTGCCGCCCAGGCGCTTCGGGCCCTTGAGGGTGACCTTCCGCACCAGCTCGGCCTTGCCGTCGACCAGCTTGAACTCGCCGATCTGCGGGGTGAATCCGAGCAGCATCTCGGACTTGTTGCCGTCGGGGGCGTCCGCGTTGGGGCCGCGGTCGGTGAGACCGTAGAACCGGCCGGGGCGGCCGGGGACCGGCGCGAGCGAGGAGCCGTAGCCCTCGCCGGAGATCGCGGTGGTGGTGCCGCCGGGGCCGGGGACCTTCGCCAGCGGCGGCAGCGGTGAGCCGTCCGCCTGCGTGTCCTGGAACAGCTGCACCGCGTCGGTGGCGGTGTAGGTGAAGGTGTCCGTGCCGGTGAAGCCCGGGTCCGGCGTGTACGTGAAGGCGCCGTCCGGGCCGACCGTCGCGGTGCCGTGCGAGGGGGCGGTGTGGCGGACCACGGCGGTGGCTCCGGGGTCGTTGCGCAGCACGTCACCGGTCACCGTGCCGTGGCCGGAGAAGGAGTCGGCGCTCGCGCGGAAGTCGTGCGAGGGGGCGGAGAGCCAGCCGTGGGCCTGCGCCGCCGCGGTGCCCGCGGCGGCGACCGCGACCGTGGCCGCGATCGCCACGGCGGCGCGGACCCGGGTGCGGGAGAGGGGTCGTGAGGTCATGTCCTGAACGTGACCCCCCGCGGTGAACTCCCGGTCGTACTCGGGTGAACGGAGGGTTCACGCAGGCCACGAGGTGGAGGTCAGGACGTCTCGGCGGCCTCTTCCGCCACCCGGTTCACGTCCCGCACGACCAGCGCGGGCTGGCCCAGGTAGATGTAGTGGTCGCTGCTCGCGGCGACCTCCAGCGTGCTGTGCGCGGACAGTTCGAGCCACTTGCGCTGGCCGTCCGCCCATGCCTGCTCCAGCGCGGGGCCGTAGGTGGGGATGGCCGCCAGGTACTGCTTGCCGTGCCGCAGGACCCGCACGGGGATGTCCCCGGCCGGCCGGACCGGCGCGTCGGCGATGGCCAGGCGCTCCGGGCTGTCGCCCTCGGCCACCGCGAGGAACTGGTCGCGGGCCTGCGCGCCGGGGGAGTTCGCCGGCGCGGAGGCGGGCACGATCCGCTTGAGGTCGGCGGTCATGGTGGCCGGGGTGGCGTCGAGCAGCACCAGGCCCTTGACCCGGTCCTGGTGGTCGGGCGCGTAGCGGGCGGCGATCAGGCCGCCGAGCGAGTGGCCGACCAGCACCACCGGCCGGTCGCCGGCGACCCGGTCGATCACCGACGTCAGCACCTTGCCGGTGCTCTCCATGGTCTGCGGCCCGGCCGGCTTGTCGCTCGCGCCCTCGCCGAGCCGGTCGTAGGAGCAGACCTTTCCCTTTTCCGCGAGGGACTTCTGTATTCCGCCGAACTTGCCGAGCCCGTCGCCCGCCCCGGACATCAGCACGACGACCGGCCTGTCCTTCACCGTCTTTCCCGAGCAGGACACGTTCACCTTGCGGTCGCCGACGGTGATCTTCCCCGTTCCGGAGAACGACGCGTCGTCCTTCGCGGACGGGTCGCAGCCGGTGAGCGCGGCGCCGGCCAGTGCGCAGAGCGCGGCGGCGGCGGTGACGGCGGCGATCCTGGAATTGCGGGACATGGCGTTCTCCATAACGGGAAAAGGGACGGGGACGTGTCGTCGCGGGCCGCTCCGGAATGCCGACCGCATTTCTCCGGGGCGCCGTTCCGACGATGGTCACAACCTATTTCCGCCGCCTCCGCCACCCCACCGGGCGAACTCCCCTCTTCCCCCGGGGGCTTGCCC
>JAJSZB010000382.1:0-6808 GCA_050613715.1 Streptomyces sp. IBSBF 3018
ACCCCTACGCCGTCCCCCCACTCCCGTTCCCGCCGGAAGGCAACAACGGTGGCCACGACGCCCCCGTCGTCCCGTCCGTCGTCCCCCCGGTCGAAGTACCAGCGGTCCCGGCTGTCGTGCCGGCCGTCGTGCCGCCCGCCGTCCCGCCGGTGACGCCGCCCGCCGCGCCCCCGGTGATCAGGCCGGTCGTCGCGCCCATGATGGTCGCGCCGTGGCCGTGGCCATGCCCGCCGCCGGGCTTGTTGTCGCCGCCCTGGCCCTGGTCGGCGCCCTGCGTCGCCCCCGGGCCGCCGCCCTGGCCCTGGTCCGCGCCCTGGTTGCCGCCCTGGTCCCCGCCCTTGGGCGCCGAGCCGGGCAGCGGCACCGTCACGAAGTTCTCCGCGGGCGTGCCGTCCAGCGCGCCGCTCATCGCGTCCTTCCAGATCGGCGCGGGGCCGGTGGCGCCCTCGACCTTGTCGAACGTCTGCGGGCCGATCTTGATCGGCACGCCGTCGTGCTCCTTCATGGTCAGGCGGGCGCCGTGCGGGCCGGCGCCGAACGGGTCGCCCATCCACACCGCCGAGGCCAGGCTCGGGGTGTAGCCGGCGAACCAGGCGTCCTTGCGGTCGTCGGTCGTACCGGTCTTGCCCGCGGTGTCGCGGCCCTGCAGGTCGGCCGCGGTGCCCGTACCGTCGTCGACGACGCCCTTGAGCATGCTGTTCAGGGTGTCCGCGGTCTTCTGCGACATGGCCCGGGAGCAGATGGTGTGCGGCACCTTGAGCTGCTTGCCGTGCGAGTCGGTGACCGCGTTGATGGCGATCGGCGTGCAGTAGACGCCGCGGTTGGCGAAGGCGGCGTAGGCGCTGGCCACGGTGAGCGGCGAGACCTCGTTGACGCCCAGGGTGAGCGCGGCGCCCTCCTGCAGCGGCTTGCCGTCGGCCCGCACGAAGCCCAGCCGGGAGGCCATGTTCATGATCGGGCACAGGCCCAGGTCGTGCTCCAGGGCGACGAAGTACGTGTTGATCGAGTGCTTCAGCGCGTCCGGCATGGAGTACGGGCCGACCTCGGTCGGCATCTCGTTCTGCGTGCCGACGTCCGTGTAGTGCAGGGTCTGGCCGCTGCACGTGGTGACGTCGGGGTAGGTGTCCAGCTTGTACGGCGAGGGGTAGGTCTGGGATGGCTGGTAGCCCGCGTCCAGGGCCGCCGCCGCGGTGATCGGCTTGAACGTCGAGCCGTTCTGGAAGCCGCCGCTGTTGCCCATGCTCCTGTCGACCGACAGGTTGATCTGGGTCTCGTTCTTGCCGAAGCCGTAGGGCTTGCTCTGGCCCATGGCGATGATCTTGCCGGTGCCGGGCTCCACCATCGTGTCGGCGGCGGCGATCGCGTCGCTCTTGTAGACGTGCTCGGAGATGCCGGTGAGCAGCGCCCGCTGGGCCTTGGGCTCCAGCGTGGTCCTGATGGTCAGGCCGCCGGTGTTCCAGCGCTGCGCGCGCTCCTCCTTGGTCTTGCCGAAGGCGGCGTTCTGCAGGAACGTCTCGCGCACGTAGTCGCAGAAGAAGCCGGCGCCGTTGACTGCGGTGATGCAGCCGTTGCGCGGCTTGCTGACCTTCAGGCCCAGCGGCTGCTTCTGGGCGGCGGCGGACTGCGCCGGGGTGATGTCGCCGAGCTGTGCCATGCGGGCGAGCACGGTGTTGCGGCGGTTCATCGCCTCCTGCTCGTCGTTGACCGGGTCGTAGCGGCTCGGCGACTGGACCAGGCCGGCCAGCAGTGCGGCCTGGGTGAGGCTGAGGTTCTTGGCGTGGACGCTGAAGTAGCGCTCCGAGGCGGCCTCGATGCCGTAGGCCTGCTCGCCGAAGAAGGTGATGTTGAGGTAGTTCTCCAGGATCTTCTTCTTGCCGAGCTCCTTCTCGACCTGGATCGCGTACTTCATCTCCTTGATCTTGCGGCCCACGGTCTGCTGGGTGGCCTGGGCGACCTTGTCGGGGTCGTCGCCTGCCTGCTCCACGAAGACGTTCTTCACGTACTGCTGGGTCAGCGTGGAGGCGCCCTGGGTGCCGCCGTCGGAGGCGTTGTGGCTCAGCGCGCGCAGGATGCCCTTGAGGTCGAGCGCGCCGTGCTTGTAGTACCGCGCGTCCTCGATGTCGACGATGGCCTTCAGTATGTTCGGGCTCATCTGGTCGATCGGGACGACCGTGCGGTCGCGCGAGTAGACCGTCGCGATCAGGCCGCCGTTGGCGTCGAGGATCTTCGATGCCTGGCTCAACGCCGGCGCCTTCAGCTCACCGGGCAGGTCGTCGAATCCCTTGGCCGTGCCCTTGGCGGACAGGCCGAGTGCGCCGGCGGCCGGCAGGGCGATCCCCGCGAGCACGACACCGGCCAGCACGCTGACACCGAGGAACTTGGCGGCCTGCTGGGCCGTCGACAGCCCCCCGCCGGAACGCTTGTGAGCCATGAGGAGCAGCCTACGTGCCAATTCTGAGGACGTGCGCCCATCTGTTCGCCTACTCTGTAACGGACAGGACGCGAACGCCGCACGCGTCGCTGCCCTCCGCCCTCACTCTTGTGAGTGATGAGAACTGCCCGAATTTGGGCATATGACCAGGGTCTTGCCGCTCGGAACGGTCACCCTGGGGGGAAATGACCGTAAGGTCCGTATCCGCCGTCGATCACTCCGGCGGGTGATCTCCCGTGCACGCATAGTCCATTCGGGCCATGCAAGATTGGGCCTGAAAGGGCTGTTGCGCCGCGCCTACCTTCCGTAACGTCCTCAACTGGCGACGGTGAATATGCCGGTTGCCGCCGTGGGGGAGCCTCGATTCGGGAGAGGACGGCACCAGCATGGGTAGCTGGGTAACCGACTGGAGCACGCAGGCGGCGTGCAGGACGACTGATCCGGACGAGCTCTTCGTCCAGGGCGCGGCCCAGAACAGGGCCAAGGCGGTGTGCACCGGCTGCCCGGTGCGGACCGAGTGCCTGGCCGACGCGCTCGACAACCGCGTCGAGTTCGGCGTATGGGGGGGCATGACGGAGCGTGAGCGCCGGGCGCTGCTGCGCCGCCGCCCCACCGTCACCTCATGGCGCCGGCTGCTGGAGACCGCCCGCACCGAGTACGAGCGCAGCACGGGCCTGCTGCCGCTCGGCGACGACGAGGACTACGCCGCCGCGGGCTGACCGCACGGGAAGCGTCGCCGCGGGCCGACCCGCGGACGCCCCAGCTCAGGATCACGCCGCGTCCGGGCCGCCCTCCAGGGCGCTCCCACGGGCGCCGGCAAGGGCCTCACGCCGCGGCGGGTGCGTCGCCGCCCAGGCGCAGGCCGATCGCGCGCAGCCCCTCCAGGTCGTGCACGTCGCCGGGCAGAGCGGTGACGTCCACCATGGGCACCTCGGGGTGCACGGACACGAAGCGGTCACGGGTGCGCCGTTCACGCGCGACCACCTGCATGCGCTCGGCGTGCAGCCTCAGCAGTCCGGCGGTGAGCCGTTCCGTACGGTCCTGGTCCTGCCCTCCCTCCGCACGGCCGCGAGCGCTGCTGTCACGCGTGTCACGGGCCCCTCCGGAGCCGCCTGCATCAGCTTTCCCGGCCGGGTGATCGACAATGCCGCCGCCGTCAAGATTTTCGCCGCCGGCGCTCGAAGCATCCGCGGGGTCATCGGGGGCGTCCGCGTCCTCGAGCGCCTCCGCCGCCGCCAGCGCGCGCTCCGCCGTGAGCCGGTCCGCGCCGCTGCCGTGCACCCGGTTGAGCACCAGCCCGGCCAGCGGCATGTCCTCCGCCGCGAGCCGCTCCACGAAGTACGACGCCTCGCGCAGCGCGTCCCGCTCCGGCGCCGCGACCACCAGGAACGCCGTGCCCGGGGCCTGCAGCAGCCGGTACGTGGCGTCCGCGCGAGTCCTGAAGCCGCCGAACATGGTGTCCATGGCCGCCACGAACGTCTGCACGTCGCGCAGCAGCGAGGCGCCCATCACCTTGCTCAGGGTGCCGGTCATCATCGACATCCCGATGTTGAGGAACTTCACCCCGGCCCGGCCGCCGACCTTCGCCGGCGCCATCAGCAGCTTGATGAACCGGCCGTCCAGGAACGACCCCAGCCGCTTCGGCGCGTCCAGGAAGTCCAGCGCGCTGCGGCTCGGCGGGGTGTCGACGATGATCAGGTCCCAGGCGTCCTGGGCGCGCAGCTGGCCCAGCTTCTCCATCGCCATGTACTCCTGCGTGCCCGCGAAGCCGGCCGACAGCGACTGGTAGAAGGGGTTGTCCAGGATCGCCCTGGCCCGCTCGGGATCGGAGTGCTGGACCACGACCTCGTCGAAGGTCCGCTTCATGTCGAGCATCATCGCGTGCAGCGAACCGCCGGCCGACCGATCGATTCCGGCCACCTCGCGCGGCGTGTTGTCGAGTTCGGTCAGGCCCATCGACTGCGCCAGCCGGCGGGCCGGGTCGATGGTCAGCACGACCGCGGTACGGCCGCGCTCGGCGGCGCGCACACCCAGCGCCGCCGCGGTGGTGGTCTTGCCGACGCCGCCGGAGCCGCAGCACACGATGATGCGGGTCTTCGGGTCGTCGAGCAGCGGGTCGATCTCCAGCACGGGGCTGTCCAGGCTCATCCCGTCCTCGCCTCTCAGTCCTCGTCCCGGTCGTCGTGCGCGACCGTCTGCTTGCGCAGGCTCTCCGCCAGCCGGTACAGCCCGCCGAGGTCGACGCCGTCGCCGAGCAGCTCCAACTCCCGCATCGGCAGGCCGAGTCCGGCGATCTCGGCGTGCTGCTCGCGCTCCAGCACCACCCGCTCGGCGTGCTCGTGCGCCTGAGCCAGCAGCGGGTCGACCAGCCGCTCGGCGACCCCGCCGCGGCGCGCGCCGCCCAGGCCCGCCTGCGACAGCGCCTTGGCGATCGCGGTGCGCCGCGGGCCGCCGTCGGCGACCTCGGCCAGCTCGGCGTCGGCCAGCAGCACCGGGCGCACCATGTTGACGATCACCGTGCCCACCGGCAGGCCGGCCGCGCGCAGTTCGGCGACGCCGTCCATGGTCTCCTGGACCGGCATCTCCTCCAGCAGCGTGACCAGGTGGATCGCGGTCTGCGGGGACTTGAGCACCCGCATCACCGACTGCGCCTGGTTGTGTATGGGCCCCACCCTGGCCAGGCCCGCGACCTCGTCGTTGACGTTCAGGAACCGGGTGATGCGGCCGGTCGGCGGGGCGTCGAGCACCACCGCGTCGTAGACCGGCCAGCCCGCCTTGTCCTTGCGGCGCACCGCCTCGCACACCTTGCCGGTGAGCAGGACGTCGCGCAGGCCGGGCGCGACGGTGGTGGCGAAGTCGATCGCGCCGAGCTTCTTCAGCGCCCGGCCGGCCCGGCCGAGCTTGTAGAACATGTCGAGGTAGTCCAGCATCGCCAGCTCGGCGTCGATCGCCAGGGCGTGCACCTCGCCGCCGCCGGGCGCCGACGCGATCCGCCGCTCCTCGTACGGCAGCGCCTCGGTCTCGAACAGCTGGGCGATGCCCTGGCGTTCCTCGACCTCCACGAGCAGCACGCTGCGGCCCTCGGCGGCGAGGGCGAGCGCCATTGCGGCGGCGACCGTGGTCTTCCCCGTGCCGCCCTTGCCCGTCACGATGTGGAGCCTGGCGGCGGAGGACTGTTGAGGGCTCACTCTTGCGAGCCTAACCACTCGGCGCCCGCGGTAGTCCGGTGGCCGACCGGTTGGGAAGGTGAGAGGCACTACAGTCGCGGTATGGCGAAGAAGTGGGAATACGCGACCGTGCCGCTGCTCGTGCACGCGACCAAGCAGATCCTCGACACCTGGGGGGAGGACGGCTGGGAGCTGGTCCAGGTCGTCCCCGGTCCGAACGGCTCCGAGCAGCTGGTGGCGTACCTCAAGCGGGAGAAGGACGCGTGAGCGGCGCGGTCGCCGCGCGGCTGGCCGAGCTGGGGCTGACGCTGCCCGAGGTCGTCCCGCCGCTGGCCGCGTACCGGCCGGCCGTACGGTCGGGGTCCTACGTCTTCACCGCGGGCCAGCTGCCGCTGGTGGACGGCAAGCTGCCGGCCACCGGCAAGGTGGGCGCGGAGGTCACCGCCGAGCAGGCGTACGACCTGGCGCGGACGTGCGCGCTCAACGCCCTCGCGGCGGTCGGCTCGGTCGTCGACGGCGACCTCGACAGGATCGCGCGCGTGGTGAAGGTCGTCGGCTTCGTCGCCTCCGCGCCGGACTTCACCGGGCAGCCGGGCGTCGTCAACGGGGCGAGCGAGCTGCTCGGCGAGGTGCTGGGCGAGGCCGGCGTGCACGCCCGCAGCGCGGTCGGCGTCGCGGTCCTCCCGCTGGACGCCCCCGTCGAGGTCGAGATCCAGGTCGAACTCCGGGACTGAGCCGGCGCCGGCCGCCGGGTCCTGTCCGCGCAGCGTGCCGCGTTGGGCGAACGGGTGAGCGGGTAGCCTCGTGAGCATGACAGCGATGGACGGTGCGGCGTACCCCGCCGCGTGGCCGGAGCGCATCCGGGCGCTGGCGCGGGGCGAGCTGGACCCCGTCACGCCGCGCGCGGCGGCGACCGTGCTGCTGCTCAGGGACGGCGACGGCGGCCCCAGCGTCCACATGCTGCGCCGCCGCGCCTCCATGGCGTTCGCGGGCGGCGCGTACGCCTACCCCGGCGGCGGCGTGGACCCGCGCGACGAGCGGCCGGTGCGCTGGGCCGGGCCCGGCCTCGCGCAGTGGGCGGCCGTGCTCGGCGTGCCAGAGCGCCGGGCCCAGGCCGTGGTGTGCGCCGCCGTGCGCGAGACCTTCGAGGAGTCCGGCGTGGGGGGGGGGGGGGGGGGGGGGGGGGGGGGGGGGGGGGGGGGGGGGGGGG
>JAJSZB010000383.1:0-10078 GCA_050613715.1 Streptomyces sp. IBSBF 3018
CCCGGGGCCGCGGCCGCGCCCCCTTCCGCCGCGCCCCGGCGGCGGCTCGCGCACGCTCGCTCGGCGCAGGTCGCCGCGGCCGCGCTCGGCCTGCTGATCACCGTCTCGGCGTGCGGCAACGGGAACAAGGAGTCGTCCTCGACCACCTCGCCCGCCGCCCCCACGACCTCGTCCCCGGCGTCGGCGAGCCACAGCGCGAGCGCGTCGAAGAGCGCCTCCGCGAGCCCCTCGCACACCGCCACCCACAAGCCGACGGTGGCGCCTCCGCCTGCGCGAACGACCACCGCGAAGCCCGCGAGCTGCGTGGACCGCACGGCGAGCGCCATGTCCGACGCCCAGCGCGTCGGCCAGCTCTTCATGACCGCCGTCTCCTCCACCGGCATGACCCGCGCCGAGTCCACCGCGATCACCGACCACAAGGTGGGCGCGGTCATCCTGATGGGCCACACCAACGGCGGCACCGCCGCGGTCCGCGGCGTCACCGGCCGGGTGCGCGCCCTCGCCCCCGCCGTGAGCGGCGCCAAGGTCGAGATGATCATCTCCACCGACCAGGAGGGCGGCCAGGTCCAGGTCCTGAACGGGCCCGGCTTCAGCGCCATGCCGGAGGCCGTCACCCAGGGCACGTGGTCGACCGGCACCCTGCGCGCCGACTCCGCCACCTGGGGCAGGCAGCTGAAGGCCGCGGGGGTGAACATGAACCTCGCGCCGGTCGCCGACACCGTGCCCAAGGACCTGGTCGACACCAACGCGCCCATCGGCAAACTGCACCGCGAGTACGGCAACGACCCGGCGTCGGTGGGCTCGCACAGCAAGGCGTTCCTGCAGGGCATGCAGGACGCCGGCGTCATCGCCACGCCCAAGCACTTCCCGGGCCTGGGCCGGGTGGCCGGCAACACCGACCTGACCGCGAACGTCAAGGACACCGTGACCACCCGCGACGACCCCTATCTGGAGCCGTTCCGCACCGCGGTGAAGGCGGGCGCGCCCTTCGTGATGATCTCCTCGGCGATCTACACCAGGATCGACCCGGCCCACCAGGCCGCCTTCTCCCCCACCGTCATCCGCGGCATGCTCCGCGGCTCGCTCGGCTTCCAGGGCGCGGTGATCTCCGACGACCTGGGCCAGGCCGTCGCGGTCGCCGACCTCACCCCGGCCCAGCGGGCGCTGAGCTTCCTGCGGGCGGGCGGCAACATGGTCCTGACCGTCAAGCCGTCGGACATCGCGCCGATGACCTCCGCGGTGCTCAGCCGGCTGCCGAAGGACGCGGCGCTGCGCAAGGACGTCGACGACAGCGTGCACCGGGTGCTCACCGCCAAGCGCAACGCGGGGCTGCTCACCTGCCGCTGACTCGCGGGCCCCTGACCAGGCCCGAACATGGGGTGAGGGCACCCTTACAGCATCCGGCAGGTGAACTGCGGACGAATTGTGGGCCGCCGGGCCCGGACTCGTGGGGTCGGCGCCCCGTGGTGTGCCTAGCATGAGCGGCACTCACGCTCCACTCGCCCCATCGCACGAAAGCCGGAGGCCCGGTGTCCGCAGAGCCCTCCACCCCGCGCGTCGGCCGGCGCACCTGGCAGGCCGCGGCCGCACTGGTCGCCGTCGCGGGCACGGTGGCCGCGGTCGTCCTGGCCACCGGCACCGGCGGCGGCTCCGCCGGCTCCGGGAGCGACGACGCCAGGAACGCCGCGACCTCCTCCGACGGCCTTCCGCACACCGCCGTCGACGTCTCCACCGGCGGCTGTGGCAAGGGCTGGACGGACCCGCGCCCCGGCACCCAGGTCTTCGACCTGCACAACACCGGCATCAACGCGACCGAGGTCTACCTCAGCGACCCCGCCACCGGGAAGTTCTACGCCGAGGTCGAGGGCCTGGCGCCGGGCCGCACCCGGCCGATGCTGGTCGACCTCGGCAGCGGCACGTACGTCTTCAAGTGCCTGGCCGAGGACACCGACGCGGTGACCGGCCCCCCGGTGAAGGTGCCGGGGAACCGGCCGCGGGGACCCGCGACGCTGCCGGTGACCGAGCACGACGTCATCCCGCCGACGCTCGCCTACCAGAAGTGGATCGGCGCCCGGATCGCCGATCTCGCCGACGGCACCAGGGCGTTGAAGGCGGACATCGACGGCGGCGACCTGACCGCGGCCCGCCGCGACTGGCTCTCCGCGCACCTGGTGTACGAGCGGATGGGCGCCGCGTACGGCACCTTCGGCGACGCCGACGCGGTGATCAACGGCACCGCGGCGCGTACCCCGGGCGCCGTCCAGGACCCGTCGTTCACCGGTTTCCACCGCATCGAGTACGGCCTGTGGCACGGCGCGTCCGCGGCCTCGCTGCGCGGGCCGGCCGTGCAACTGGACTCCGCGGTACGCGGCTTGGGCAGGACGTGGGCGCAGCAGCGGATGGACCCCGCCGACATGGGGCTGCGCGCGCACGAGATCGTCGAGAACAGCGAGCAGTTCGAGCTGACCGGCCGCACCGACTACGGCAGCGGCACCAGTCTCGCCACCGCGAACGCCAACCTCGACGGCACCCGCGAGATCCTCGGCCTGCTGGACTCCCTGCTGGCGCCGCGCGATCCGCAGCTCAAGGAGCTCGACGCCGGTCTCGACCGCGCGCAGGCGCATCTCAGGGCGCTGGAGCGGAAGGGGACCTGGACGCCGCTGGACCGGCTGACCCGCGGCCAGCGCGAGCAGGTCGACGCCGACTTCGGTGACCTGCTGGAACGACTCGCCGCGGTGGCGGCGATCTTCGACGTACGGAGGACGGCATGACGACGGACGCGCACCGCGGGGACGCTGCGCGGACAGACGGCGGTGACGGCGCGGAGGCCGGCAACGGCGACCTGCGACGGCGCGGGTTCCTGCGCGGCGCGGCGCTGAGCGTCGGCGCGGTGGGCGCGGTCGCGGGCGGCGCGGGCGCGCTGGCCGGGGCGGGGGCCGCGTCCGCGGCCCCCTCGGCGACCGCGTCCGCGGGCACGCCGGGCACCGCACCGGGCGCGAACGTCCCCTTCCACGGCGTCCACCAGGCGGGCATCACCCGCGAGGTCCAGCAGTCCACCGCGTTCCTCTCCTTCGACGTCACCGCGCAGGACCGCCGCGAACTCGCCGAGCTGCTGCGCACGGTGACCGACCGGGCCCGTTTCCTGACCGCGGGCGGGGTGCCGGCCGCGCTCGGCATCACCGACTCGCCGTCCGACAGCGGCACGCTGGGCCCGCGGGTGCCCGGCGACGGACTGACCGCCACGGTCGGCGTCGGGGCGTCGCTGTTCGACGACCGGTTCGGTCTGGCCGACCGCAAGCCGGCCAGGCTCAGCACGATGCCCGCGTTCGCGGACGACGATCTGGACGACCGGTGGTGCCACGGCGACCTGAGCCTCCAGCTCAGCGCACCGCACGCGGACACCGTGCTGCACGCGCTGCGGGACATCGCCCGGCACACCCGCGGCGGCATGCAGGTGCGCTGGCGGATGGACGGCTTCACCAGCCCGCCGCGGCCCAGCGGCACCCCGCGCAACCACCTCGGTTTCAAGGACGGCACCGCCAACCCCGACGTCAGCGACCCGGCGACCGCGGCGAAGCTGCTGTGGGTGGACGGCGGCGGCGAGCCGGCCTGGACGGCCGGCGGCTCGTACCAGGTGGTGCGGCTGATCCGGATGCTGGTGGAGTTCTGGGACCGGGTGTCCATCACCGAGCAGGAGCGGATGTTCGGCCGCGCCAAGGACAGCGGCGCCCCGCTGGACGGGGAGCGGGAGTTCGACACCCCGCGCTTCACCCAGGACCCGGCCGGCGACGTCATCCCGTTGGACAGCCACATCAGGATGGCCAACCCGCGCACCGCGCGGACCGACGACTCCCGGCTGCTGCGCCGCGCGTACAACTACGACCGGGGCATGGACTCCAACGGCAACCTCGACATGGGTCTGGTCTTCGTCTGCTATCAGCAGGACCTGGAACGGCAGTTCGCCACCGTGCAGAAGCGGCTGGCGGGCGAGCCGCTGGTCGACTACATCTCCCCGTTCGGCGGCGGCTACTTCTTCGCGCTGCCCGGCGTGCGGGACCGCGGCGACTGGCTGGGGCGCGCGTTGCTGGCGTGACGGCCTGCGGACCGCCTGCCCGCCCCTCCCGCCCGACAGTAAAGGCCGGGTCAAGCAGACCCAAGGATTTACTGACCCGCTGTTCACCGCGAAGCCACCGAAGGGCCGCTGCCAGGTAGCGGGCCGCCCGGACGATCGCGGTCGACACCGTGCGCGAATCCACTGCGCCACGAGTGAAGCGCCATTCAGCGGAGGCAGGAACAGCATGAGCACAACCGGTACGGGCAGAACGAGAAGGGCGGTTCCCAGGGCCGCGCGCTGGGGGGCGTACGCCGGGGCCGCGGCTCTCGTGCTGATGGGCGGCACCGCTCCGGCTGCCACCGCCGACTCCCCCGCGCACCACGGCGGCGACGCCGGCACCACCACCCCGATCAAGCACGTGGTGGTCATCTTCCAGGAGAACGTCTCCTTCGACCACTACTTCGCCACCTACCCCTCGGCGGCGAACACCGACGGGACGACGTTCACCCCCGCCAAGCACACGCCGAAGGTCGACAACCTCAGCAACGCCGGGCTGCTGACGAAGAACCCGAACCAGTACGCGCCCAAGCGGCTCGGCCCGGACAAGGCGCTGACCTGCGACCAGAACCACGGCTACGGCCCGGAGCAGTACGCGGGCAACGCCGGCAAGGCCGACTCGTACGTCCAGAACACCGAGACCAGCAAGTGCTCCGGCGGCCTCTTCGGCGAGCCGGGCCTGGTCATGGACTACTACGACGGCAACACCGTCACCGGCCTGTGGAACTACGCCCAGCACTACACGCTCGGCGACAACTCGTGGAGCAGCACCTACGGCCCCTCCACCCCCGGCGCGCTGAACCTGGTCTCCGGCCAGACGCACGGCGTGATCTCGGTGGACCCGGCCAGCGGCACCACCGACCCCAAGCAGACCGCGACCCCCGACGCGTACACCGTGGTCTCGCCGGACGCCAAGGGCGTCGGCACGGTCATCAACGACCCCGACCCGGCCTTCGACGACTGCTCGGACAACAGCCACGCGTCCAGCAACGCGCTCGCGGTGATGAAGGGCAAGAACATCGGCGACCTGCTCAACGCCAAGGGCGTGAGCTGGGGCTGGTTCCAGGGCGGCTTCAAGCCGGCCACCGCGTGGGACGGCAAGTCCGGTGACTACGCCAGCTGCGCGGGCGACACGCACGCCAACATCGGCGGCGCGGCCTCGGTCGACTACAGCCCGCACCACTCGCCGTTCCAGTACTACAAGTCGACGGCCAACCCGCACCACCTGCCGCCGAAGAACGTCGCCGAGATCGGCCACAACGGCCAGGCGAACCACAACTACGACCTGACCGACTTCGACGCGGCGGTCAAGGCGGGCGACCTGCCGGCGGTCAGCTTCCTGAAGGCCGCCGAGTACCAGGACGGCCACGCGGGTTACTCCGACCCGACCGACGAGCAGCACTTCCTGGTCCAGGAGATCAACACGCTGCAGCAGTCCCCGCAGTGGAAGGACACCGCGGTCGTCGTCGCCTACGACGACTCCGACGGCTGGTACGACCACGCGTTCGCCAAGCCGCAGAACGGCTCCAAGGACGCCACGGTGGCTTCCAACGGCAAGGCCACGGACAGCCCGGCCTGCCAGGCCGGTCCCGCCTCGGCCGGCGGCTACGCCGACCGCTGCGGCCCGGGCACCCGGCAGCCGCTGCTGGTCATCTCGCCGTACAGCAAGGTGAACGCGGTCGACCACACCCGCACCGAGCAGGCGTCGATCACCAAGTTCATCGAGGACAACTGGAAGACCGGGCGGGTCGGCGACGCGTCCTTCGACCAGCGGGCGGGCTCGCTCACCGGCGCGTTCGACTTCAAGCACCCGAACAACAAGCAGGTGCTGCTGAACGCGGACGGCTCGGTGAAGTCCGTGAAGAACATCAGCACCCACACCCCGCCGCCCGGCCACGGCGGCAACGGCAACAGCAACGGAAACGGCAACGGCGGCTCCCAGGCGGGCTCGGGCGGCAACCAGCCCGGCCCCGACGGCAGCACCGGCCAGGAGCTGGCGGAGACCGGCGGCAGCTCCCCCGCGCTGCCGGTCGGCATCACCGCCGGCGCGCTCCTGGTGGGCGGCGGCGCCCTGTACTACGCCCGCCGGCACCGCCGTCAGCCGGCCACCACCGCCTGACGCACGCGTCGTGCACGAGGGCCGTCCCGGCAGCCGCCGGGGCGGCCCTCGGCCGTTCGCACCGTGAAGACCGGCGGCTTGTCAAGAGCGCGGCCGTCTCCATGAGTTGAAGACAGATCGGGTCATGACCGCGCCCGGCCCCTCGCGGCCCCCACCGCGAACCCGTCGTGTGCACAACTCTTGACATGGATGAAACACAGGGAGAAACATCACCGTGTGCGTCGGGAGAGCGCTCTCTTGAGTGATCAAGAATGCTGCTCCCCCGTCAGTTCGTGTGCTGTCCAGGCATCCCGCCGTCCGTCCGCTGTCAGGGCCGGACGGTTACCCGACCCTTGCCCCCCACCTTGTGGAACCAGGAGAGTTGCCCATGCTCGCTCCCCCCACCGACACGGCGGTCCTGAGAGCGACGCCGCCATGGCGTCGCCACTGGGTCGTCGCGGCGGTCCTCACGGCGATGCTCGCCTCGCTGCTGCTGTTCGTCCCCCGGCACGCGGCCCACGCGGCCGACACCCTGCTGTCGCAGGGCAAGACCGCGACCGCCTCCTCCACCGAGAACGCCGGCACCCCGGCCTCCGCGGCGGTCGACGGCAACACCGGCACTCGCTGGTCCAGCGCCGCCTCCGACCCGCAGTGGCTCCAGGTCGACCTGGGCGCCACGGACACCATCAGCTCGGTGGTCCTCAACTGGGAGACCGCGTACGGCAAGTCGTTCAAGATCCAGACGTCGAACGACGGCACCAACTGGACCGACGTCTACTCGACCACCACGGGCACCGGCGGCACCCAGACCNCCCAGACCCTCACCGTCAGCGGCTCCGGCCGCTACGTGCGGATGTACGGGACCGTCCGCGCCACCGGATACGGCTACTCCCTCTGGGAGTTCCAGGTCTACGGCACCGCGGGCAGCGGTGACGGCGGGACCACCGGCGGCAGCACGGGCGGCGGCACCGGCCCGATCCAGGGCGGCGGCGACCTCGGCCCGAACGTGAAGGTCTTCGACCCCTCCACGCCCAACCTCCAGGGCCAGCTGGACACGATCTTCCAGCAGCAGGAGAAGAACCAGTTCGGCGACGCCCGCTACCAGGTCTTCTTCAAGCCCGGCACGTACAACAACATCAACGACCAGATCGGCTTCTACACCTCGGTCTCCGGCCTCGGCAAGAACCCCGACGACGTCCAGATCAACGGCGACATGACCGTGGATGCCGGCTGGTTCAACGGCAACGCCACCCAGAACTTCTGGCGTTCGGTGGAGAACATGGCCATCAAGCCGGTCAGCGGCACCGACCGCTGGGCCGTCGCGCAGGCCGCGCCGTTCCGCCGCATCCACGTCGAGGGCGGCCTCAACCTGGCGCCGAACGGCTACGGCTGGGCGTCCGGCGGCTACATCGCCGACAGCAAGATCGACGGCACCGTGGGCCCGTACTCGCAGCAGCAGTGGTACACCCGCGACAGCTCGATCGGCGGCTGGACCAACAGCGTGTGGAACATGGTGTTCTCGGGCGTGCAGGGAGCCCCGGCGCAGAACTTCTCGGCGGACACCAAGTACACGACGCTGAACACCACGCCGGAGTCCCGCGAGAAGCCGTACATGTACCTCGACGGCAGCAACTACGCGGTGTTCGTGCCGTCGCTGCGCACCAACGCCAGCGGCGTCTCGTGGCCCAACACCCCCGGCACCTCCATCCCGTTGAGCCAGTTCTACGTCGCGCACCCCGGTGACTCGGCGGCGACCATCAACGCGGCGCTGGCGCAGGGCCTCAACCTGGTGCTCACCCCGGGCATCTACCACGTGGACCAGCCGATCAACGTCACCCGCGCCAACACCGTGGTGCTGGGCCTGGGTTACGCCACCCTCATCCCGGACAACGGCGTGGACGCGATGAAGGTCGCGGACGTCGACGGCGTCCGGCTGGCCGGCTTCCTGATCGACGCCGGTTCGGGCAACTCGCCGCAGCTGCTCCAGGTCGGCGCCCCGGGCTCGACCGCGAGCCACGCGGCCAACCCGACCACCGTCCAGGACGTGTTCGCCCGGGTCGGCGGCGCCGCGGCGCCGGTCGCCGCCCAGACGGCCTTCGAGATCAACAGCAACGACGTGATCATCGACCACACCTGGCTGTGGCGGGCCGACCACGGCTCGGCGGCCACCGGCTGGACGGTCAACCCGGCCGACATCGGGCTGAAGGTCAACGGCAACAACGTGCTGGCCACCGGCCTGTTCGTGGAGCACTTCAAGAAGTACGACGTGGAGTGGGCCGGCCAGAACGGCAGGACCATCTTCTTCCAGAACGAGAAGGCGTACGACGCGCCGAACCAGGCGGCCGTGCAGAACGGCAGCGTCCGGGGCTTCGCGGCGTACAAGGTCGACACCAACGTCACCTCGCACGAGGGCTGGGGCCTGGGCAGCTACTGCAACTACACCGCGGACCCGACGATCATCCAGGACCACGGTTTCGAGGCGCCGAACACCGCGGGCGTGAAGTTCCACGACCTGCTCGTGGTGTCGCTGGGCGGCCAGGGCCAGTACGCGCACGTCATCAACGACACCGGCCCCGGCACCTCGGGGACGTCCACGGTGCCGTCGATCGTGGTCTCGTACCCGTGAGCGGATCGGCCCGCTGATCCGCTGATGCGCTGATCCCTCGGGGGCGCCGGTGAGCCACCGGCGCCCCCGGGAACCAGGGGCCGCCGCCCGGATGTCGCCGGGCGGCGGCCCCGCTCCGCGCCGCGGTCTCACTCTCCGCCGCGGCCCCGCTCCGCGCCGGGGGCGCGCCGTCCGTCAGAAGGTCGCCGGCGGGTTGACCTGCGAGTGCGGGATGCCGGTGTCGGGGACGCCCCACTTGGCGAAGATCTTGGCGTAGTCCCCCGAGGCGATCAGCTTGTTGACCGCGTCGCTGAGCGCCTTGGCGACCGGCGAGCCCTTGCCGGTGACGAACCCGACCGGGGTGCTGCTGATCTGGCCGAGGTACTTGGTGCCGGCCACGTGCACGGCGTCGTACTTCAGGCCCAGCGTCGGGCCGAAGGACACGTCCACCTTGCCGTTGGCCAGACCCAGGAAGATCGGCGCCTGGTCGGTGAAGTAGAGCACCTTGTACGGCTTCTTGCCGCTCTGGGCGCACTTGCCGGCGCCGTCGGTCAGGATCTGCTGGAAGGTGGACCCCGGGCTGGTGGCCACCGTCAGCCCGCACAGGTCGTCCAGCGAGGTGACCTTGTCCAGCTTCAGGTCCTTCGAACCGAGGAAGGACTGGCCGTCGTTGAGGTAGGTGGCGAAGTCGACCACCTTCTCGCGGGCCGCGGTGACACCGAAGTTGGCCTGGCCGACGTCGTACTTCCCGTTCTGCACACCGGGGATGATGGTGGCGAAGGTGCCCTGTTCTCCCTTCCAGCGCACGCCGAGCACCTTGGCCACCGCGGCCCGCAGGTCCACGTCGAGGCCGACGCTGGTGCCGTCCGGCGCGGTGCCGGCGTGCGGCAGGCCGGTGGTGCCCGGTGCCGGCGTCAGCCCGATGGTCAGCGTGCCGCGCTCGCGCACCGAGGCCGGCAGTTCCGCGGTGAGCGCCGGGTCGGCGGCGATCTGGGAGACCACGTCCTGCGTGGGGATCGAGTCGTCGGCGGCGGCGTTCTTCGGGCCGCCGGAGCCGCCCGTGCCGGTGGCCGGGTTCGAGCCGGCGTCCGAGCCGTCGTCGGAGCTGCCGCAGGCCGCGGCGGTCAGGGCCAGCACGGCCGCGGTCGCGAGCGCGGCGGCGACCCGCGCCGGACGGCGGCGTCTGCCCCGGGACGGTCGGGCGGGCACGGCGGGGGACGGTCCGGACGCGCCGGTGGACGCGCCGGAGAAGGGGGCGTGGGAG
>JAJSZB010000384.1:0-6801 GCA_050613715.1 Streptomyces sp. IBSBF 3018
GCGGGGGCCCGTGGCGGGGGCAGGTCGCCCGGGCGGACCCCGGCGGCGGGACGGGGCGTTGCGCGCCGGTTCCGTCGCCGGGGGGCGTCCGAAGCTCGGGCGCCCGAAGCCGGGGCGCTCAGAACCTGGGCACACCGGCCGTCCGGGTGCCCGCCGCCAGGGTGGTGGCTGCCGGGCGACGTCGGTCCCGGCACCCGTCCCCGGGCGACGGCTCTTACGGGGCCGCCGCGGGTGGGCGTCGGTGTCGTACGCGGTCCCGCGCCGCCCCGGGCGGGCCGCCGGGCGCGTTCCGGGCGTGTCGTGCCTCGGTCCACGACCGGTGCGACACGCCCGGGCCCGGCCGGGCGCGCGGCGCGGGACAATGGCCGGATGGAACCCGAGGCCGAGCCGACCGCCGACCCCGCCGCCGACGTGCCGGGCCGCGTCGACGCGACCGGCCCCGGCGGCGTCGCGTCCGAGAGGCGACCCGGGGTGCCCGGCGCCGAAGCCGGTGCTGTGGCCGGTGCCGTGCCCGTTGCCACGCCGGACGGCGCGCCCGCGGGGGAGGCCGGCGCACCCGGTGCCGTGGCCGAGCCCGTGCCCGTCAGCCGCGTCGTGGACTTCGGCGACGCGCGGCTGCTGCCCGACGTGGACCGGCCGCGGGCCTGGCTGCTCACGGTGGACGGCGCGCCGCAGTCGTACGTCGACCTGGACGACCCGGAGCACCTGGAGTTCGAGTACGCGCGGCGGATCGCGTACGCGGCGGAGGCGGCGTTCGGCAGGCGCGGCCGCTCGGTGCGCGCGGCGCCGAACGCCACGGCGACCGGCGACACCGGTGAGGCCGGTGCCGCGCCGGGGCCGGCCGGCCGGGACGGCGTACGGGACACCGCCGGTCGCGGCGCGCCGCCCGTCGACGTCGTGCACCTGGGAGGCGGCGCCATGGCCGTACCTCGGCGGCTCGCGCGGACCCTCGGCGCGGTGCGGCAGGACGTGGTCGAGGCCGACCGCGCCCTCGCCGAACTCGTCGCCGAGCACCTGCCGCTGGAACCTGCCGCCGCGGCCTCGCTGACCGTGCACCCGCGCGACGCCCGCGCCTGGCTCGCCGACCGGCCGGCGGACTCCGCGGACCTGGTCGTCGCCGACGTGTTCGGCGGCTCGCGGGTGCCCGCGCACCTGACGTCGGTGGAGTTCGCCCGCGAGGCGGCCCGGGTGCTGCGGCCCGGCGGACTGTACCTGGCGAACATCGCCGACGCCGCGCCGCTGGCCTTCCTCGGCGGCCAACTGGCCACGCTGCGCGAGGCGTTCGGCGGCCCCGGGCAGGCGGCGCTGTGCGTGCTGGCCGAGCCGGGCGTGCTGCGCGGCCGGCGCTTCGGCAACGCGGTGGTGGCCGCCGCCCGCGGCGAACTGCCGCTGCCCGTCGACGTGCTGGCCAGGCGCTGCGCCGCCGACCCGTTCCCGGCCCGGCTGGTGCACGGCGCCGCGCTGGCGACGCTGTACGGCACACCGGTCTACGACACCTCGGCCACGCCCTCGCCCGAGCCGCCGGAGGGCGCCTTCACCGTCGGCTGACCCGCCGCGACCGGTGCTGCCGCCGGAGGCGCCCCGGCCCGTTCCAGCCGGCGCACCTCCGGCAACAGCAGCACCGCGGCGGTCAGCACCACCACCAGCGCCGCCGACCCCCACAGCGACCGGGTGCGCCCGAACGCCTGCGCGGCCGGACCGGCCAGCGCGAGCCCGAGCGGCATGATCGCGATGGAGCCCAGCCAGTCGTACGCCGAGACCCGCGACATCATCTCCTCGGGGATCTCCTGGGCCAGGGCGAGCATCCAGCCCACCGCGAACACCTCGATCGCCACCCCCGCCGCGAACATCGACGGCGCCAGCGCCCACAGCGGCAGCGCGAGGGCGAGCGCCGCCAGCGGCAGCGCCAGCGGGAACACCCCGAGCGTGCCGACCAGCAGAATGCGCCGCGGCTTCCAGCGCAGCATCATCACCCCGCCGATCACCGTGCCGATCCCGCTGGCCGCCATCGCCACGCCCCACGGCCCCGCGCCGCCCAGATGGTCGCGGGCCACCAGCGGCCCGTAGACCTGCTCGGCCGCCCCGGTCATCGCGTTGACCACGCCGAACTGGACCACGATGCCCCACAGCCAGGACCGCGACGCGAACTCCCGCCAGCCCTCGCGCAGTTCGCGCAGCAGCCCGGAGGGCTCGGCGGGCCGCGCCGCCGCACGCGACGCTATCCGGCCGCGCAGCGCCGCGGAGACCAGGAAGCTCGCGGCGTCGACCGCCAGCACCCAGCCGGCGCCGAACGCCGCGACGAGCGCGCCGCCCAGGGCCGCGCCGGCGATGTTCGCGCCGTTGGTGCCGAGCCGGTAGACCGAGAACGCCTTGCCGGCGTGCGACGGCTCGACGATGGAGAGCACCATGCCCTGGGCGGCCGGGGAGAAGAACGCCTGCGCCGCGCCGCCCACCGCGGTCAGCGCCGCCATCTGCCACAGCAGCGGCCGCCCGGCCAGCACCAGCAGCGCGAACAGGCCCTGCGACACCGCGTTGAGGAGGTTGGCGGCGACCATGACGTGCTGGCGCGGCAGCCGGTCCGCGACGGCGCCGCCCACCAGCAGGAACACCACCATGGCCAGCGTGCGGGCGGCCGCCACCACGCCGACGTCGGTGGCTCCGCCGCCGGCCCCGATGACCGCGTAGGCGGCCGCGATGGTCGCGCCGGAGTTGCCCAGACCGCTGATGAACGACGCCGACACCAGCAGCCGGAGGTTGCGGTTGGCCCACTGCGGCGGACGCGGCAGGCGCGGCATCCGGACGGGGCTCGGCGTCCGGGCCGGCCGCGGCGGGCGGACCGGCCGGGTCCCGTCGGCGCGGCGTCGGTCACCGGGCGTCATGTCGTCGCTGGTCATCGGGAGACTGTCGCCGAGCGCGCACCGCGGCCGCAAGGCGATTTCGGTGAGCGGGGCGGCCCGCACGCGGCCGGCCGCCCGGGACTCACTTCTTGATCAGCCGGATGGTGCTCTTGATCTTGTCGATGGTCGACTGGGCGAGCTGGTCGGGGACGCCCTGGTCGGCGTAGAGCACCCAGACCACCAGCTTCTTCGACGGGTCGCTCTGCGTCGGGTCGAGCCAGGCCACCGTCCACGCCTTGCCGCCGGAGCTGGAGCACTTGTTGGCGATGGGCAGGTGGGAGGCGGTGGCCTCGGCCTGCCAGCCGTTGATCCCGTAGGAGTTGTGGAACGCCTTGCTGTTCTGCGCCTTGGAGAAGGTGCCCTTGCCGTTGACCTGGTACGCCCAGTACGCCCACGACTCGGCCTGCACCTCGGCGGCGTTGCGCACGCTGGACGCGCCGTTGGCGCCCTTGGTGCCGACCACCGCGCGGTCGGCGGTGCCGTTCGCGGACTTGCACCAGTCGTGCTTGTAGTAGGCGGGGGCGCTCATCGCGACGGCGGGGTTGCCCTTGCCGTCGTCGAAGCCGATGGTCATGCCCTGCGTGTCGACGCTCCAACTGGACGGCACGTCGAACAGCACGTTGCGCTGGTCGCGCTCGACCACCCGCCAGCCGGGCACCACCGGCTTGATGTCCACCGGCGCGCCGCGCGGCGAGTCGTCCGAGCCGCCGGAGACGCCGGGCGCCGCGGTGGTCGCGGGCGGCGCTGTCGTCGGCGTGGCGGTCGGCGTCGTGGGCAGGGTCGCGGTCGGGGTGGGCGTCGGGTCGTCCTGCGCGTCCTTCTTCTTGTCCCCGGTGAGGTAGACCGCGCCGACCACGACGGCGGCGACCACCGCGAGGGCCGCGGTCACCGCGACGACGACGGTGGTGGTGCTGCGCCTGTTCGGCGGCTGCCCGTCGGGGCCGCCGCCGGGCACCGGCGGGCCCCACTGCTGCGGGGTCGGGTAGCCCGGCGCGGGCGTCTGGTAGCCGGGCTGCGCGTACGGCGAGGCGGCGGGCGCGCCGTACGGCTGCGTCGGCGCGGTGTAGGCCGGCGGGACCGGCTGGCCGTAGGCGGGGGCGCCGGGCGCACCGGGCGGAGGGGGCGGCGGACCCTGCGGCGGCGCGGGCGGACCGGCGGGCTGCTGCGGGTAGCCGTACTGGGGCTGCTGCGCGGGCTTCGCGTACGGGTTCGGCGTGCCGTAGCCGCCGGGCGGTTGCTGAGGGGGAGTGGGCGAGCCCTGTGGCTGCTGCTGTCCCCCGGACTGTTCTCCTGGCCACATGGCTGGCAACACTAGGGGAGCGGCACCGGCGGTTCCACGCCGGATCTGCCTACCGGTTGGTAACATCCCTGCATGTCCGAGACGACGCCCTCGATAGGCGAGCTGCTGACGGCCACCGTGCCCATGGTTCGCACCCTGCGACTGGAGTACCTGGAGACCACGCCGGAGCGCGCGGTGCTGGCCATGCCCGACCGGCCGGAGTACCAGAACCACGTGGGCGGCCCGCACGCCGGCGCGATGTTCACCCTCGCCGAGTCGGCCAGCGGCGCGGTGGTGGTCGGCGCGTTCGGCGACCAGATGGCGCGCGCGGTGCCGCTGCCGGTGCGCTGCGAGGTCGCCTGGACCAAGCTCGCGCGCGGCCCGCTGACGGCGGTCGCCGAACTGGGCCGGCCGATCGCCGACGTCGTCGCGGAGCTGGACCGGGGCCTTCGGCCGGAGTTCCCGGTCGAGGTGTCCGTACGCCGCGAGGACGGCGCCGAGACCTCGCACATGACCATCGTCTGGACGCTGCGCCCCAACAGCTGACCGCCCGGCGACTGCCGCCGACCCGTTGCGACCCCTGCCGACCGGCCATGACCGACCGCTGACCGGCGGGGTTCGCCCGGAAGTTCGGTTACCCTTCCCCTGTGCGCGGTCTTTGCCCGCGCTTTACGCCATCGTCGCGGGGAGGGCCCGGCAGTGCACGTCCAGGACTGGCTCGACGGCATTCCACCGGTCGCCGTCTACCTGATGGTCGGACTGGTGGTCGGCGTGGAGAGCCTGGGCATCCCGCTGCCCGGCGAGATCGTGCTGATGACCGCGGCGCTGCTCTCCTCGCAGGGCCACGTCAACCCCTGGCTGGTCGGCGCCAGCGCCATCGTCGGCGCGGTCGTCGGCGACTCCATCGGCTACTCCATCGGCCACAAGGGCGGCCAGCCCCTGCTGGACCGGCTCGGGCGCAGGTTCCCCAAGCACTTCTCACCGGGGCACATCGCCACCGCCGAACGCTCCTTCCAGCGCTGGGGCATGTGGGCGGTCTTCTTCGGCCGCTTCGTGGCGCTGCTGCGGATCTTCGCCGGCCCGCTGGCCGGCGTGCTCAAGATGCCGTACCCGAAGTTCCTCATCGCCAACGCGCTCGGCGGCATCGTCTGGGCCGGCGGCATCACCGCCATCATCTACACCGTCGGCAAGGTCGCCGAACCCTGGCTGGAGCGCTTCGGCTACGTCGGCCTCGGCATCGCGGTCCTCTTCGGCATCGGGTCGATGCTCTGGGTCCGCCGCCGCGCCGCCAAGGCCGAGGCCGCCGCGGAGGGCGAAGCCGAACGCGAGGTCGCCACCGCCGCCACCGGCGAGTGACAGCTACGGCCCACGCCCCCGCGGACACGCCTCAGCCCAGCGCCTCCCGGTGCTGCGCCGCCAGTGCCACATAGTGCTCGGCGTTCAGCCGCAGCCCCGCCTGCTCCTCCTCCGACAGCTGCCTGACCACCTTCGCCGGCACCCCCGCCACCAGCGACCGCGGCGGGACCTGCGTGCCCGCCGTGACCAGCGCCGCCGCGGCCACCAGCGAACCCGCGCCGATCCGCGCCCCGTTCAGCACCGTCGCGCCCATCCCGACCAGCACGTCGTCCTCGACCACGCAGCCGTGCAGCACCGCGTTGTGGCCCACCGTCACCCCGGTCCCGACCACCGCGGGAAACCCCGGGTCGGCGTGCACCGTGCAGTTGTCCTGGACGTTCGAGCCGGCGCCTATCCGCACGGCCTCGCAGTCGCCGCGCAGCACGGCGTGGTACCAGACGCTGGCCCCCGCCGCGAGCTCCACGTCGCCGAGCACCACCGACGTCGGCGCGGTGTACGCCGCCGGGTCCACCGCGGGGCTGCGCCCGGCCACCGCGGCGACCAGGGCCCCGCCCGCCCCGCCGCTCCGGCGCCCAGCCGGCGCATCCCCCGCAGCCGGAGCCGCGGCGCTCGCCGTCTCCGCCGTGCCGGCCCGGTCCGCCTCGTCCGCCATCGACCCCGTCCTCTCCTCGTCCCCGCGCCGCCGCGGCCACGCTCCGTCGCCGCCGCCCGCCCGAACCCAACCCATCCAGCAGACGGCCGCACACCCGCCCACCGCCGCCGTACCGCACCGTATACGGTGGCACCGTGCCCCAGAACGAGAACGTGTTCTTTTCTGTGACGGCCCGCGCCGCGGCCTGGCGCCGCCGTGCCCTCTCCCGCCTGGTCCACCGCGGCCGCAGCTGGGTGCGGGAAGCCGGAGCGGTCACCGCGCAACGGCCGGGCCCCTACCGGTTCCGCGCCCTCGGCCCCGGCACCCGGCTCGCCTTCCCCCAGGGCACCGTCTTCGGCGAGCACTGGATCAGCCTCGGCGAGCACTGCATGATCGGCGAACAGGTCACGCTGACCGTCGGCCTGCTGCCCGCCGACCCCGCCGACGTCGACTACGGCCCCCGGCCGATCGTCTCCATCGGCGACGGCGTCGTCATCGGCCGGGACAGCCACGTGGTGGCCCTCGCCCCCATCGTCATCGCGGACAAGGTCTTCTGCGCCCCCAACGTCTACGTGACCAGCACCAACCACGCCTACCACGACCCCGACCGGCCGGTCGGGGTCGTGGTAGGCGTGGTT
>JAJSZB010000385.1:0-6775 GCA_050613715.1 Streptomyces sp. IBSBF 3018
CCCCCCGACACCCCCGCGCCGTCCGGCAAGGCCGGCACCGTGACCCGTCCCGGCGACCGGATCTTCTCCGGCCTGTCCCGCGGCTCGGGCATCCTGCTGCTCGTGGTGATGGCCGCCATCGCGGTCTTCCTCAGCGTCCGCGCGGTCCACGCGATCTCCAAGGACCACACCAACTTCCTGACCACCTTCGAGTGGACGCCGAGCCTGAACCCGCCGAGCTTCGGCATCGCGGTCCTGGCCTACGGCACCGTGGTCAGCGCGATCATCGCGATGATCATCGCGGTCCCGATCGCGATAGGCATCGCACTGTTCATCACCCACTACGCGCCGCGCCGCCTCGGCGGCCCTATCGCGTACGTGATCGACCTGCTCGCCGCCGTCCCCAGCATCATCTACGGCCTGTGGGGCGCGCTCTTCCTGGTCCCGCACCTGCGCGGGCTCAACCTGTGGCTGACGAAGTACCTCGGCTGGACCGTCGTCTTCCACAAGGCCGACCCCAACTCCGCGGCGCGCTCGCTGTTCACCGTGGGCATCCTGCTGGCGATCATGATCCTGCCGATCATCACCAACGTCAGCCGCGAGGTCATCAGCCAGGTGCCGAAGATGCACCAGGAGGCGGCGCTGGCGCTCGGCGCCACCCGCTGGGAGGTCATCCGGCTGTCGGTGCTGCCCTTCGCGCGCTCCGGCATCATCAGCGCCTCCATGCTGGGCCTGGGCCGCGCGCTCGGCGAGACGATGGCGGTGGCGACCGTGCTGTCCGCCTCGCCGCAGCTGTCCGCGCACATCCTGGACCCGCAGGGCGGCACCTTCTCGCAGAACATCGTCGCCAAGTTCGGCGAGGCCGACGAGTTCGGCCGTGACGCGCTGATCGCCTCCGGCCTGGTGCTGTTCGTCATCACCCTGCTGGTCAACGGCGCGGCCCGGATGATCATCGCCCGCCGCAAGGAGTACTCGGGGGCCAACGCATGACCGACACCGTGATGGACACCGTCCCCTCCTCCGACGCCCCCGCGTCCCCGAAGCTGGCCAGCCGCCGGCTGCCGCGCTGGAGCCCGCTGGCCATAGCCGCCGGCGCGATCGCGGTCGGCTGCGGCATCGGCGCGGGCGCCGGCCTGTCCAGCCACATCCAGTGGGGCCTGATCGCACTGATCCTCTTCGTCGCCGGGTCGTACGTGATCACCGCGCGCGTCGAGGGCCGCAGGCAGGCCAAGGACCGGGTCGCCACCAGCCTGGTGTGGGCGAGCTTCGTCCTGGCCGTGGTGCCGCTGTACTCGCTGGTGGAGACCACCATCAGCAAGGGCGCCGGCGTCATCGACGGCACCTTCCTGACCCACTCCATGAACAACGTGCTGACCCTGGAGAAGGGCGGCGGCGTCTACCACGCCATCATCGGCACGCTGGAGCAGGTCGGCATCGCCACCGTCATCGCCGCCCCGATCGGCATCTTCACCGCGATCTACCTGGTGGAGTACGGCAAGGGCGCGCTGGCGAAGTGGGTCACCTTCTTCGTCGACGTGATGACCGGCATCCCCTCGATCGTGGCCGGTCTGTTCATCCTGTCGATCTGGTTCGAGTTCCTCGGCAAGACCCCGGCCTCCGGCTTCGCCGGCTCGCTGGCGCTGGCCATCCTGATGGTGCCGGTCGTGGTGCGCTCCACCGAGGAGATGCTCAAGCTGGTGCCGAACGAGCTGCGCGAGGCGTCGCTGGCGCTGGGCGTGCCCAAGTGGCGCACGATCACCCGGGTCGTGGTGCCGACCGCGATCGGCGGCATCACCACCGGCGTCATGCTGGCCGTCGCCCGCATCGCCGGCGAGAGCGCGCCGATCGCCCTGCTGGTCTTCGGCAGCAACATGATCAACACCAACCCGTTCCAGCACCCGCAGTCCTCGCTGCCGTACTTCATCTACGAGCAGTACGGCAACGGCAACGACGCCTCGTACTCCCGCGCGTGGGGTGCGGCGCTGGTGCTGATCGCGTTCGTGATGATCCTGAACCTGATCGCCCGCGGCATCGCCCGCTGGAAGGCGCCCAAGACAGGTCGCTGACGCGACCCCGGCCGGCCCGGCCGAACCCCGGCCGCCCCGGCATCCCGGCAACCCCCGTCAGCAGTCGGCAGACCTGGCAGACCCGCAGAAAAGAAGTGATCCCATGGCCAAGCGCATCGACGTCAGCGGCCTCTCCGCCTTCTACGGCAACCACCGTGCCATCGACGACATCTCGATGACCGTCGAGCCCCGCTCCGTGACCGCCTTCATCGGCCCGTCCGGCTGCGGCAAGTCCACCTTCCTGCGCACCCTGAACCGCATGCACGAGGTCACCCCCGGCGGCCGCGTCGAGGGCAAGGTGATGCTGGACGACGAGAACCTCTACGGCGCCGGCGTCGACCCGGTCACCGTGCGCCGCACCGTCGGCATGGTCTTCCAGCGCCCCAACCCGTTCCCCACCATGTCGATCTACGACAACGTGGCGGCCGGGCTGCGGCTGAACGGCACCCGCAAGAAGGGCGAGCTGGACGCCGTCGTCGAGAAGTCGCTCAAGGGCGCCAACCTGTGGAACGAGGTCAAGGACCGGCTGAACAAGCCCGGTTCGGGCCTGTCCGGCGGCCAGCAGCAGCGGCTGTGCATCGCCCGCGCCATCGCGGTCGAGCCGCAGGTGCTGCTGATGGACGAGCCTTGCTCGGCGCTCGACCCGATCTCCACCCTCGCCATCGAGGACCTGATCGGCGAGCTGAAGACCCGCTTCACCATCGTCATCGTGACGCACAACATGCAGCAGGCGGCCCGCGTGTCGGACCGCACCGCCTTCTTCAACCTGGCGGGCGTGGGCCAGCCGGGCAAGCTGATCGAGATCGACGACACCGAGCGGATCTTCGCCAACCCGTCCGTGCAGGCCACCGAGGACTACATCTCCGGCCGCTTCGGGTGACAAGGACCGCCGTGCGGTGCTGCATGGCGGTGCCACCGTACGGCGTGGGCCCCGCTCCCCTGACGGGGGGCGGGGCCCGGCGCGCTCGCCTGGTGTGCACCGGGCCGCCTGCCGGGGCCTTCGGTCAGCCGAAGCAGAGCTTGACGATCCAGTAGCCGACCGCGCCGACCACGCCGGCCGCCGGCATCGTGATGAACCAGCCGGCCACGATGTTCTTGGCGACGCCCCAGCGCACCGCCTTGACCCGCTTGGTCGCGCCGACGCCCATGATCGCGGAGGTGATCACATGGGTCGTGGAGACCGGCACCTTGAACAGGTACGAGGTGGCGTAGAGGATGCCCGCCGAGGTCGTCTCGGCGGCGAAGCCCTGCGGCGGGTCCAGCTCGATGATCCGGCGGCCGAGCGTGCGCATGATCCGCCAGCCGCCCGCGTAGGTGCCCAGCGACATCATCACCGCGCACACGATCTTGACCCACACCGGGATGCCGAAGCCGCGCGCCGGGTCGTGGATGACCAGCGCGAGCACCACCACGCCCATCGTCTTCTGCGCGTCCTGGAGGCCGTGGCCGAGGGCCATCGCGGCGGCCGAGATGGTCTGCGCGATCCGGAAGCCGCGCTTGGCCTTGTGCGGGTTGGAGCGCCGGAAGAACCACAGGATCGCCAGCATGATCAGGTAGCCGACCACGATGCCGACCACCGGCGACAGGAACATCGGCACGATGACCTTGTCCACCACGCCGTTCCAGTGCACCGTCGTGCCGCCGGCCAGCGCCGCGCCGACCAGCCCGCCGAACAGCGCGTGGGTGGAGCTGGAGGGCAGCCCGAAGTACCAGGTGATCAGGTTCCAGACCACCGCGCCGGCCAGGCCGGCGAAGAGGATGCCCATCCCCTGCTGGCCGTGCGGGGTGGCGATCAGCCCCTTGCTGACGGTCTTGGCGACGCCGCTGCCGAGGAACGCGCCGAGCAGGTTCATCACCGCGGCCATGGCCAGCGCCGCCTTGGGCGTGAGCGCCCGGGTGGACACCGAGGTGGCGATGGCGTTCGCGGAGTCGTGGAATCCGTTGGTGTAGGTGAAGAAGAGGGCGACCGCGACGGTCACCACCAGGGCGAAGGTGTCCACGTGGGTCAGGACTCCTTGACCGCGATGGTCTCCACCGTGTTGGCGACGTGCTCGAACGCGTCGGCGGCCTCTTCCAGGACGTCCACAATCTGCTTCAGCTTGAGCACCTCGATGGCGTCGTACTTGCCGTTGAACAGGTGCGCGAGCAGCTTGCGGTGGATCTGGTCGGCCTGGTTCTCCAGCCGGTTGACCTCGATCCAGTACTCGGTGAGGTTCGCCATCGTGCGCAGGTTGGGCATCGCCTCCGCGGTCAGCTCCGCAGCCCTGGCCAGCACCTCGATCTGCTGCTCGACGCCCTTGGGGAGCTCCTCGACGTTGTAGAGGACGACCAGGTCGACGGCCTCCTCCATGAAGTCCATGATGTCGTCGAGCGAGCCGGCGAGAGAGTAGATGTCCTCGCGGTCGAAGGGCGTGATGAAGGAGGAGTTGAGCTGGTGGAAGATCGCGTGCGTCGCGTCGTCGCCGGCGTGCTCGGCCGCCCGCATCCGCTCGGCGATCTCCGTCCTGGTGGCCGAATCGGCTCCGAGGAGTTCCATGAGGAGCTTCGAACCGGTGACGATGTTGTCCGCGGATGCGGCGAACATGTCGTAGAAGCTCGTCTCCCTGGGGGTCAGACGAAAGCGCACGTTTGGTCCTCGGGGTGCATGGGATTCGGTCTCGATGATGCTAGGCGCATCATCCGGCCACGGCTAACCGGCGTCACCAGTGTCGCCCATGGGGCGAAGTCCCCCGCAGCGGGGATGCCTCGCACATCGTATCGATTCGGTAAGATATACCCGCCGGGGGTATAACGGGACAGAAGGGCGGCAACGCGGATGACCACCGAGAGCGCTGGGGGAAGCGTCGCGGAAAGCGTCTCCGGGGAGATTGTGGAGCCGCACGGTCCTCATGGCTACAGCCATGACAAAGAGTCCCATCTGAAGCGGCTGCGCCGGATCGAGGGACAGCTGCGCGGCCTGCAGCGGATGGTCGAGGAGGACGTCTACTGCATCGACATCCTCACCCAGGTCTCCGCGAGCACCAAGGGGCTGCAGTCGTTCGCGCTGCAACTGCTGGAGGAGCACCTGCGGCACTGCGTGGCCGCGGCGGCGGTCGGCGGCGGCCCGGAGATCGACGAGAAGGTCGCGGAGGCGACGGCGGCGATAGCGCGGCTGCTGCGGACCTGAGCGGGGGCTCAGCCGGCGGCGGGATCCGACCCCCGGCGCGGCGACGCCCGGCGGGAGGCGCTCGGCGCGGCGGCCGGGCCGGGCCCGACTCAGCCGGCGGCGGGGACGCGGGCGGCGCGCGCGACCTCCAGGACCTCGTCGATCCGCGCGGCGCTGAGCCGCTCCTCGTCGGCGGCGGACGCGGCGATCATCAGCTCCCCGCACCACTCGATCTCGGCGAGGGCGACCGGATCGTCCTGGACCGAAGCCAAGGGCGACGGCACCATGCGTGCACCACCTCCTCATCCCGAACGGCCGCCTCAAGCGTAGGGACCATGCGTGCCCCGGCGCATGGCACGGATGGACCATTTCGATGAGGCCCGATCAGGCGACCCGTTACGACACCTGAGGAGAAACGATCTTGCCGGTCCAGATGTCCGCAGCTCGCGGCAGGGTCAGCGGGACGGCCGCGCCGAAGCCATCGTAGGACGTGGTACAGACCACAGTCAGCCCGCGGGCCGCGGCGCGCTGACCGGAGGGCGTGGCGGCGGCCTGGCCGGAGGGCTCGGCGGCGCGGCCGTAGGTGAAGCTCTCGGTGAGCCGTCGCGGCCGGCCCTGCGCGTCGAGCCAGACGTCGAACGGCACGGCGGTCACCGTGAAGCCCTTCGCCGCGGCGGCCAGCGGGCCGCGCCGGGCGGTGGGCGCGGCCGCCGCGGCCCTGGCGATGTCCGCAACGCCGCGGTAGTGCCGCAGGGTCAGCCCCCGCTCGGTCTCCTCGCCGGCGTACGTCACGTCCGCGGCGCCGCGCAGGAGTTCGGCGGCGGCCAGCGGCTCGGTGGCACCGCCGGTGACCAGATTGCCGTCGGCGACGCGGGTGGTGTCCACCCGTACCCACTCGCCGTCCGGGACGCCCTCGCCGCGGTCCTTCATGTACAGCGCGCCCGGCGTGAGCAGTTCGGTGATCGGCTTGTGCTCCTGCGCGCCGGCCGCGTCCCTCGGCAGCACCAGGCGCAGCCGCCCGCGCCCGGCGGCGTAGTCGAAGTCGCCGGTGCCGGAGATGGTCAGCCAGGTGCCGCCGCTGGCCATCCGCATCGACGTCGACACCTGCGAACTGCCCTCGCGCACCAGCGTGTCCGCCGCGCCGGCCACCGCGGCCGCCGGCGCCCTGCCCTCGGAGGCGACGGCGGCGCCGTCCGCGGGCACGGTGGCCGCGGCGCCCCGGCCGCCGCAGCCGGTCAGCGCGGCAAGGGCGGCGAGCGCGCCGAGCGCCGCGACGGCGACGGCGGGACGCGGCGGGTGGGCCGGGGACGCTGGTCCCGCGACCGGCGCGGGGTGGGCCGGGGGGCCGTCGTGCTCGTACGCCCGCCGTGTCGTGCTGGAGACCGGTGCCATCACTCATCCATCCCTGTCGGCCCGCCCCGGCCCCCGCACCGGCCGCGGCCTCGTCGGGGCCTCAGCCGGATAACGACGGTCCCGAGCAGGCCGTCACGCCCGTCACCCGCGCCCGTTACCGTGGAGTCGTGCGTGAGGTACGAGCCCGCGGGACCAGCCGGGCGGACGTGGCGGGTACGGACGCGGGCGGGGC
>JAJSZB010000386.1:0-6768 GCA_050613715.1 Streptomyces sp. IBSBF 3018
CCCTCCCCCTCTCCCGCCGCCCCTTCCTTCTCGGGGCCGGCCCCGCAGGACCACCGGCTCGGCCCCGACCTCGCGGACGGCGGCCACCAGGACCCCGATCCCGGCCCGCGGATGCGCCCGGCGTACTCCGACCACGGCGACCGCGACCGGATCGACCACGCCGACCGTTCGGACCGAGGGGACCGCTCCGACCGCCCCGATCAGGCCGGCCACACCGACCCGGAGGACTGGCAGCAGCCGCGCCTGGGCAACTGGGGCGCGCCGGAGCCCGGCGTCTACACCGGGCGCGAGCCGTACGACACCCGCGACCGCGACGGCTACGACGACCGCCGCGAGCTGCGCTACCGCCCCGAGCCGGGCGACGGCGGCTACCCGTCCGTACCGCACCAGCAGGGGCCGCGCCGGCCCGACCTCCCCCCGCACCAGCAGGGCCCCCAGCACGGCGGGCCGCAGCACAACGGCCACCAGGGGCCGGTCTACGGGTCCGGGCCGTCGGGCTACCAGCAGCTCGGCCCGCAGCTGCCGGGCGCCCGGTCCGCCGAGCCGCCCTCGGGGATGCCGGGGCACCAGGGTCACCAGGACCATCGCGACCCGCGCGATCACCGCGACCATCAGGATCACCGCGATCACCGCGATCACCGCGGCGACGGCCGTCCCGGCGGCCCGGGGGGTCCGCAGGGCCCGGGCGGTCCCGGAGGCCCCGGCACGTCCGGCGGCTCCGGCGGTTCGACCGGCGCCGTCGAGCCGACCGCGCGGCTGAACCCCAAGTACCTCTTCGACACCTTCGTCATCGGCGCGTCCAACCGTTTCGCGCACGCGGCAGCGGTCGCCGTCGCCGAGGCCCCGGCCAAGGCCTACAACCCGCTGTTCATCTACGGCGAGTCGGGCCTGGGCAAGACGCACCTGCTGCACGCCATCGGGCACTACGCGCGCAGCCTCTACCCGGGCACCCGGGTGCGCTACGTCAGCTCGGAGGAGTTCACCAACGAGTTCATCAACTCCATCCGGGACGGCAAGGCGGACGCGTTCCGCAAGCGGTACCGGGACATGGACATCCTGCTCGTCGACGACATCCAGTTCCTGGCGCAGAAGGAGTCGACGCAGGAGGAGTTCTTCCACACCTTCAACACCCTGCACAACGCCAACAAGCAGATCGTGCTCTCCTCCGACCGGCCGCCCAAGCAGCTGATCACGCTGGAGGACCGGCTCCGCAACCGCTTCGAGTGGGGTCTGATCACCGACGTCCAGCCGCCCGAGCTGGAGACCCGGATCGCGATCCTGCGCAAGAAGGCGGTGCAGGAGCAGCTGAACGCGCCGCCCGAGGTGCTGGAGTTCATCGCCTCGCGGATCTCGCGGAACATCCGCGAGCTGGAGGGCGCGCTGATCCGCGTCACCGCGTTCGCCAGCCTCAACCGGCAGCCGGTGGACCTGCAGCTGACCGAGATCGTGCTCAAGGACCTGATCCCGGGCGGCGAGGACTCGGTGCCGGAGATCAGCGGCACCGCGATCATGGCGGAGACGGCCGCGTACTTCGGGCTGGCGGTGGACGACCTGTCCGGCTCCTCGCGCAGCCGGGTGCTGGTCACCGCGCGGCAGATCGCGATGTACCTGTGCCGCGAGCTGACGGACCTGTCGCTGCCCAAGATCGGCGCGCTCTTCGGCGGCCGCGACCACACCACGGTCATGCACGCCGACCGCAAGATCCGCTCGCTGATGGCCGAGCGCCGGTCCATCTACAACCAGGTCACCGAGCTGACCAACCGCATCAAGAGCTGAGACCCGGCGCCCTTCCTGCGCCCCCCGCGCTCGTACGACGCCCGCCACGCTCGTTCACGACACCCCTCCCGGCCCGCCGCGCCCCGTGCGCCGCGGGCCGGCGTCGTGTCCGGCCCAGGGCGCCGGCAGCCCGCCCGGGCCGGTCCGCCCGCGGTCCCGGCTCACACCGACAGCACCCGCTGTTCGATTTACGGCGCGCCGCGGGCCCGTTCTCCACAGGATCGCGGCGTTTTGCTCGTCCACACCCTGGGGACACCGAAGTTGTCCCGATTCCTTCCACAGGCGGGCCGCCGCGGCGGCTCCGTGCCCAGCTCAGCGGCCTGGGGATATGTGGGCAACCACTGTCCACAGCTTGTGGACGGCCCGGAGGCCCCCGATCGGCCGTCCACAGGAAACCGTCGATCACCCACAGGATGACGGCAGTTGTGCACAGGCACGGCCCACTTCTCCACATCTTTGTCCACTGTTCGGCAACGAAATGCCCTCTGTCCCCCGCAGGAGTGAAAGGCGTCACACTGACGAGGTGGGTTGGCCTGGGGAGAACCTGGGTAAATCTGGGGACGCAGCTGGGGACAACCGGCCCTGCCCTGTGAATCAGGTGTGCACAACTTTCCGCCGTCCACAGGCGGCCCTGTTCACCCACAGGCCCCGTCCACAGGCGCGGTGGATAAAAAACTGCGCCTGACCTGCGGTGGAATGGGTTATCCACGGTATCCACAACCCCTACTACTACTGCTACACGTAGAGAGCGGGGATCAAGCTTCGAAGCGGGGCCTGTGCACAACTCGCCCCGGAGCTGCCCGCGGCGCGTGTCGCGGCTTGACGCCAACCCGCAGCGACTGTCGGTCCCGTACGTCAGACTGGTCCCCGACAGCCAGCAACAAGCAGGAGGCGGTTCCGGTGAAGATCCGGGTGGAGCGCGACGTACTCGCCGAGGCAGTGGCTTGGGCAGCCCGCAGCCTCCCGGCCCGTCCCCCGGTGCCCGTGCTCGCCGGGCTGCTGCTGAAGGCGGAGGACGGCAAGCTCAGCCTCTCCGGCTTCGACTACGAGGTCTCCGCCCGCGTCTCGGTCGAGGCGGAGGTGGACGACGAGGGCACCGTCCTGGTCTCCGGCCGGCTGCTCGCCGACATCTCCCGGGCGCTGCCCAACCGCCCGGTGGAGATCTCCACCGACGGGGTGCGCGTCACCGTCGTCTGCGGCAGCTCGCGCTTCACCCTCCACACACTGCCTGTGGACGAGTATCCGGCGCTGCCCGCGATGCCCACCGCCTCCGGCTCGGTGCCCGGGGAGGTCTTCGCCGCCGCGGCCGCCCAGGTCGCCATCGCCGCCGGCCGCGACGACACCCTGCCGGTGCTCACCGGCGTGCGGATCGAGATCGAGGGCGACACCGTCACCCTGGCCGCCACCGACCGCTACCGCTTCGCGGTCCGCGAGTTCCTGTGGAAGCCGGAGCAGGCCGACATCTCCGCCGTCGCGCTCGTCCCCGCCAAGACCCTGCTGGACACCGCCAAGTCGCTGACCAGCGGCGACACCGTCTCGATCGCGCTGGCCGGCTCCGGCGCCGGCGAGGGCCTGATCGGCTTCGAGGGCGCCGGGCGCCGCACCACCACCCGGCTGCTCGAAGGCGACCTGCCCAAGTACCGCACGCTGTTCCCGACCGAGTTCGCCAGCGTCGCGGTGATCGAGACCGCGCCCTTCGTCGAGGCCGTCAAGCGCGTCGCGCTGGTGGCTGAGCGGAACACACCGGTCCGGCTGAGCTTCGAGCAGGGCGTGCTGACCCTGGAGGCCGGGTCCAGCGACGACGCACAGGCTGTGGAAAGGGTCGACGCCACCCTGGAGGGCGACGACATCTCGATCGCCTTCAACCCGACCTTCCTGCTGGACGGCCTGAGCGCGATCGACTCCCCGGTGGCCCAGCTGTCCTTCACCACCTCCACCAAGCCCGCGCTGCTCAGCGGCCGCCCCGCGGTCGACGCCGAGGCCGACGACGCGTACAAGTACCTGATCATGCCGGTCCGCCTGTCCGGTTGAGGCACCGGCGGGCGGCCGACGTAGGCTCGTCCTAGGTCAGGTACCGGTCATGGACCGGACTCGCACGGGTCTGCCATGCCGCACGCGTCGAACGCTTCGAACGAAGGGTCAGTGATGGAGCTCGGTCTCATCGGTCTCGGCAAGATGGGCGGCAACATGCGCGAGCGCATCCGCCGCGCCGGCCACACCGTCGTCGGGTACGACCGGAACCCGGACCTCGCCGACGTCCACAGCCTCAAGGAGCTTGTGGACGCACTGCCCGCACCGCGCGTGGTGTGGGTGATGGTCCCGGCAGGACAGGCCACCCAGTCCACCATCGACGAGCTGGGCGAGCTGCTCTCCCCCGGCGACCTGGTGGTCGACGGCGGCAACTCGCGCTGGACGGACGACGAGAAGCACGCCGAGGAGCTGGCCGCCAAGGGCATCGGCTTCGTCGACTGCGGTGTCTCCGGCGGCGTCTGGGGCCTGGCCAACGGCTACGCGCTGATGTACGGCGGCAAGGACGAGGAGGTCGCCAAGGCCCAGCCGATCTTCGACGCGCTCAAGCCGGAGGGCGACTCCGGCGCGGTGCACGCCGGCCGGGTCGGCGCCGGCCACTTCGCCAAGATGGTCCACAACGGCATCGAGTACGCGATGATGCAGGCGTACGCCGAGGGCTGGGAGCTGCTGGAGGCGGTGGACTCGGTCACCGACGTGCGCGAGGTCTTCCGCTCCTGGAAGTCCGGCACCGTCATCCGCTCCTGGCTGCTGGACCTGGCCGTCGACGCGCTGGACAAGAGCGAGCACCTGGAGAACCTCCGGGGCTACGCCGACGACTCCGGCGAGGGCCGCTGGACGGTGGAGGCCGCGATCGACAACGCGGTGCCGCTGCCGGCGATCACCGCGTCGCTGTTCGCCCGCTTCTCCTCGCGCCAGGACGACTCGCCGCAGATGAAGATGATCGCCGCGCTCCGCAACGAGTTCGGCGGACACGCGGTCACCGCCGCCGAGTAGTCCGGACCGGCAGCGGGCCCAGCCGGCCGCGGCCGGGCCCCGCCGGGGCAGCACAGAGGGAGGTCGGCGCGCCCAGCGCCACAGCACGCGATGCACGTAGCGCACCTGTCGCTCGCCGACTTCCGCTCCTACGCCCGGGCCGAGGTCCCGCTCACCCCGGGCGTCACCGCGTTCGTCGGCCCCAACGGCCAGGGCAAGACCAACCTGGTCGAGGCGGTCGGTTACCTGGCCACCCTCGGCAGCCACCGCGTCGCGGCGGACGCGCCGCTGGTCCGGATGGGCGCGGAGCGCGCGGTGGTGCGTGCCCAGGTGGTGCAGGGCGACCGGCAGCAGCTGGTCGAGCTGGAGATCAACCCCGGCCGGGCCAACCGCGCCAGGATCAACCGCTCGTCGCAGGTCCGCCCGCGCGACGTGCTCGGGATCGTGCGCAGCGTGCTCTTCGCGCCGGAGGACCTGGCTCTGGTCAAGGGCGACCCGGGCGAGCGCCGCAGGTTCCTCGACGAGCTGGTGATCGCCCGCGCCCCGCGGCTGGCCGGGGTGCGCGGCGACTACGAGCGGGTGCTCAAGCAGCGCAACACGCTGCTGAAGTCCGCGGCGATGGCCCGCCGGCACGGCGCGCGGGCCGCGGCCGGCCCCGGCGGGCGCACCGGCGGCGGCGACCTGTCCACCCTCGACGTGTGGGACCAGCACCTGGCCAGGGCGGGCGCCGAGCTGCTGGCCCAGCGGCTGGACCTGGTGGCGGCGCTGCAGCCGCTGGCCGACAAGGCGTACGAGCAGCTGGCGCCGGGCGGCGGCCCGGTCGCGCTGGAGTACCGCGATTCGCTCGGCGAGGGCGGCGCCGCGCCCGGGACCGGCCGCGAGGAGCTGTACGCGGCGCTGCTGGCGGCGCTGGGCGAGGCCCGCAGGCAGGAGATCGAGCGCGGTGTGACGCTCGTGGGTCCGCACCGTGACGATCTGGTGCTGAAGCTGGGACCGATGCCCGCCAAGGGCTATGCCAGTCATGGCGAGTCGTGGTCCTATGCCCTGGCGCTGCGCCTGGCCTCCTACGAGCTGCTGCGCGCCGACGGGGGCGAACCGGTGCTGGTGCTCGACGACGTCTTCGCCGAGCTGGACGAGCGCCGCCGGGTGCGGCTGGCCGAGCTGGTCGCGCCGGGTGAGCAGGTGCTGGTCACCGCGGCGGTCGACGACGACGTGCCGGACGTGCTGACCGGCACGCGCTACGCGGTGCGGGAGGGCAGGGTGGAGCGGCTGTGAGCGAGCAGGAGCCCGGTCGGCCGGGCATTCCCGCAGGTCCCGGCATTCCCGCAGGTCCGGGCGCTGCCGCCGGCTCCGGTGCCGCCGCGGGCCCCGGCGTCCCCGCGGCCTCCGCCGGTTCCGGCGGCTCCGGCGTGGACCTCGCCCGCGTCGCGCTGCGCGCGGCGAAGGAGCAGGCCCGCGCGCGGGGCGCGGCCGCGACGCAGAAGAAGCAGGCCAGGCGCGGCGGCCTGCGCAGCGGCGCGCGCGCCGACGGCAGGGACCCGCTGCCGCTGGGCGCGGCCATCAGCCGGCTGATCACCGAGCGCGGCTGGGAGGCCCCGGCCGCGGTGGGCGGGGTGATGGGCCGCTGGCCGCAGCTGGTCGGCCCCGAGGTCGCGCTGCACTGCTCGCCCGACCGCTACGACGAGGACGCCCGGGTGCTGACCGTCCAGTGCGACTCCACCGCCTGGGCCACGCAGCTGCGGCTGCTCGCGCCGACGCTGGTGGCCCGGCTGAACGCCGACCTCGGGCACGGCACGGTCAAGCTGATCAAGGTGCTCGGCCCCGCCGCGCCCACCCGCTCCTACGGCAGACTGCGCGCCCCCGGCAGCCGCGGCCCCGGCGACACCTACGGCTGACCCGGACCGCGGACGGGCCCCGCGCCCGCCTGGCCGCCCCGCACGCCGGCGGTCCCGCGCACGCCCGGCGCACCGCACCCCCGCCGGACCCTCC
>JAJSZB010000387.1:0-10927 GCA_050613715.1 Streptomyces sp. IBSBF 3018
GCGCGCGCTGCGCACCGGCCGCGGGCCGCTGTTCCTGCACCGCGGCGACGGCTGGCTGCTGCCGCTGGAGGTCGAGCGCTGGTGCGCCGAACCGGACGCCGCCGACCTGACCGTGCTGGCCCGCTGCCGGGGCAGCGTGCTCGACATCGGCTGCGGGCCCGGCCGGCTGGTCGGTTCGCTGGCCGCGCGCGGCGTCCCGGTGCTGGGGATCGACGTGAGCGCCGAGGCCGTACGCCGCACCGCGCGCTCCGGCGGGCCCGCGCTGGTCCGTTCGGTGTTCGATCCGCTGCCGGGCGAGGGCCGTTGGGACACCGTGCTGCTGATGGACGGCAACATCGGCATCGGCGGCGACCCGGCCGCCCTGCTCGCCCGCGCGGCCGGCGTGCTCGCGCCGCACGGCGTGCTGCTGGTCGAGGCGGCGCCGCACGGTGTGCCGCGCGACCTGGAGGAGTATCTCGACGTACGGCTGCACGACGGGGCCGGTGCGCACGGCGCGCCCTTCCCCTGGGCCAGGCTGGGCCTCGCCGCCCTGGTCCGGCTCGGGGAGGCCGCGGGCCTGACCGCCGCGGCCACCTGGACGACCGCGGCGCGTACGTTCGCCGCGCTGACCCGTACGGCGGACGGCGCAGGGGCCCACGACGGCGCGAGCCCCGACACCGGCAGCGGCTGAGGCGCCGGCACCGCGTGAGCCGTCCCCTTCACCACCCGTTCAGTACGAGTGCCTCAACGTCATCACCGCGTCCACGAGTTCGCGGTCGAAGGGCGCGTCGAGCCAGCCGAACAGGGGACGCAGCGCGTCATGGTCCGCGCAGTAGTCGTCGTAGTGGACGCGGAAGGCGTCGTCGCCCAGGTCCGCGGCGACGTCGAGGAGTTGGCGTTCCAGGTCCGCCAGGTGCTGCGCCGCGTCCGGGCGGCGCGCCCACCACTTGCTGCGCGACGTCGCCTCCAGGTCACGGGTGTTGATGACGAACCGGGCGCCGGGGAAGACCGCGCGCAGGAAGGAGACGTAGCCGGGCAGCGCGCCCGAGGGCCAGTCGATCTCCTTGAAGCCGACCACGCGCGAGTCGGGCAGCGGGCGGATCAGCGTGTCCAGGACCAGGTGCCGCAGCGAGTCCAGGGCGTACTGCTCCGGGTAGCCGTCGATGCCCCACCACGGATGGGTGGGCGGCAGCGGGGCGTTGGGCGCGAGCCGGTCGCGATGGTGCAGCACCCGGCTGTGGTACTGGCACAGGTGGTACAGGACGCCCTGGTTCTCGCCCCTGATCAGCACGCCGGGCGCGGTGGACAGGAGGTTCTGCAGCAGGGTGGAGCCGGAGCGGCCGTAGGTCAGCAGGAAGAGGTAGCCGAAGCGGCCGGCGTCCGGCGCGTCCTCACCCGCGCTCCCGCTCACGCTCCCGCCTACGCCCGCCGCCACGCCCGCGCCCACGCCGGCTGCCGCGCCCGCTGCCGCCGCCTCCCGCATCGCGCCGAGCCGTGCCAGCGCGTCCCGCTCGGCCCGGTATCCCTCGCAGCGCACGCGCAGTTCGTCGCGCTGCCGGATCAGCCGGTCGCGCTGCTCGATCAGCCGCCGCACCGGCGGCAGCGCGACCGCCGCGCTCTTGGTCAGCCGCACCGCGTTCTGCCTCATGCTCCGCCCTGCCTCGTCCCGCGGCTCCCGCGGCTCCCGCGGCCGTCCCGGGCCCGGCGGCCCGTGGCCCCGGCCCGTCACCGCCGCGTCATCGACACGTCTCCGAAACCCCCTGTTCCGGCAACGTAGCGGTCAAGGATGAGGAATCCATGAACGCCGCCTGTGGGTCCGCTGGGACCTCGGCGCGGGCATCCGCACACCGGCGCGGCACGCGAAGCCGTACGACCCGCACACCGGCACCGCGCCGGAAGCCGTACGCCGCCGAGCCCACGCGATGGTCAAGGGCCTCCCAAGAGGCGGTGATCGCCATTCCCAGCGTCAATGGGTGGCGTGCACACTACAGCCAGTTCAGCGGCGGTTTCCGCGCTCGGCGCGCCCGCCGGAAACCCTACGGACCTTCACGTTGGAGTCGTCATCACCGACATAGCCAAGAACCCACGTGCCCTGCGGACCCGCCGCGCCGGCGTGGTCGCGGCGGCGTCCCTGGCCGTCGTGGCCGGTTCGCTGGTGCTCGCCGCGCCATCGCAGGCCTCGGGACCGGCCGCCGCGGCGAGAACCATCGCGGGCAGCCACCCCTCCTGGGCGACCGCGTCCGCCGACGCCGGAGCCGTCCCGGCCGGCGCCGAGATCACCGGAACGGTCTACCTGGCCGGACAGGACGCCGCCGGGCTGACCCGCTACGCGACCGAGGTCTCCGACCCCTCGAACGCCGCCTACGGCAAGTTCCTCACCCCCGCGCAGTACCAGGCCCGCTTCGGCGCCACGCCCGCGCAGACCGCCGCCGTGCAGAAGTGGGCGCGCGACGCCGGGCTGACCGTGGTGAGCACCACCGACCACGCGATCCAGGTGCGCGGCACCAACGCCGCCGTCACCAAGGCGTTCGGCACCAGCGTGCACAACTACCGCGTCGCCGGCGCCCTGCGGCACGCGCCGTCTTCCGACGTGGTCGTGCCGGCCTCGGTGTCCACCGCCATCCTGGGCGTCACCGGCCTGACCTCGGTCGGCAGCAACGTGGCCAGGCCCGACTCGGTCAAGGTGAGCACCTCCGCCCGCCCGGCCGGCGCCACCGCGAACGGCGCCAAGGCCGCGAGCCTGGCCGCGAGCCCCGCCGACGGCCTGCCCACCGTGTCGACCTGCTCCGACTACTGGGGCCAGAAGACCGCCAAGGGCGCGCCGGCCGGCTACACGAACAAGGACGTGCCGTTCGACCAGTGCTCGTTCTACCCCTCGCAGCTGCGCAAGGCGTACGGCATCGGCGCCTCCGGGCTGACCGGCAAGGGCGCGACGATCGCCATCGTGGACGCGTACGGCAGCTCCACCATGGAGTCGGACGCGAACACCTACGCCACCAACCACGGTGACAAGGCGTTCCGGCCGGGCCAGTACCGCGAGGTCGTGGACCCGACCCAGTGGACCAACCAGGACCTGTGCGGCGGCCCGGAGGGCTGGGCGTCCGAGGAGGCGCTGGACGTCGAGATGGCGCACGGCCTCGCGCCGGACGCCGACGTGGTCTACGTCGGCGCCAACTCCTGTGACGACACAGACCTGTTGGCCGCGATCACCACGATCGTGGACCACCACCTGGCGGACGTGGTCTCGAACTCGTGGGGCGAGATCATGCACACCACCGACGACCTGGACGTGACCGCGTCCGAGATCGCCGCGTACGAGCAGGTGTTCAAGCAGGCCGCGGTCGAGGGCATCGGCATCGGCTTCTCCGCGGGCGACTGCGGCGACTCCAGCCCGCTGGCCGCCGCGACCGGCGTCAACTGCCAGGCCGACACCTCGCGCGCGCAGGCCAACTGGCCCGACTCCGACCCGTGGGCGACCTCGGTCGGCGGCACCGCGCTCGGCATCAGCAACAAGAGCGGCTCGTACGGCTTCGAGACCGACATGGGCACCCTGCGCTCCAACCTGTCGGCGGACGGCAAGAGCTGGACGCCCGCGCCCCCGGCGCCGTTCTACTTCGGCGGTGGCGGCGGCACCAGCGAGGACTTCGCGCAGCCGTGGTACCAGCGCGGTGTCGTGCCCGGCTCGCTGTCGCACACGCTGATGACCGGTGACAGGAGCCGGACCGCGCAGCGCGTCACGCCGGACATCTCGATGAACGGCGACCTGTACACCTCGGTGCTGGTCGGCATCTCCGACGGCGCGGACTACAGCGAGGCCGGCTACGGCGGCACGAGCGTGTCCTCGCCGGAGTTCGCGGCCGTGCAGGCCGACGTCAAGCAGGCGCTGCACCACGCGGTCGGCTTCGCCAACCCGTCGATCTACGCCCGCTCGCGCGTGGTCACCGACGTGGTCGACCGGCAGGCCCAGCGCAGCAGCACCCCGCTGAGCAGCATCGCCGACTTCGGCCTGGTGGACGGCACGCTGAGGGTCCGCCTGGTCGCCTTCGGCGAGGACACCTCGCTGAACGCGGTGCGCGGCTTCGACGACGCGACCGGCGTCGGCTCGCCGAACCTGGACTACTTCCGGTCCTTCGGCGCGCGCCGCTGAGTCACGCGGCCGCGGTACGCACGGGCGGGGGGGGGGGGGGGGGGGGGGGGGGGGGGGGGGGGGGGGGGGGGGNCCCCCCCCCCCCCCCCCGCCCCCCCCCCCGCGCCCCCGCCCGCCCCCCCCCCCCCCCCCCCCCCCCCCCCCCCCCCCGCTGCTCTACGAGTCGGTCACCGGTACGCGTCCGGCCGCCGGAAGGAGTCGGCTGCCGGCACGAGTCGGCCGCCGCTACGAGACGGCCGCCGGTCAGCCCACCCGCAGGGTGAGCGCGGCGGTGTGCAGCGAGCCGCCCGCCTCGAACTGCAGGAACAGCCGCCAGTCGCCGGCCGCGGGCAGTTGCGCGTGGAACGCCAGGTCGGGTCCGCCGCCGTGTCCGGCGACCACCGGCGTGGTCGGGTGCAGGTGCGCGAACGCCTGGTCGCCGGCGTGGAAGGCGGTCAGGTGCGCGTAACTGTCCAGGTACGGCTGGAGGTTGCGGTACGGCCGGCCGCCGCGGGTGATCCGCACGGTGAGCGGGTGCGCGGAGCCCGCGGTGGGCGCGGGACCGGTCAGCGCCACGGTGTAGCCGTCGACCCCGACCGAGCCGGCGGGCGCGGGCAGCGGCACGGCGGCGTCGCCGCCGGGTGCGCCGCCAGGTGCGCCACCCGATGCGCCGCCGGTCGCGTCGAGCGGGTGCGACAGCACGAAGCCCGTGCCGCGGCCCGGTCCCGCACCGGGCGTGAACGTGGTGAACAGCCGCCAGCAGCCCGGCCGCAGCGCCGCCAGGCCGGCCGTCCAGGTGCCGTCCGCGGCCATCACCGGGTGCACGTGCTGGAAGCCGGTCAGATCCGAGCGGATCGCGTAGAAGTGCAGCCGCTTGGTCTGCTCCACCGCGAAGTCGGTCAGGGGCGCGCCGCCGGGCGCGGTGATCCGGAAGCGGTAGCGCAGCGGGACGCCGGCGGGAGCGCGGGACGGCGTGGCGCCGGACGCGGGGGCGTGCGAGGCCGGGGTGCGGGACGGGGTGGCGTCGGCGGGAGCGTGAGCGGCGGACGGCGTGGCGCTCACGGCCACCGGGACGAGCCGGTAGCCGTCGCGGTTGTCGGCGAGCCCGTCGCCGCCGGCCGAGGGCTCCATCCCCGGCATGCCCGCCATCCCTGGCATCGACGGCATGTCGCTCGCGGAGCGGCCGGAGGGCGTCGCGGCGGCGCTGGAGTGCGCGACGCCGTCGTGGTGCATGCCCGGCATGGAGGAACTGCCGGAGCCGTCACCGCCGGAGGAGCCGCAGGCGGCGAGCAGCAGCGCCAGCGCCGCGGAGCCGCCGAGCGCGGCCAGGCCGCGGGCGGCCCCGCGCGAGCGGGGGCTCCGGCGCGGGGCCGGGCCCAGGAACAGGCTCGCAGACGGGTCCGGGTCCGGGTGCGGGCTCGGGCTCGGGCTCGCAGACGGATGCGGAGCCGGGTGAAGTGCGCGGGTGCGCAGGGGAGTTCGCGGAGCAGTACGCATGGGCATGGATGAGGTCCTTCGGGTGGGCGCGCCACCACGACGGGCGGAGCGCGGCATGACAGGGCTCGGCCCCGCGGACCCGTGCGACGGGTCGCGGGCGGCCCGGTCACGTGCGCGCGACCGACACCCGTAGCAGCAACTCCCGTCCCCCGCCCGGCGGTCCGCGCAGTCCCGCGTCCGGGTGCGCCGCGCGGACGGTGGGCGGCGCGAGGACCGCGTCCGGGACGGCGGCGACGCCGTGCGCCGCGTCGGCCGCGGGCCCCGGCCACCCGTCCCGCGCGATCCGGGCCAGGCAGTGCCCGCCGCCGCCCGAGCCACCCGCGCCGTACGAGGCGCGGTACGCGGTGGGGAGCGACGGTTCGTGCGTGAAGTGGTGCGCGTACGCGAAGTGGTGCGCGTACGCGAAGTAGTGGGCGTGCGCGGCCGGGTGCGACGGCGGCCGCGGCGCAGGACGCGTCGCGGCGGACGGCTCCGGAGCGTGCGGCTTCGGCACGTGCCGGGCGGAGGCGTGGGGGAAGCCCGCGGCGGACATCGCCGTCGAGGCGTCGCCGTGACAGCCACCGGCCGCGGAGGCGGGCGCGCCGTGCATCAGGAACAGCCCGCACAGCAGCGCGACCACGACGGCGAGCCGCGCCGCGCCACCGCGGCCGGGGCGCGCGGGGGCGTCGGGGAGCGGGCGGGGCCGCCCGCGGCTGCCGAGGAGCACGTCGCCCCTTCCGTACGGGTGCGGGCCGCTGACCGGAGCCCTCACCATACCCCACCCGGGTATACGGAAAGGGTCGGGCGGGGTCGCGGGGGTGACGCGGGAGGGTCCGAACGTTCCAACTAGGTCACTAAGCGCGCCCCGCCCCGGCTGACGCCTTGCCGCCACAGGAACGTCCGCCATACTGCTGGCCGTGGAGCAGCGCATAGGTCCGACGGTCCCGCCGACGAACGCTGCCGGAGTCGATCCGGCCTACGTACCCGGCCTCCTGCCACCGCGTGCCCCCGCCGCGGACGAGAAGCTCGCCGGGAAGCCCGACGCGGCCTCCGGCAGGAACGCCGCGTCCGGCAAGGACGGCGACGCCCCCGAGGACGCCGGGCGCGAGGCCGCGCCCGCGACGCAGGAGGCCGAGGACGCGGGCGCCGCTGCGGACGCGGAGGAGACAGCCGACGCCGCGAGCACCGCGGAGGCGGACGGCGGGGCCGACACGTCCGACGACGAGGCCGACGGCGAGTCCGGCGACGGGTCTGATGACGAGGCCGCGGGGGACGACGGCTCGCCCGCGTTCGAGGTCTCCGACCGGCGCGGCTCGATCCGCGTGGACCGCACGGGCGTCACGTTCCGCCTGGACTCCGAGGTCGCCGAGTTCGGCTGGGACGAGGTGCAGGCCGTCGAGATCGACACCCCCCGCTTCGGCAAGCGCTTCAGCGTGACCGTCTACACCTCCACGCGCCGCTGGTTCCAGTCCGACGTCGAGGCGCCGAACCGCGCCGCGCTCAAGACCTGGGCGGCGGAGCTGGACGAGGTCCTGGACGTGCACTTCGACGACGGCTCCGAGGCGGAGTCGGAGGTCGAGACCGACGCCGACGCCGACGCCGACGCCGAGGCGAAGACCGGGACCGAGCCGGAGGCCAAGTCCGCGTCCGAGGCCAAGCCCGCGTCCGAGACCAAGACCGAGGCCGCCGCCGAGAAGGCCGAGGAGAAGGCGTCCGAGGACGCCGAGACCTCGGCCTGACGCAGCCGCGAGCCCGGAGCCGGAGCGCGGCGCCGGCCCAGCCTCCGGACCCGGACCCCGGAGCCCCGCCGCGGGGCCCGGCGTCCGGCCCCCGCGGCGCCGTCCGCGCTCAGCGCCAGCCGTACAACTCCCTGAGGCGGCCGACCACCAGGTCGAACCGCCCGCGGTCGAGCGCGCACGCCTCGCGCCGCATGCCCTGCTCGTGCAGCCGCATCACGCGGTCCAGCGCCACCCACGAGTCGCGGCCCGCGCGGTCCCACGGCCCCGAGCCGATCGCGACCCACTCGCGGTCGTCGTCGTGGCGCTTGCTGGACAGCTGCACGGCGAGCAGCGTGCCGGCCGCCTCGCGCGCGACGACGAGCACCGGGCGGTCCTTGCCCCGGCCGTCGTTCTCCTCGAAGGGCACCCAGGTCCACACGATCTCGCCCGGGTCGGGATCGCCGTCGTGGGCCGGCGCGTACGCGGTGCGCACCGGCCCCACGGCGTCCGGGTCGGCCTCGGTGGTGGCGTAAGGGCCGCTCGCGCCCGGGAACTCCGCGTGGTCGTCAGCAGTGAAGGTCGTCACCCGCACGACGGTAGCGGGCCCGCGGCCCCGGACCGGCCGCGGCCCCGCACACGCCGGGGAGCGCGACCGGACCTCCGAGCCCGTACGGCGTCCCGGGCCCGTGCCTCACCAGCGGTCGTGCACCTGCGGCCGGATACGGCGGTCGTACAGCTCGCGGACCGCGGCGAGCGTGGCGTCCGGCAGCGGCGGCAGCGCGGCGGCCTCGGCGTTGGCACGGGCCTGGCCGACGTTGCGGGCGCCGGGGATCACCGAGGTGACGCCGGGCTGCTGGACGATCCAGCGCAGCGCGGTCTGCGCGGGCGTGGCGCCCTCGGGCGCGAGGGCGGCGAACTCCGCGGCGGCGTCGAGCCCGGTCTCGTAGTCGACGCCGGAGAACGTCTCGCCCTGGTCGAACGCCTCGCCGTGCCGGTTGTACGTGCGGTGGTCGTCGGCGGCGAAGACGGTCTCGCGGGTGTACTTGCCGCTCAGCAGGCCCGAGGCGAGCGGGACCCGCGCGATGATCCCGACGCCGGCCGCGGCGGCCGCGGGCAGCACCCGCTCCAGCGGCTTGAGCCGGAACGGGTTGAGGATGATCTGCACGCCGGCGACCCCTGGTCGGGCGATCGCCGTCAGCGCCTCCTCGCACGTCTCCACGCTCACCGCGTAGTGGGCGACACGCTTCTCGGCGACGAGCGTGTCCAGCGCGTCGAAGACCTCGTCGGAGGAGTAGACCGCGGTGGGCGGGCAGTGCAGCTGGACCAGGTCCAGGGTGTCGACGCCGAGGTTCGCGCGCGAACGGTCGTTCCACGCGCGGAAGTTGTCCAATACGTAGTGCTCCGGGAGCTGTTCGGCGCGGCGGCCCATCTTCGTCGCGACGAACACCCCTGCGTCCGGGCGGGACTTGAGGTAGCGCCCGATGACCTGCTCGCTGCGGCCGTCGCCGTAGACGTCCGCGGTGTCGAAGAACGTCACGCCGGACTCCACGGCGGCGTCGAGCACGGCGGCGGCGTCCGCCTCCCGGACGTCGCCCCAGTCCCCGCCCAGCTGCCATGTGCCCAGCCCGACCACCGATACGGGCCGCCCGGTCCGCCCCAATACTCGCTGCTCCATGCGCCCGACCCTAGACCCTACGCCGCGCGCCCGGCCCCCGGTCCAGGGGACGCCTCGCGCGACGCCCGGCGCCGGGTCAGGCCCGGCGGGCCGCCCAGACGGCGGCTCCGGCGGTCGCGGCGGTCAGCGCGAGGGCCGCGGCGCCGTACGCACGACGGGCCGGGTCGGGGGCGGCGGAGAGCGGCACCGGCGCCATGTGGGACCCCGAAACCTCCGGGGCGACCCCGTCCACAGCCGCAGCCAGGGACGCCTCCGCCCCCACGCCACCCGCCACCGCGGCCGGGGGCGCCTCGCGGTGACGCGTCACGCGTCGCGCCGACGCCCGGAGCCGCTCCGCGGTCTCCGCGGCCTTCGCCTTCGCGCGGGCCGGGACGTCCGCCTTGGCCGCGAGCTCCTCGACCGTGCGCCCCAGCTCCTCGCGCGTCTGCTCGATCTGCCGCTCCAGCTCCGCCAGCGTGGCGTCCTCGCGCGTCATCGCTTCGCCCTTTCCCTGATCGCCTCAAGGTCGTGCCGCATGCTGTCGACCGCCTCGCCCGGCACCGGCGGCACCGCGCGCTTCACCTGGGCGCGGCCGGCCAGCGCGAGCAGGCCCGCGCACAGCATCAGGCCGCCGCCGACGATCAGGGCCGCCGCCCACAGCGGCAGCGGTATCGCGACGGCCACGATCGCCGCCGTGACGAACGCGGCGAGACCGAAGAACGCGAGCAGCGCCGCCGCGCCGAAGAGCCCGCCGCCGACGCCCGCCCGTTTGCCCTTCTGCGCCAGCTCGGCCTGCGCCAGCTTCAGCTCCTGGTGCACGAGCTGCGAGAGCTGCTCGGTTCCCTGCTTGACGAGTGTGCCCACCGAGCGGTCGGCACCGTTCACGTGCGCGTTCGCCACGTTGCCTCACCTCCGTCGACCGCGCCGCCCGCGAGGTCCCGGCGCGTGCCGGGGGGCCGCGTACGGCGCGATTGCGTCATATCGCACGGCTAACCCGTGAGGCGGATCGGAAACCCGGAGCCGGCGGCGCGGCGTGACGATGGGCGTATCAGCCGATTGTTATATGTACGGAATGAGGAGATTGCACGGTTCCGGTTTCGCCGCGGCGACCCTCGCCGCCGGCTGCCTCCTCGCCGCGGCGGCGCCCGCGGCCGCGGCATCCGTCGCCGCGGCGCCCGCGTCCGCGGCGAGCGGCGGCGACGTCGAGGTGCACGCGGACTCGTCGCCGCCCGGCACGCGGGCCGCCGCGGCGCAGGTCTGCGTCTTCTACCTGGACGCGTTCGGCTTCGCCGCGGGCCGGCGGATCGACTGGACGGTCACCCCCCGCGCGGCCGGCGCGAGCACGAGCGCGGGCGCGGGGACGGGCACGGGGACGGGCACGGACGCCAGGCCGGGCGCGGGGGCGGCCGCGGGCGCCAGGCCGGGCGCGGGTTCGGGCGCGGGCGCCAGGCCGGGCGCGGGTTCGGGCGCGGACGCCAGGCCGGGCGCAGGTTCGGGCGCGGACGCCAGGCCGGGCGCGGGGGCGGCCGCGGGCATGGGCAGCAGCACGGACAAGGGCGCGGATGCCGACGCGGACGCGGGCGCGGACAAGGGCACAGACGCGAGTGCGGGCGCGGATGCCGGTTCAGGCACGGACGCCGGCGCCGGCGCGGACAGGGGCGCAGGCACGGACGCCGGGGCGAGCGCGGCCGCAGGCACGGGCACGGGCGCGGGTACGGCTCCGGCGCTCGCCGACGCGATCACCGTCGGTCCCGACGCGCAGGGCGTCACGGAGAACCTCGCGCTGCCCGCCGGCGCCTACCGCCTGGCCTGGACCGCCCCCGGCCCGGCTCCCGCCTCCGGCCACCGCGACTTCACGGTCGCCGCCGACTGCCCCGGCGCCCCGGCCGCCGGCACGTCGACCCAAGGCGCGGACGCGCCCCCGAGCACGCCCCCGGACCCGCCGTCCGGCTCCCCGCTCGGCCTCCCCCAGAG
>JAJSZB010000388.1:0-6702 GCA_050613715.1 Streptomyces sp. IBSBF 3018
GCCTCTGCCCCCGCCCCCGCGTCGAAGTCAACGCCCGCGTCCGCCGCCGCAGCCCCCGACGCGATCGGCGTGTGCAGCTCCGCCACCGTCTCCGGCGCCGCCGTCCGCGGCGCGCTGCCCCGCACGGAGGTCCAGCGCCTGCTCGCGCCGCTCACCGCGCAGCACCGCGCGCAGTACGGGATCGCCGCCAAGGGCCCGCTCGGCGCGCCGGCCGCGGCCGGCGCCGCCGCGCCGACGGCCGCCGGCGCCGCGTCCGCCACGGCCGTCAGGCCGCTCGTCGACATCCACCCCGCCCAGGGCACCGCCTTCAAGTCGCAGTCCGGCGCGGACGGTTCGTGCGCGACGCAGTCGGTCTCCACGCAGCTCACCGTGCGGGAGAGCGCCACCACGATCTACACGCCGACGATGTACCCGCCCGGCGGCTCCTGTGTCGAACTGGTCACCGTCTACACGCCGTCCACGCGCATGGTCGCCGCCTGGGACTGGTGCCGCAGTGTGAACTTCGCCGCATCGGTGACGATCAACAGCGCGTTCCTGAGCACGTACACCGGCGGCACCGGCGCGTACACCGGCCGCGTGATCCGTACCAGCGCCGCGTCCAACACCTGGTCCGCGCAGCTGTACAACCACAGCACCAGCCGCTGGGACACCCTGTTCACCCAGTCCGGCACCAACCAGTCGGGCCGCACCGACGGCTGGGACATCGAGGAGCTGTACTCCACCGTCGGCTCCTCGGGACGCGCCTACTCCTGCGACGAGATGGCCGGGCTGACCTTCGAGTCCAGCAACATATCCGTGCGGAACAACGGCACCTGGTCGGTCGCCTCGACGGCCAACTCCGACACCCACTACGACTCGCCGAACAGCGCGTTCTACTGCCCGACCCGCAGCTTCCAGATGGTGAGCGCGTACGACCACTGGAAGGACGTCGGCTGAGCCCCGTCCCGTAGGGCCCACGGACCACCGACCACCGACCACCGGCCACCGGCCACCCACCACTCACCACTCACCACCGGCCATCGGCCCGCGGCCCGCGCGCACGGCGTCCCCCGTGTGCGTGGCCGCGGGCCGATGCGGCGACGGAGGGCCGCCGGACCGCTTACCCTGCGAGGGGCGGACCGTGCTGACACGGAGGGAACGCCGAGGGGTCGCCGCAGCGTTTACGTATCAGGCATGCAACAGCCGCAACCGTTCGCGGCCCGGGCGCCTCCTACGACATGACATCCGAGATGGGGAGACTCGATTGACCAGGGGACGTACGGCGCCTTTCGCCGCACATGACGTCGCAGGGGACGCCGCGACGAACGACACCGCGACCGGCGGCGCCCGGCGCGGCGACCGCCGTGCCAAGGGCCTGCTGGCGCTCGCGCTCGGCGCGGTGCTGCTCGGCGCCACCGCGTGCGGGGGCAACGCGGGCGCATCGGACAAGGGCCAGGGAGCCGGCCAGGGCCAGGACGGCAAGAACGGCGCCTCGGCGTCGGCCTCGCCGACCTCGCAGGCCGCGCTGACCGTCTCGCCGCGCAACGGCGCGACCGGCGTCGACACCACCGGCGCGCTGAAGGTCGCGGTGGCGCAGGGCAAGCTGACCAAGGTCGCGGTGACCGGCCCCGGCGGCGAGCCGGTCGACGGCGCGATATCCGCCGACGGCGCGTCCTGGACGCCGTCCGGCGTGCTGCACACCGACACGCACTACGCGGTGACGGCCACCGCGACCGACTCCGCGGGCCGCAGCACCTCGCAGCAGACCTCGTTCACCACGATCAAGCCGTCCTCGGTGAACTACGGCAACTTCAACATCGAGCCGGGCGCGACGTACGGCGTCGGCATGGAGGTGTCGATCCGCTTCAGCAAGCCGGTCGCCAACCAGGCCGACGTGCACAAGGGGATCACGGTCACCGCCAGCGACGGCGTGGACGTCGAGGGCCACTGGTTCGGCAACCAGCGCATCGACTTCCGCCCGGAGAACTACTGGGCGCCGGGCACCAAGGTGACCCTGCACCTGCGGCTCAACGGCGTGAAGACCGCGCCCGGCACCTACGGCCAGCAGTCCAAGGACGTGTCCTTCACCATCGGCCGCTCGCAGACCTCGGTGGCCGACAACACCGCCAAGACGCTGAAGATCTACCGCAACGGCGCGCTGTACAAGCAGTTCCCGGCGAGCCTGGGCGACCCCGAACACACCACCTACAACGGCAAGATGGTGATCGAGGAGAAGGACCCGGTGGTGGACATGGACTCCCACACCGTGGGCCTGGGCAACGCCTACCGGATCAAGGACGTGCCGCACGGCATGCGGCTGTCGGACTCCGGCACCTTCGCGCACGGCAACTACTGGCGCCCGGAGTCGGTGTTCGGCCACGAGAACACCAGCCACGGCTGCGTCGGCCTGCACGACGTCAAGGGCGGCGGCGACCCCAACACCCCCGCGGCCTGGTTCTACTCCCACTCGCTGATCGGCGACGTCGTCCAGGTCGTCAACTCCCCGGACAAGGTCGTCGATCCGAGCAACGGCATCAACGGCTGGAACATGTCCTGGTCGGCGTGGAAGAACAACTGACCTTCCACTGACCCCTCGTTGACGTCTCGCTGATCTCTCGCTGATCTCTCGCCGGTCTCTCACCGACCGCGAACACGCCGCACGGCCGGGGCACCGCCCCGGCCGTGCGGCGTGTCGGCACCCGACCCCGCCCGGCCCCGACTGCACCGCCCCGTTCCGCCCGACCCCGCGCGTACGCGGGCCGGGCGCGGTCAGACCGGGAGGAGGACCAGGGGTGAGCCGGTCGGGGCGGGGGAGCCCCCGGAGGGTTCCGCGGTGATGCCCACCCCGTCGGCGCCGGCCGGGGTGCCGCTCAGCAGCAGGGAGCCGGTGGCGCGGCCGGGGTCGACCAGGCCGGCCGGGACCATCGTGCCGCCGCGGCTGAACCAGAGCTCGTAGACGCGCGAGCGGGGCAGCGCCGGGAGGTCGTGGAAGAGCACCGCGGCCCGGCCGAGGTCCCGCGAGGCCACGACGGTGGCCGTGCCGCCGCCCTTGAGCGCGCCGGTGCGGAACGTCGCGTCCGGCGCCGCGGTCAGCGCGCTCAGCGCCGCCGCCCGCTGCTCGGCGCGGGCGGTGCGGTCGCGCTGCACGTCGGCCTCGTGCCGGGCGTCCACCGCGACGCCCACCGCGGCCGCGGCGGCCACCAGGCACGCGGCCGCGGCCAGATACGGCATCCGCTGCCGCCAGGCACGGCGCGCGGCGGGCCGCGGCGGCGCCGCCGGCACGTCCGGCGGGAGCTGGCGGACCTCGGGCAGCGCGGCCATCACGCGGGTGCGCAGGTCCGCGGGCGGCACCTCGGCGACCGCCATGGCCAGCCGCGCCGCGGTCTCGCCCAGCTCCCGCACCTCCTGCGCGCACGCCTGGCAGCGCGCCATGTGCCGGCGGAACTCCGCCGCCTCCTGGCCGGTCAGCGCGCCCACGGCGTAGGCGCCGGTCAGCGTGTGCAGGTCGACGCCCGTCACGAGCCCACCCCCAGACAGTCGCGCAACCGGATCAGCCCGTCCCGCAGCCGGGTCTTGACCGTGCCCAGCGCGACGCCGAGCACCTCGGCGGTCTGCTGGTACGTGTAGCCGCGGTAGTACGCCAGCGTCACCGACTCGTGCTGCAGCTCGGTCAGCTGCCGCAGGCAGCGGCGCACCTGCTCGCGCTCAAGACGGCGCTCCACCTGCTCGCTGACCTCGTCGAAGGCCGGGCGGTGGTCGCGCACCCCGGCCTGGAGATCCCGGTCGGCCGACGCCTGGGCCGAACGCACCCGGTCCACCGCGCGGCGGTGCGCCAGCGTCATGATCCAGGCCATTGCGCTGCCCCGCCGGGCGTCGAACCGGGCGGCGCACCGCCACACCTCGATCAGGACCTCCTGCGCGACCTCCTCGGACTGCGCCGGGTCCCGCACCACCCGCCGGGCCAGCCCCAGCACGGAGCCCGCCACGGCGGTGTAGAGCGTCTCGAACGCCTCCCGGTCGCCCCGGGCGATCCGCCCGAGCAGGGCTTCCAACGCTCCCGCGGACGGCTCCGGCGGCCGGTCCGGTTCTGCTGCGGCGCGCATGGACACCTCCTGGCTGGCACGGCGCTCGTCCGTACTTCGGTGCCGTGCCGCCGCCGGATTGGTCGCGCCGCGTGATCCGTACGGACGGGTGGGTGCGGGGTGGTGCGTACGGGTGGGGCGCGGGGGTGGCGGTCCGTACGGCGGCGGGTGCGTCACGCCGCGGGGGTGCTCACCGGGTGCGGCGGGACTTGTGCGGGCGGGCGGCGATCCGTACCCGGACCTGCACGGTGTGCGGCGCGGCCGCGTCGCGCGCCTCGGCGAAGGGGCCCTCGGAGAGCTCGCGCAGCACGGTCGCGGGGGCCGCGCCCGGCTCCAGCGTCACGTGCACGCCCGCGCGCAGGCGGCGCCGGCCGGCGGGCAGCGCGACCCGGGCCCGGGCGACGCCGGGCACCGCGCCGGTCCGGCGCGCCAGCACCTGCGCCAGCACCCGCGGGCGCAGCGTGACCGAGCCGGCCATCGGCACCGACGTGCGCCCGCCGCCGCGCAGTTGGGCGAGCGCCCAGGCCAGCGCGAGCAGCAGCACGCACGCGGCCGAGGCGACGACCGCAGGCGTCCACCAGTCGTGGGCGCGCAGGTCCGCGAGCCGCTCCCGGTCCACCAGCGGGGCCCCGGAGCCGGGCTGCGGCCACCACGTCGGCACCGAGTCCCGCGTCGACGACCCGGCGAGCGCGATGACGCTCCCGCCCGCCGCCATCGCCAGCCCGACCAGCGCGAGCATCACGCGGTTGACCGTCCTACGCACCGGATTCACGTGCGGGTCCCTCCGGATTCGAGCCGCCGTCGTGGGCAGCGGGGGCGGCGGCCGCGTCGGCAGCGCCGGCAGCGGGGTCGGCCGCGGAAGCGGCATCGGCCGGCACATCGACTGTATCGGTGCGCCCGCCTCCCGCGCGGTCCGCGGCGACCGAATCGCCCACGCGGGTCGCGGGGGTCGCGGGCGTCGCGCGGGTCGCGGTGGTTGCGCCGGCCGCGGTGGTCGCGGTGGGCGCTGCTTCGGGCCCGGCGGTCGCGGTGGTCATGCCGCGCCGCGCGCGTGCGGGGCCCGGCGGACCCGGCCGAGGGGGCGGCGCGGCGTGCCGGCGCCGCCGGGGGAAGCGGCGGCGCCCGGGACCGCGGCGTCCGGTGCGGCCGCCCCCTCGGCGTCGGTACGTGCGGCGGTCCGCGAGGCGGTGCGGGCCTCGTTGCGGTGCGCCCGGCGCTCGGCGGCGCGGGCCGCCCGGGCGTCGCGCACCAGCCGCCAGGCGTCGGCCTCGCGCTGCAACTGCTGACGGCGGTCCTGCTGGATCTCGTAGCTGAACACCGTGTCACTCCTTGGAAGACGGCTCCTTCTGACGGTGTCCAGCTTCGTCTTCCAGGGGGTCCGCCACATCGGGCACCTTCCCGAACTTCCGCGGCCGCCGCGCCCGCGGGGTCCTTAGCCGCCGGGCCCGACCGGCGCGCAGGGCCTTAGCCGCGGACCCGCACGCCGCCGGGGGCCTTAGACGGGCCCGGGCGAGGCCGGGACCGCGGGTACGTGGTCCCTACACGCGACGCACGCCCTGCCGTCCGGACGGCCCGCGGCCCTCCCCGGCCCGCCCGCAGCGGACCGCAGCGACCCACGGCAGACCCGCGTCCTTGACCCGGAAACGATCGCCGGGGGAGTCTGAACCTCCCCTGTGCGCCGGTGTGTTGGGGCGCCGGGCGGGGGCGTGGGAGGGAAGCAGACGCTCGTGGACACCGGTCTCTACATCGGGCCCGACACCGCCCCCGACCGTTACCGCCTGCTGCGCTCCATCGGGCGCGGCGGCGAGGCGGTCCTCTACCTCGCGGAACTGGAGCTGGGCGGCGCGACCGAGCCGGTCGTGGTCAAGGTGCTCGACGCGCGCCAGACGCTCTCGCGCGACCTGTTCTCGCGGATCAGCGACAAGTGGCGGGAGCAGGCCGAGCTGCTGCGGTTCGTGCACCGGCTGGGCGTGGTCGGCATCAGGGAGCACTTCGAGGGCCCCTCCGCCCACCCCCGCGGCGCGGGCACCCGTACGGGTCCCGGCGCCGGGCGGGCGCTGTACCTGGTGATGAACCACGTCGACGGGCTCGACCTGCGCGACTGGCGGGCCGAGCGCACGCTGCGGACGCCGGCCGAGCGCCGGGAGGCGGTGCGCTGCCTGGAGCAGCTCGCGGACGTGCTGGACTGGCTGCACAGCGGCGCGGCGACCCCCTCGGGGCGCACGGTCGTGCACGGCGACCTGTCCCCCGGCAACGTGATGGTCGACGCGCACGGCCAGGCCACGCTGGTCGACTTCGGGCTGAGCAAGCTCGCCGCGGACCACCGGACCGCCGAGGTCTGGTTCACGCCGGGCTTCGCCGCGCCCGAGGTCTACGAGGGGCGGCTCACTCCGGCCACCGACCGGTACGCGTTCGGCGCGATGACGTACTTCCTGCTCAGCGGTGAGACCCCGGCCGCCACCGCGCAGGCGCTGCGGGACGCGCTGCTCGCGCTGCCGGAGTTCGCGCAGCTCGCGCCGGACCGGGCGGCCCGGCTCGCGTCGATCTTCGCCACGGAGCCGGGCGAGCGGCCCGCGTCGCTGTCGGCGTGGGTGCGCGAGCTGCGGCCCGCCGTCATCGCGACGACCACCCGCCCGCCGCT